>JBBQXV010000138.1:0-23456 GCA_038209335.1 Polyangiales bacterium | reverse complement strand
CATCCCTGCGGCGACGCCGTACCGCGTCCGCGCGAAGAGCTCCGTCACGAGGCTCGCGACGCTCCTCGTGGCCGACGGCGCGCGTGCAAAGGCGTGCCTCGAGTACCACCCGCACGTCGACGCGCGACGCTTCGCCCTCCTCGTCGCGACGCCGCGTGTCTTGCCGCGCACGCGCTGGGTCGACGAGCTCGTGCACCGTTATGTCTTCGAGCGAGCCGTCTGCGGCAAGCACGGGAGCGCCGCGGCCGCGTTCCTCGAGACCGAGATCGCCAAGGAGATCTATTTCCTTTGCGCCGAGCGAGACGACAAGCGACGACGCGCGTCGGTCGTGAACGAAGAAGGCGACGTCGTCGCGCGGGCGCGGGCCTGGATCGACGAGAACCTGTTCGCGCCGCTTCGCGTCGGCGATCTCGCGCGTCACGCGGCCACCAGCGAGTCCACATTGCTCCGCGCGTTCCGACGCGAGCTCGGGAGGGCGCCCGCCGCGTACGCGCGCGAGAAGCGCCTCGACGCGGCGCTCCTCCTCTTGCAGAGCGGACGCCACACGGTCGGCGAGGTCGCCGCGCGCGTCGGATACGCGAGCCTCGCGGCGTTCACGGCGGCGTTCACACGACGCTTCGAGCGCGCGCCGTCGTCGGTGCGTCGCTCCGACCTCGACCTCGAGATGTTGCCCCCGCACGGAGAGCCACCGCGCCGCCCGAGCGCGCAGCGACGGAAACGCGCAAGCCTTTGACGTTCGCGCGCAAACGGCCCGCGCGCGCGAGTGCTAAGCCTCTCCTCATGCGAAGCAGCACGCGGTCACTCTCGCGGAGCGCGTCACTCGCGGCGATCGCATTCGCAATCGCGGCGCCGACGGCGACATCGTCGTGCAGCGACTCGTACGGCGGCCCGTACGCGCCGCCGGCTGTCGACGGCGACGCTTCGACCGATGGATCCGCCGTGCTCGACGACGCGGGTATCGGCGCCGACGGCGCCTCGACGCGCGACGCACGCGGCGACGCCGACGTCGTCCCCGCGCCGTTCCTCGGCGCCAACGTCGAGCCGGGCGGCGTCGTCTTTCGCGTCTGGGCGCCGCACGCGACAGGCGCCTTCGTGCGCGGCGACTTCGCGACGAGCGACGTCGCGATGACCGCGATCGCCGGCGGCGTCTACGAAGCGCACGTCGCCGGAGCGCACGCGGGCAACACCTACCGCTTCGTGCTCGCGGCGACCGGCGGCACGATCACGCGCATCGATCCGTACTGCCGCGAGCTCGCGACCCCCGCGTGCAAAGTCGTCGACCCGAACGCCTACGCGTGGACGACGCCGTCGTTCACACGCCCTGCGCGCGCCACCGCGGTCGTCTACGAGCTTCACGTACCGAGCTTCACGGTCGCGGCCGGCGCGACGCACGGCACGTTCGCATCGACGCGCGACGCGCTCCCGGCGCTCGCGGATCTCGGCGTGAACGTCATCGAGCTGATGCCGGTCCAAGCGTTCGGAGGCGGCGCGACCGGCTGGGGATACAACCCGCAGCTCTTTCACGCTCCGATGCCCGGCCTCGGCACGTCCGACGACTTCCGCGCGTTCGTCGATCGCGCGCACGCGCTCGGCATCGCGGTTTGGATCGACACCGTCATCAACCACACCGACGGCTGGAGCCAAGCGCCGCTCCGATGCTTCGACGGTGACTGCCCGAACAACTCGGCGGGCCTCTACTTCTTCCCGCCCGGCGCGTACGCGACGACGCCCTGGGGTCCTCGCCCCGACTACGCGACGCCCGAGGTGGCGACGATGCTCGCCGCGTCAGTCGACACGTGGATGCTCGAGCATCGCGCCGATGGTTTTCGTTGGGACTCGATCTCGAACGTCCGCGCGCTCGACGGCCAAGGGACGACTCCCGGCGGCAAGGAGCTGCTGGTGCGCGCGAACGATCGGGTGCACGCGCTTCACGGCCTCAGCATCGCGGAGGATCTCAAAGGCTACGGCGCCCTCACGCAGAGCACGACGAGCGGCGGCTTCGGCTTCGACGCGCAATGGGACGGCTTTGGCTACACGATGTCGGACGTCATCGTTCCCGCGAGCGACGCCGGGCGCGATCTCGGCCGAGTCGTCGACGCGCTCTCGGGGACGTCGGGCGGCGATCCGTTCGGCCGCCTCCTCTACATGGAGAACCACGACACCGTGGGCAACGGCGGCGCGCGCATACCGACGCGGATCGACGGTGGCAACCCGACGAGCTTCGCCGCGCGCAAACGCTCGATGCTCGGTGCTGTCGTCATGCTCACGACGCCCGGAGTGCCGATGATCTTTATGGGCCAGGAGTCGCTCGCCACCGCGCCGTTCACGAGCCCGCCAGCGCCGCTCGCCGCACCGACCGCGCCAGGCACGCTCGTGCGTGCATTCTACAAGGACATGATCCGGCTGCGTCGAAACCTGGACGGCAAGGCGGGTGGGCTCGCCGATGCGGGCGTCGAGATCGTCCAGCGCAACGACGCGGCGAAGGTCATCGCGTACCGGCGGCACGGCGCGTCGGGTGAGGACGTCCTCGTCGTGATCAATTTCGCGAACACCGCGTTCACGACGTACGACGTCGGCGTCCCCGACGCGAGCGCGTGGCGCGTGCGCATCAACACCGATCTACCGGCGTACGGCGCCGACTTCACCGGCACGCAGAGCGGCAGCGTGACGCCGGTGCTCCGCGCCAAGGACGGCAAGCCGTACGCTTTGCCGCTCGTGCTCGGCCCGTACAGCGCGATCGTCCTCACGCGCTGACGCGCCGGCTCGATTCAGAGAGAAAATCAGCCGAAATGCTTCTTGTACACGGGCCGCGCCGACATGCGCGCGTACCACGCGACGACGTTCGGGAAGCGCGAGAGGTCGATGCCGAGCATCGGTGCGGCGGAGAGCGTCGGCCCGATCGACAGATCGGCGATCGTGACGCGACCGAGAAGGTACTCGCGCCCGGCAAGCGCGGGATCGAGCGCGCCGAGCGAGCGATCGACCTCGGCGCGCCCCTCGTCGACGAGCTGCGCGATCCGCTTCTCGGGCGGGAGCCGGATCGTGTGCGCGAAGATCCGCGCGACGTTCGGCGAGAGATGCCCCGCGTTCATGAACATCCATCGCGCGATCTCGCCGGTCTCGCGCGGCGACGTCGCTCCGAGCTTGGTCTCCGGATGCTTCGCCGCGAGGTACTCGAGGATCGCGTTCGACTCCCAGAGCACGAAGTCTCCGTCGACGAGTGTGGGAACTCGCGCCGTCGGGTTGAGCGCGCGGTACGCATCGGACTTGTGCTCGGCGGTCATGAGATCGACGTCGACGAATTCGTACGCCTCGCCGCACTCCTCGAGCATCAGGCGCACGCGGCGCGTGTTCGGCGACATGGCGAATCCGTGGAGCTTCATCATGGCGCGCATCCTAGTCCGGAGTCGGCCGCTCGCGCCTCGTCGCGCGCTTCTCGCGACGCGCCACGGTGAATCCTCGCTGATCCACCTCGCATTCCCGCGAACTTCCACGCTGCTTTCGGGGCACACCCATTGCTGAACGCGACGTGTGACCTCTCCTCTCCCCTCGCACCACCGGTCGCGCGTCGCCCTCGCGTTCGCGCTGATGTTCGCCCTCGCCCTCGCCGCATGCGGTGACACCGGTCCAGGCGCGAGCTCCGACGAGCCGACCGACAAGAACGTCTCCGCGCTCTTCGCGAACGACCACGCCGCGTTCACCTACTTCGTCGGCAAGGGCCTCACGAATTTCCAAGCGGCCGGGATCGTCGGCAACCTCGATCAAGAGTCGGGGATGAATCCGAACGCCGTTCAGCCCGGCGGCCCGGGACGCGGCATCGCGCAGTGGTCGGTCGGCGGACGCTGGGATCACGACGGCGGCGACAACGCGACGACGTACGCATCGCAGCACGCGCAGTCGGTGTGGTCGCTGCAGCTGCAGCTCGACTTCATCTGGTACGAGCTGACGACGTTCTCGGGTTACGGGCTCGCGGCGCTCAAGGCGTCGACGAATCTCCACGACGCGACGGTCGTCTTCGAGACGCGGTTCGAAGGATGCGGCCAGTGCAACGAGTCGACGCGCGTCGCGTACGCGCAGGCTGTGCTGAACGCTTACGCGACCTCGCCGCCGTACGCCGCGCAGTTCGTCGCCCAGAGCTTCCCGGTTGCGACCACGACGCTGACGATGGCCGAGGGCGAAGTGATCCCGTCGTACATCGAGCTGAAGAACACCGGGACCAAGACGTGGGACTCGAAGACGCGAATCGGCACGACGCAGGCGCGGGATCGTCAGAGCGCGTTCGCCGACGCTTCGTGGATCTCGAAGAGCCGCCCCGCGGGCGTGACCGGCACGGTGCCGCCGGGTGCAACGTACAAGTTCAAGTTCAACCTCGCTGCGCCGACCAAGCCCGGGACGTACACCGAATTCTTCGGCGTGCTCGAAGACGGCGTCGCGTGGTTCAGCGATCCCGGGCAAGGCGGACCGCCCGACGCCGATCTCGAGGTGAAGATTCAAGTCGTCACTCCGCAATGGCGCGCTTCGTTCAAAGGTCAGTCGTTCCCGATGTCGCCGACCGCGCTCACGGTGCATCAGGGCGACGTCGCGAAGGGGTACATCGAGCTCACGAACACCGGCGCGCAGACGTGGAAGGCGGGGACGACCAAGCTCGCGCCGATTCCGCGCGACAAACCCTCGCCGTTTGCGGATGCGTCGTGGCTCTCGAAGACGCGCGTGTCGACGGTCGCCGCGGACGTGGCGCCCGGCGCGGTCGGAAGGTTCGAGATCGCGCTCGACGCGGGCGCGGTGGGCGACACGGAGATCGCGTTCGGCGTCGTCGAGGACGGCGTGACGTGGTTCGCGGACGCACCGGGCGGCGCACCCGACGACGGATTTCTCAAAGTTCATTTCGTCGTCGTCGCGCAAGGCGCGTCGCTCGATGCGGGCGCGCCGACGAGCGATAGCGGCGGCGGCGGCGGCGACAGCGGTGGACCCGCGCCTCCGGACGACAGCGCGACCCCCGCGAGCGTCGACTCCGCCGGATGCAGCGTCGGCCGCGCGCGAAGCGACGCGACGTCGTGGGCGAGCGCGCTCGGGTTGATGCTCGTCGTCGGCGGTCTGTCTCGGCGATCGCGCCGGCGGTGAATCACCCGCGTGCGCGCGCCGCTCGCTCCAGCGGTAGCAGCGCCGCGTGAATCGCCCGATGCACGGGAACGTCCACACCGAGCGTCGCGCCGATCCGCGCGACGGCACCGCTGAGCGAATCGATCTCCGAAGGTCGCCCGGCGACGACGTCGCGTTGCAACGACGCGGTCGCGCTTTCGGGGAGCGCGTCGACGAACGCGAGCGTTCGTTCGATGAGGTCGGGCGCGAGCGCGATCCCTTTCGCGGTCGCGACGGCGCGGACCTCTTCGAAGGCCGTGACGAGGAGAGCGCGCGTCTCGGGGATCGTGCGGACGACGCCCGCGGTCGATCGCGCGATCGCCCCGACGCCGCCGAACGACGCGATGAAGAGGAACTTCTCCCAGAGTGCCGCAGGAAAATCGTCCACGATGTGAACGTCGCCGCCCGCTTCGGCGAGCGCGCGTTTCAACGCGTCGGCGCGTCCGTCGAGCGGTGAGCGCCACGCGCCGAACGTGAACCGTGGCGCGGCGCCGACGTGCTTCACGGCTCCGGGCTCGGCGATCCAGCTGAGCATGTGGCAGAGCCCGCCGACGACGCGCTCGGGGCCGAGCGCAGCGACGCACTCGTCCGGAGCGTCGACGCCGTTCTCGAGCGGCACGAGGACGCCGCGGTCGCCGAGGAACGGGCCGAGCGCCGATACCGCGTCGGCGACTTGCCAGGTCTTCACCGCGACGAGGCAAGCGTCGACCGGCGCGAGCTCGCGCGGCGACGAGGCGACATCGACGCGTGCCGTGAAGACACCGAGTGGACTGTCGACGCGGAGACCGCGCTCACGGATCGCGACGAGCGCCGCCCCCCGCGCGACGAGCGCGACGTCGTGACCCGCGCGCGCCAAGAGCCCCGCGACGAGCCCGCCGACTCCGCCGGCACCCAGGACGCCGATTCGCATGGCCCACGTATGCATCATCCCGGACATTTTCGCGACCGATCACCCGGCGTTGCGTCGTCGCGAGAAGATCGAGAGCGGCACGAAACCGTTCGCCAAGAGGAGCGCGCCGACGATCACCTCGGTCGCTTGAATCAACGGAGAGGCGCACCACGTCGCGGCGACCGCGCCGAGCGCCTGCGCGCCGTCGGCTCCCGCGGTCGACGGAAGTGGGAGCGCGCCGACGAGGCCACTCACCCCGAACAGAAGGAAGACGAAGCCGAACAAGACGCGCGCGGCGGTCGCCACGTTCCGAACGACGGAGCCCGCGCGCGGGCCGTCCGCGAGGTGCTCATCGAGCGTGATTTCCGGTTCCATCGCTCCCCTCCTGGCCTTCGTCTCGGCGAGCGGCCCATGCGTTACAGTGAATTTTTCGGAATCGACTCGAGCCGGGCGATCTGGCGTAAGCCGCCCGCTCCTGAGTACGTCAAACGACCCAGGGTGACTTCGACACGACGCGCGATTTAATTTCAGGCGCGACTCGCGACTCGTTCCTAGTCGCCGCCGACCAGTCCCCCGGTCACGACGCTCACCAGCATCTCCGCGATCAAACCAACGCCTGCGACGGCGATCCCGGCCACGACCTCGCCGGCGACTTCGCCGACGACGCCGCTTCCCTCATCGACGCCCGCGGCGACGACGCGCTTGCGCACGAGCGTGTGCCCGCACACGGGGCTACCGGGGAGCGCGACGGTCGGGGAAGAGGGCGCGTCGGCCATCGAGGCAGCGACATCTGCGGCGGACATCAGCGCCGGATCGATCGCGCGCGCGATTCGATGCCGCCGAGTCGCCGCTGAGAGGCGCGCGCGAGGTACGCTATCGGCGTGGCTGATCCGCCGAGCAAGCCGTCGTTCCCGCTCCCGGGAGGAGAGACGCGCGGTTACCGCGAGTCGCCAGGACGCGCGACGGACGCCGAGATCCCGCCCGCGCTCCGCGATGGCGGCGCGCCGCCTCAGACGATCGTGTCGCGCGCGCACGACGACGCACCATCGCGCCCGGAGCTCCTCACGCCCGAGGCCGAGCGCGCGCGCGACGACCTCCGCCGCACGCAGGAGCACGACGATCGCGTTCGTCGTTGGGTCGGCGGGATCGTGATCGCCGCCATCCTCGTCATCGTCAGTCTATTGCTCGGGAGTCTGATGCGCACGCGACGATCGCGACGGTGACGTGCGCGTCGTGCGCGTCGTGCGCGTCGTGCGCGATGTCACTGCGGGACGGGCTTCACGAGCGCGTCGTGCATGATCGGATAGATCTGCGGATCGTACATGGTCTGAAAGTGCCCGACGAAACCGTGGCACAGACCTATGTTCGTCGCGCCGGGGATGATCGACGTGCGGTACGGCTGAATGTATTCGTCCGTGCACGTGTAGATCGACGTGATCGGGACCTTCGTCGGGAGCGGCGCATCGTTGACGGCGTGCAAGAACGCGCTCCCCGGCGAGAGATCGTGGAGCGCCGGCCAACCGACGGTGAGCGCGACGAGCGGCGCGATCGGGAGACCGTGCTGCGGTGAGACGAAGGTGACCAAGCGCGACACGTTGCGATCGCCGCCGCGCGACTGAATGTAGTGACGCGCGATGAGCCCGCCGGTGCACTCGGCGAGGATGTCGATCTTCTCTTGGCCGCTCTCGGCGCGCACGCGCTCGACGACCGTCGCCAAATCGGCCGACGCCTTGAAGAGGCTGCCACTGAGCAACCCCGGCGGCTCGTAGGTCACGGTTCGGAATCCATCGCGCTTCAATCGTGCCGCGATCGGATCCATCCACGCCGCCTTGATGGTGACGCCGGTGATCAGCAAGACGGTGCGCGGCTGCGCGAGCGGCGTCGGCCCTGGCTCGATCACGTCTGTCGCGTGCTTCAGCTGCGTCGCGTACTTCTCGAGATAGAGCTCGCCCCAAAACTCGGCGGTCCTCCAGTTGCCGGACGGGAGCGCGCGGCAGTCTCCGCCCGTGAGCCAACCGCACGAGACGAGCTCCTCGGAGGTGGCCTCGGCGGCCGGCTCGGGAGCGGCGGAGCAAGCGGCCAGGACGAACAACGCGCAGACGGCGACGGTCGATTTGCGAATCATTGGGGGTCTCTCTTCCCTCGCGGGGTGGTCCGGTCGGCAGCGAACATGACGTGATCGTCACGTTCTTTTGGCTCGCAGGCGTTTGCCCTTTGCCCTGTTCTTGCCGAGTACGATGGGATCTACGTCCGCTTGGCTTCGAGGCCTCCCCGAAAAAGTGATACCCATGTCGCTTTTTATGGGCCGAGCATCCGAACGAGGACGCCGTGCGCGACCGGATGGCCGAAGATCGTGCGATAGCGCGAAGGAGCGCGCGCGGCGTGACGAACCGGCATATCTCGCGCCAAGAATCGGCGCGTGCCACGTGGCGAGCAACTGCACCGTGACTACGATTTCGGCTGATGGATGCACCGTATCGCAGCGCGTCGCCGCCGCCGCCACCGCCGGAGGAGCCGCCAGCGCCACCACCACCGGATCGGTATCGCGCGGCATGGGCGGAGCTTCGTCGACGGAGCTCGTTGTCGCGCTACTTGCTGCTGGCGACTTTCGTGGGTCTCTTCGGCGCGATGGTGCTCGCGACTGCCCTCTCGTCTGCTCTCCCGTTTCTGCTCGGACCGATATGCATGGTATTCGGCGCGTGCGTCCCTTGGTGGGCCCACGCGGTTCCGTGTCCTGCGTGCCAACACACGTACTACTCGCCCTGGAGCAACACGCTCTACCTGCCGAGTCGGTGCGCCACCTGCGGCACGCTGCTCGATTCGCCCAAGCCGATTGCGAAGACTCGCGCGCCGAAGCCGCGACGGGCGCCTCTCTCGCAGCCGTACCGCCCACGCGACGCGTACCGCGGCTGACCGCGTACACTGTTCGGATGAACCACGACTTCGAAGCGCGGCTCGCGCAGATCGCCTGGCTCGTTCTCGCGGGTGCGTGTCGCCCGGCGGAGACCGCGACGCCGTCGGGAGCTACGGGGACGGCGACCACCGTCGATCTCGCGACGCCCGACGCCGGCGCGACCGCGACGCCGATCGCGACGAGCGAGCCCGACGCGTCGGTGACGACGACGCCGCCGTCGCCCGGCGATCCGCGCGCCATCTGCGTGCAGTACCAAGCGAAGGCCGCGAGCGATCCGAATGGCCCGCGCACGCAGACCGCGTCGCCGCCGCAGCGTGTGTACGCGCCGCCCGCGGGCGACGATCTCCAAGCGCGACGGATCGATCCGACGAAGGTCGAGTGCCGGATCATCTGGGAGCGCAATCGCGCGATGGAGACGATCATGGTGGCGCCGACGTGTTGTCCGCAGCCGCGCATGACGACGCCGTGTCCGCCGGCGTCGCCGCAACAATTTCCGGGTGAGCGCACGAAGGTGGAGATCGCGATCCTGAACAACGACGGGAGCCGCGTGTCGGGGACGCTCGCGTGGAATCAGTGGGTGCAGGAGCCGCCGCGCCATATGTGCGGACGGCGCCCGGAGGGGTTCGCGCCCGCCGAGGTCCGGAGCGCGACGGCGATCGGCGCGCGCCTCGCGGAGATGGCGGAGCTCGAAGCGGCGTCGATCTCCGCGTTCGATCGACTCGCGCGCGAGCTCGCAGCACACGGCGCGCCGGAGGCTCTCGTCGCGCGGGCACGCACCGCGCGTCGCGACGAGATCCGGCACGCGCGATCGATGCGCTCCCTCGCGCGCCGCTTCGGTGCCACGCCTCGCGCGCCGCGCGGAGCGAAGCTCGCCGTACGAGCGCGCGTCGCCGTCGCGATCGAGAACGCGGTCGAAGGCTGCGTCTTCGAGACGTTCGGCGCCGTCGTGGCGACGTTCCAAGGATCGCGTGCGGAGGATCCTGCGGTGCGCGCTACGTTCGCGGGCATCGCTGCGGACGAGCGTCGTCACGCGGCGCTCGCGTGGGACGTCGACGCGTGGCTCGCGACCATCTGCTCGGCCGAAGAACGCGAGGCCGTTGACCGCGCGCGCCGCCATGCTCGCGATCGCCTACGGATCGAACCGCCGACCGACGACGCCCACGCCGAACGCGCGCTCGGTCTTCCGACGGGGCGTGAGCGCGACGCGCTGGTCCGCGGCGTGAGCGCGACGCTCGGCGATCGTCACGGCTCGAATCCGAACGCAGCGACGTAGCGCTCGCGATCGATCGCGACGTAGTAGACGTTCTCGTCCACGAACGCCTTCTCGCCGCGCTTCACCGCCGTCCACCCTTCGATCTCTTCCTTCGCGACGAACGCGCCGGTCGACGCATGCGAGGACTCGTCCGCGCCCGCGCACGTCGCCTCGAACGCACGAAGCAGCTCGCAGTGCAGATCGGCCCAACGCTCGATCGCGCGCGGGTCCTGCGTCCGAAGCCCCAC
The DNA here is from genome assembly GCA_038209335.1 of Polyangiales bacterium. GTDB lineage: Bacteria > Myxococcota_A > Polyangia > Polyangiales > Polyangiaceae > JBBQXV01. Next base: position 13,014 of record JBBQXV010000138.1, on the reverse strand, counting down.
GACGAGCTCCCCGAGCTGCTTCACGATCGCGTCGTACTCCGTGCGCGCGCGCGCTGCGTCCGCCTCCGCCTTCGCGCGATTCTCCGGCGTGTCGTGCTGCGCGCCCCACCGATCGTACCCGTCGAACGAGAGGAGCTCTCCACCGAGGCGGCGTTTCCGCGCGAGGAGCGCCTCGAGCGCGCGCACGTTGTCGTCGGACGTCACCTGAACGAGGGTACCGCACCGCGACGACCGCTTCGAGCATCCAAGGGGCATGTCCGCATTCGGTGCAAAGGCCACGGGGCTCCGGCTCGAGCGAATGACGGCGTCGTCTCGTTTCTCCGATGGCGTGTTTCGCAACACGCACACGCAAGGGCCGCGCGTCGAACGAAAATCCGCGCTCCCGGCGATGGGCGAATACTTCTTCGGAGGGCAACGCCGCTCGCCGAGCGCGCCGCTCCCGTCGGTGAGTCCGCTCGCGGACTGGGCGCGCCCCGTCGAGACCGGACTCCGCGCGACGTGGCTCGGGCACTCGACGGTCCTCGTCGAGATCGACGGCGTGCGCGTCCTGACCGATCCGGTGTGGGGCGAGCGCATCTCGCCGGTGTCGTTCGCGGGACCCAAACGCTTCCAGCCCGTGCCGGTTTCGATCGACGAGCTCCCGCCGCTCGACGCCGTGATCATCTCGCACGATCACTACGATCACCTCGACCACCCGACGATCGTCGAGCTCGCGCGCCGCGACGTTCCGTTCGTGACGTCGCTCGGCGTCGGCGCGCACCTCGAGGCGTGGGGCGTGCGGGCCGAGCGCATCATCGAGCTCGATTGGTGGGAGACGTTCGACGTCCCGCGCAGCGAAGTGAGGATCACCGCCGCGCCGTCGCAACATTTTTCGGGACGCGGACTCGGTGGAAAGAACCGCACGCTCTGGTCGTCATTCGCCGTGCGCGGACCGCGTCGCTCGTTCTTCTTCAGCGGAGACACCGGGCTCACGTCCGAGTACGCCGACATTCGAGCGCACCTCGGGCCGTTCGATCTCGTGATGCTCGAGGTCGGGGCGTTTCATCCGGCGTGGGGCGACATTCATCTCGGTCCGGCGAACGCGCTCGAAGCACTCGCACTCCTCGGTGGCGGGCGACTTCTTCCGGTTCACTGGGGGACGTTCAACCTCGCGATGCACGCCTGGGACGAGCCGGCGGAGACGCTGCTCTCCCTCGCGTCGGCGAAGAGGATCGATCTCGTGATGCCGCGTCTCGGCGAAGTCGTCGAGCCTTCGCGCATCGAGCGCGTGACGCCGTGGTGGCGTCAGGAAGGAGTGGGCGTACCGTACTTGGCCCATGGCACGGCACGCTAATCCCGTCATTCGCTCCGCCTCCCTCGCCGACGCACCCCGCGTCGTCCCTCTCCTCGTCGCGCAGCTCCGCGAGCACGCGATCCCGGTCTCCGAGCCGCACGTCGTGGCTACGGTCGCAGCGATGTCGGCGCACCCCGATCACGGATTGTTTCTCGTCGCAGACGGCGGCGAGTCGCTCGTCGGCGTCGCGTACGTCTCGTTCGCGCGCCCGCTCGAGCACGCGGGCGAGGTCGCGTGGCTCGAAGAGCTCTACGTCGTCCCCGACGCGCGAAGCGCCGGCATCGGCGGCCGTCTCGTCGCCGAGGTCGCCGCACGCGCCGAGGCCCGCGGCTGCGTCTCCGTCGAGCTCGAGGTGATGCGCGGTCACGATCGCGCGGCCAACCTCTACCGCCGCTCGGGCTTCCACGATCTCGCGCGCTCCCACTTCGCGCGGCCGCTCGCGGCCTGGGACTGGGAGCCGATGTCCGCGCCGTCGCCCGACGCCGTGTCGCACGTCGACACCTTCGGCGGCTACGACGCGTGGGCCCCCGACTACGACACCTTCGACAATCCGCTCATCGCGATGGCCGAACGCGCGCTCGCGTCCGCCGGCGAATCGGTCGCCGGGCTGCGCGTCGTCGAATTCGGCTGCGGAACCGGACGCAACGCCAAGCGATTTCTCGACGGCGGCGCGCGCGAGTACGTCGGCATCGACGGCTCCGAGCAAATGCTCGCCGTCGCACGCGATCGCTTCCCGGGCGACGCGCGCGTGCGCTTCTCGCGCGCCGACTTTCGCTCCGAGACGATCGACGGCGTCCGCGATTTCGATCTCGTCTTCTTCTGCCTCGTCCTCGAGCACGTCGAGGATCTCCACGGCGCGCTCGCCGCGGCGCAAAAGGTGACCACGCGTGGCGCGCGACTACGGGCGCTCGAGCTCCACGCCGAGCTCCGAGACGCCGGAACGCGCGCGCACTTCGTCGCAGGCGGCAACGAGCGCACGCTCCCCAGCTTCTCGCATTCGAAGGACGAGTACCGTCGAGCGCTCGAAGCGACCGGCTGGGAGCTCGAGCACGCGACCGACTGGCACGCGACCTCCTCCGCGATCCAATCGTGCCGCAAGCTCGAGAAGCACATCGGTCGACCGGTCATCGTCGACGTCGCAGCGCGCAGACGTTGAGCCTCACGGCACGAACGTGTTGTCGTCCTCGCCGAACGCCGACGTGAGGTGCTTGTTCCACTGCTGGCGGCTGAAGAGCTCGAGGAGCTTCGTGTAGCTCTTCTTCCGCTCGATCATCGCGTCGAACAAGATCTGCTCGGTGGGGACGGTCTCGGCGTACGCCGGCAGCACCGTCACGATGACGTCGAGGAACTTCGTCCCGTGCGGATCGACGTCGGCGCCGTTCAGCGCGATGCGATCCTCGTGCATCTTCGGCCCGAGGTACCCGAACGTCTGGCACCCGTTCAAGAAGACGATCTGGTACTTGCCCTTCGTCGCGCGCGTCGCGTTGGTGAGCGCGGCGATGTTCTTCCCCAGCCCCGAGTGCCCGCTGTAGACGACGACGTCGGCGCCCGCGCTCGCCGCAGAGTAGCGCGCGAAGAACTCGTCGCTGCCGGACTTCACCTCTTGGACGAAGAACGCCGTGAGCTTCACTTTGCGCGTCTCGCCGCCGATGGCGATTTCGCCGGTGACGGTCGACTCTTTCAGGATTCCGTTTCGCGGCTCTTCGTCTTTGCGCGCCGCGTTCGCGAGCGCGTGCTCGGCCTTCTTCAGGAACGACTCGCGATCGGTCGCGCCGGTGTCGGTGTCGTCGGAGGTCGCGATGGCGCCGTAGACGGCGACGACGTCGAGCGAGCCGTCGGCCCACACCTGATCGTACTCGGGGTACTTGTCCGTCGTCGCGAGCGGGTGCTTGCGGACGACGGCGCTCGTGCGCACGACGTCGCTCGCGACGAGCGCGCAGCCCGACGCCGTCGGATTGAAGTCGTGCCAAAAGACGTCGCGGCCGTACTCGTTCTTTCCGCACTTGCCGTCGTACTTCTCGTTGAACGCATCGAGGCTCGTGACGTCGAGCGGGAGCGCGAGATCGTACGAGCTCGGCACCGTCGTGCCGGCGGGATAGATGACGGCGACGCTGGCCGTATACGTAAACCGCTTCTTGCTAACGTCCGCGTCGGCGGCGCTCGAGTCGATGAGATCGACGAAACGAAACTGCGCGTTCGCGCGCGAGCCGGTCGTGAGGATCCCTTGCAGGTATTCGAGCTGCGCGATGACGGCGTTCTTCACCGGCGTGTCGGCGTTCGCGACGACCTCGGAGCGGAATCGAAATTCGAGCGGTTGTCCGTCGACGCTCGTGATGGCGCCGCCCGCGACCGAGTCGCCGCTCGTGTCGAGCGACGCGTCGGAGCAGCCGGCGACGAAGAGCGCGCCGACGGACGCGGCGGTGAAGAGAACGGAGAGCGAAGAGATGCGGAGGTTCATGGTGCCGCGGCCATGAGCAACAGGTATGCCGTTGTCGCACACGTGGAAATCGTCGACAAATAAAGCCTCTGCTGCGTTCGATCGGATCGCGATTTGTCCGGTGGGATGGTGCAGCGATGGCTCCACCTCGCAGCGCAAAATTCTTTCGATGCGCTCCGCTACTCGCCGCGCTGCACTGCGGTCGCCAGACGACTCAGCGTCGCGCGAACTTCGCCGCCCGTCCGAACGCGATCGCTTTTTCGATGAGCGCGTCGCTCATGCCGGGCATCGTGCGTGCGCGGCGATGCTCTTCGCTCGACGTGACGTCTGAGAAGAGCGTGTTGTCCGGACAGACGCACGCGCGGATCCCCATCGCGAGCCACTTCGGGAGCGGATGGTCGGCGTGGCTGGCGACGACGCCTGTCTGTACGTTGCTGGTCGGGCACGCTTCGATCGTGATCTCGCGACGGAGCACGACGTCGGTGGCGTGCGAATCGTCGAGGAGCGTCGTGCCGTGCCCGATGCGGTCGGCGCGAAGGAGCTCGATCGCGTCGAGGATCTCGCGCGCGGGGCGCCCTTCGCCGGCGTGGACCGTGCGACCGATGCCGACGTCGGCGGCGTGTCGGTACGCAGGCGCGTAGTCGGCGAGTGACCACGAGTCGCTCGCGGTCGGGCCGCCCGCGAGATCGATCCCGACGACGCCACGGCGCGTGACCGCGACCTCGACGAGCTTCGCGAGGACGCTCGGCGGCTCGCCGTAGAGTCCGCACAAGACGATCCCTGCGCGTCCGTCGCATCCGTCGATCGCCGCTTCGACGATCGCCTCGACCGGCGCGCCGGTGTGGAGCTGCGGCGCGAATCGGATCTCGAGATCGACGACGCCGTCGCTCGCCGCGTCCTCGCACGTCTCCGCGGCGATCCGCTTCACGACGTCCGGTGTGCGCATCAACGACAGCGTCAGCTCGAAGCGCGCGAGCGCCGCGGCGAGGCCCATCCCCGGCGAGAAGACGAGATCCGCAGGCACATCGCGTCCGGCGCGCGCGGCCAGCTCCGCGAGCGTCGACGAACGAAGCGAGCCGTCGAGGTGACGATGGAGATCGGCGCGCGCGGCGATCGGCGTCTCCATCGATCAACCCTCGGGAGTCAGATCGAACGTGATCGCCAGCGACGCCGCCGCGCCGCCCACGTCGATCTGCAGAATGCGAATCCCGGACGCGATGCACGCGGCGACGGTCGTGGACATTCCGTTGTTCGTCGTCGCTTCGGCGCTCTCGACGGCGCCCGACGCCGCGATGTTCACCGTGTAGACGAGGCGCCCTTTCTGCGTCGGGTCCTCGCGAAGTCCCGCGGTGTAGCAAGCACGGGCGCGCGCGGTGGCGTACGTCCGGAAGCCATCGAGCTTCTCCATCGCGATCTTTCCGGACGTCGCGTGTGCGGACGCCTTCACGACGGCGACCGCGACCGATGCGCTTCCGCTCGAAGGCGGCGTCGGTGACTCTTTCGACGCGCCGTCGTCGCCTGCGACTTTGTCGGTCGGTTTGCACGCCACCACCGCGAGCCCGATCGCGATCACAGTGCGAGCGATGAACATGGACATCGCGCGAGCGTACACGCGCTACGTTGGGAAGCTGATGCCTGATCGGCGCCATGACGGCGGTGGCGACGAGATCGTCCTCGCGACGTACAACGTCGAGGCGTTGTTCGATTGCGAAAAAGATCCGGAGAAGCAGGACCACGAGTACCTGCCGCACGGGTTCTACGCTTGGACGGAAGAGAAGCTGAAGGTCAAGCTCGCGAACCTCGGCCGCGTGATCCGAACGATCGACGGAGGCCGCGGCCCGGACATCCTCGCGCTCAACGAGGTCGAGAACTTCCCCGTCGCGGAGCGCCTGCTGCGCGACGCGCTCGATGGTCTCGGCTACGTGACGCTCGTGCACCTCGAGACGGACGATCTCCACGGCCTCGACAACGTCCTCCTCTCCAGGTACCCGCTGCGCGCGCCCGCGTGCGTTCACTCCGCCACACGCGCGGGCATGGAGCCGGCGAAGCGACCGCGTGGCGTGCTCGAGGCGACGCTCGACGTCGACGGCGTCGCGCTCACGATCTTCGTCAACCACTGGCCCGCCGGTCGCGCGCCGGGGCCGCGCTTGGGGGTCGCGCGCATGCTTCGCAGGCTCCTCGAGGAGCGCATCCTCGCGGAGCCCGACGCGGAGATCGTCGTCCTCGGCGACTTCAACGCCGGCCTCGACGACGAGGCCCTCGGCCGCGCGGGGCTCGGCGTGTCCGCAGACGACGCCGCAGTCCGCGATGGAGCGCCCGGCGCGACGCTGTTTCACGCCGCGGCCGCGGATCCGCGCACGCACTTCACACGCCCGTGGCCGTACAAAGGACCCGAGGGGGCGTGGAACGCGCTCGATCACGTCTTCGTCTCGCGCGGGCTGCTCGATGACGATGGGCTGACGTGGGTGTCGGGATCGACGGCAGTGGTTCGCGAAGACTTCATGCTCGCGGACGACGGAACGCCTCGGCCGTTCTTCGAGCGCGGCGTACGTCCGCGCGAGCAGAAGCTCGAGCGCGCGGGGTTCAGCGATCACCTCCCGGTGGTGACGCGACTTCGACGCGCGCCGCGCAAATAGAACGAGCGGGTCAGAAGCGCACCACGAAGAGCGGCGATTCGACTCTCGGCTTCGGCGCGCTCCACCCTGCGCCGGGTAGATCCGGGCTGCGTCGCCATCGATCGGACGGCGGCGGCGCGGGCGACGCTTCCACCGTCGTCGCGGCATTTGCGCGAAGGCCGAGTCCACCGACGAGCGACACGACGCCCGTCACGACGAACACCACGGCGAGCGTCGTCTCCGTCGTGCTCGACGAGTGCGTTCGCGCCGACGAGCCCACCACCCAACCGGAGCTCGCGTCCTTCGTCGCAGCGACGAGGAGCGCGACGAAACCACCGCCGAGCGCGATGCCGCCGAAGGCGACGAAGATGGTCCCGACCGTGCGTCGATCGCCACCATCGGGATCGACGCGTAAGACGACGCGCTCGCCTGGCGTGACGAGATGAAAGGGAGCAGAGGGGCTCGCCGTTCCCGCGACTCGGTAGTCGCCGTCGCGCGGCAATGCCTCATCGCACGGCGACGCGCAGACGGTCTGCCAAGGGGTGTCGCGTGCAGCGCGGCGCTCGAGGACGACCGGGACCGGCGAGTCGATGTGCACGACACACGTCGACTCGACGTCGGCGTACGCGACGGTAGGGAGGAGCCCGACCGCGATGACGGAGAGCAAAGCGAAGCGAGCCATTGGCGAATGAAGAGCACGGCGCGTGCCGTGCGGAGGACAGGCCATCGGCCGCGGATCGACCAACGCGTGGACACGCATTCACGGTGTCGCGTCACGACCACATGAGCCGAAGGCACGAGGCACGACGCCCATTTGCCGTGCGAGATTGTTCCACTTCATGCCGACGCGACTCTGGATTGCGTTCAGGACGACGGCGAAGCGTTCGCGTGACACAGGATCGCGTTTTTTCGACTACATGCGTCGAGAAAGGCACTCCGAATGCGCGCGGCGTGACGTGACATCACGTTCAACGAGCGGCGAAGGAGGTGTGAGTGACGTGATGTCACGTGGAACACGATCGAAACGTGATGAGCGTGATCTCATGTCACGATTGACGCGATCTGCCTCCGTGGAACGCGATACGAAGTCACGACTACGGAGTGGGCAGCGCCTCGACGAAAGTGAACGCGCCCGCGCGAACGAAGACGCTCACGCTCGTCGACGGTCTTCCGAGCGATTTCGGCGTCGCCGTGACAGTGACCTTCCCCGGCGGAACGTTGACGAACCCGCCGTATCCACTTTGGCCCGTCGCCGTCGCCGTGGTGCTGAAGTTGGCGAGGTCCGTGTAGTAGCTCTGGCTCGATGCGTCGCGGCCCGGCGCGAAATCGAAGACGACGTCGAACGCGCCACGAAAATCGCAATCGTACGCATGAATGAGCAGATGCCCGCGCGTCGGATCGTTTTGAATGCCGAGCGACCGCATCACGGTGTCGATGCTCGTCGGTGCGAACACGAACACGGGGAGGTAAAATCCGGCGTTCTGCTCGCTGAAAGGAAACGACCAGTAGTGAAGCAACGGAACGATGGCCATCGACGGGGACGAGATCTCGAGAAAACCGTTCGGCGCCTGCGATCGATTGACGAGCAGCACCATGCCCGACGGATCGGTCACTCCGCGGTCGATCGGCACGGTGCAGTCCGAATCGCTCGGCACGCACATCTTGACGTTCAGACCATCGAGGACCGACGCCGGATCGCTCGGGGAGGTGATCGTGACCGACACTCCGATGTCGGGGGCCTTGCGCAACGGCCAGGTCACGCGTCCGACGCACCACCAGCTCCCGCCCAACCGGCAGTCCGTCCGGCACGACGAGTTCGCTTGCATGTAGAAGTCGTTCACGTTCGAGCGATACGTGCTCCCGCACGCGATGAGGCAGTCATCGGTCCGGCACGCGAGCCGGCAGCGTACGTAGGCTTGGCAGCTCACGCTCATCGCACACGCTGTCTCGTTGCCGCATGCCGCGGCGTGGACGCACGGCGCGCAATTGGTCGCTTCCGGGACGTAATTCCAGACGAGCCCGCCGCATTCGAGACCGCACTCGTTCCGGCAGTGCGCCGCGAGGCATTGATCGAGCCTCGGCACCGACTCGATCGTCGCAACGGGGTTGTCGATCGCGCACTGCGATCGGCAGGTGGCGACACCCGCGCACGCCGCGAGGCATCTCTCGTACGCATTGCACGAGGGGCTCGCGACGCACGCCGCCACCTTGTCGCAGCATTGCTGATCGGCGCACACCTGGCACGCCGGCGCGCCGAACGCGATGCCGCACGCGCCCGCGTTCGCGTCGACGTTAACGTCGACGCTCGCGTCGAAGTCCGTGCCCGCGTCGTCACCACCGATCGATCGGTCCTCGATGCCGGCGATCTGTCGGCACGCGACGACGCCGACGCCGATCGCGAGCCAGAGCAGCGAGCCGTGCGCAAGACGACGCATCCACGCGAGACTATCCCCTCCACGCGATCCGTCGCTACGGGAGCCTTGCGCGCGACCCCGCGGTGCGTTGTCCTAGCGGACGATGCGCCGGGGAAACGCAGTCGTCGCCGTGATCGCCGTCGTCGCGTGCGCCGCAGACGCGCGCGCGCAGTCGCCGGAGGATCGCGTGAACGCCGCGGCGTTGTTCCGCGAAGGCAAGGCGATGATGGACTCCGGGCGCTTCGCGGACGGTTGCCGAAAGCTCGAGGCGAGCCGGCAGCTCGATCCGGTGTCGGGGACGATCTTGAACCTCGCGTACTGCCACGAGCAGGAGGGGAAGACCGCGACGGCGATGAGCGAGTACGACGAGGCGATCGCGCTCGCGCGGCGCGACAACCGCAAGGACCGCGTCGACTTCGCGAACGCGCAGATGACGGCGCTCGCGCCGAAGCTCTCTCGGCTCACGATCGTCGTGCCGGAGGCGAGCGCGTTTCCCGAGCTCGTGATCGCGCGCGACGGATCGGCGATACCTCGCGCGGCGTGGAACACGGCGATCGCGGTCGACCCCGGCGAGCACGCGATCGCAGCATCCGCGAAGGGCCGACAGAGCTGGACGGCGAAGGTGACGATTGGCGCCAACGCCGACAAGCAATCGTTGACGGTGCCGCTGCTCGACGTAGCGCCGGAGACCGCTCCGCGACCGCCTCCGCCCGAGCCTCCGCCTCCGATCGTCACGGCGCCCACCGTCGCGACGACCGCCGCGCCGCCCGTCGCGCCGCCGCCGCCCACGCACGCGCGCGCGACGCTCGGGTACGGCGTCGGCGCGCTCGGTGTCTTCAGCCTCGGCGTCGGCACGTACTTCGGCCTGCGCGCGCTCTCGAAGAAGAGCGACAGCGATCGCACGTGCCCCACCGCGACGACGTGCGACGGCGCGGGTTACAGCGCGAACCAAGAGGCGAAGACCGCGGCGGACGTCGCGACGATCACGATCGCGCTCGGGCTCGTCGGGATCGGCCTCGGCACGTACCTCGTCCTCACCGACAGGGCCGACGCGCGCGACACGACCGCCCGCAGGCTGCGCGTCGACGCCCGCGCGGCACCGGGTGGCGGCTCGCTCTGGCTCTCCGGCCTGTTCTGACACGCGCGCGTCATCGTCAGTGCTGATCGTCGAGCACGCCGGGTGGCGGCTTCTTCGGTCCGGTCGATGGCGTCGTCGAGGGAGCCGTCGGCGCGCGCGCGCCGGGCGTCGACGTCACGATCGCGCCCGCATCGCTCGTCGGTGCCGCCGCGCTCGACGCTCGCGGCGCGATCGTCGTTGCCGTCGTGATCGAGCCGGCCTGCGACGGCGACGGCGCTTCTGTCTTGGTCACGGTCACCGGAAGCGGGGGCGCGGCGCTCGTCGACGTCGCGGGGCGCGAGAGGATCGCGTAACCAACGATCGCCGCGACCACCACCGCGCCCGCGGCAACCCACGCGCGCGACACGCCGGCGGGCGCCGAAGGCGAAGCGGGTGCATTCGCATTCGTCACGCTCGCCGGCACGGCGCCGTACCGCGCGAGCGCGTCGCGGATTTCACCGAGCGCCGGTCGCACGTCGCGATCGCGGTCGAGCATCTTCGTCACCATCGCACCGATGTCCGCCGGCACGTCGGGAACGATCTGGACGAGTGGCGTCATCGTCCCCTGCGTGATCCGCTTGAGCACCTGCCCTGCGTTCGACGCCTCCGTCGGTCGCGCGCCCGCGAGGCACTCGTAAATCATCACGCCGATCGCCCACACGTCCGCGCGGTGATCGACGTCGCCCTCTCCGAACACTTGCTCCGGCGACATGTAGTAAGCGGTGCCGAGCAGCGTGCCCGACGCCGTGAGCGGTCCGCTCTTCGCCGGATGCGTCTCCTCCACGATGTGCTTCGCGATCCCGAAATCGAGGACCTTCGGCACGCTCGCGTCCGACCCCGCTTCTTTCGCGAGGAAGACATTCTCCGGTTTGAGATCGCGATGCACGATCCCCGCTTCGTGCGCGGCGCTCACCGCCGAGATCACCGGCACCATGATGCGCGCCAGCTCCGCCATCGGCACGACACGCTCGCGCTTCAATAGATCGGCGAGCGTCTCGCCTTCGAGCAGATCCATCACGATGATCCACGCGCCGTCGTCGTTGTCGATGACGTCGTGGATCGACACGACGTTCGGATGCTTCACCGCGGAGAGCGCGCGCGCTTCACGGAGCAGACGGCGACGCGCATCGGGTCGCGTCGCATCGCTCGTCCTCAGGAGCTTCAGCGCGACCTGCTTGCCGGAGACGGTGTGGATCGCCGACCAGACGACGCCCATGCCCCCTTCGCCGAGCGGACGCTCCAAGCGATATCGGCGGGCGACGACGATCCCCGCTTCAAGCGGCGTCTCGGCCATGTCGAGCGGCTCCGGCACGGTCCATGGAAGATAGCGCACCTCGTCGAGGCCCACACCCGAGCGCGCGCCGCTGTATCCTCGCGTTCCCGATGTCCCAGAGCCTCGCGAGCCACGCCTCCGTCGATCACGCCATGATGTGGCGCTACATGCAGAAGCTCGTCGAGCGCCTCTTCGGCGCGCTCGAAGGCGAGTCGGCGATCGACGACAGCCTCGACATCCTCGTCGATCTCCTCGGCGCCGATCGCGGGCTCATTCTCCTCCCCTTCTCGGACGGCACGTCGCGCGTCGTCAACGCGCGCGCGCACAAGAAGACGCTCGCGCCCGAAGAGCGCGAGGAGATAAGCAAGACGATCGTCCAAGAGGTCCTCGCGTCGAAGCGATGCAAGGTGTGGGATCCTTCGGCGTCGCTCGCACCGAGCGCGAGCGTCCTCGCGCTCAACATCGTCGCGTCGCTCGCCGCTCCGCTCCAAGGCGCGCCCGATCAACCGCCGCGCGGCGTCCTCTACGTCGACTTTCGTGATCGTCGGAAGTTCGTCGAAGAGAAGCAGATCGAGTTCTTCATGTCGGCGGCGACGCTCATCGGCGCGGTGCTCGAGCAGCACGCGCGCGGCGCGGTGACGCTCGATCAGCTTCGCGGCGCAAAGACGTTCTGCGTCGAGTCGCGACGCGCGACGCCGCTCGCGGAGATCCTCGCGACGCCGAGCATGGCGGCGGTGGCGCGCGAGGTCGCGTCGTCCCTTCACGGAGACTCGTCGATCCTCGTGCTCGGCGAGTCCGGCACGGGCAAGACGCTCCTCGCGCACGCCATCGCCGAGGCGAGCGAGCGCCGTCCGATCGTCCGCGCGGTGCTCGGATCGAGCGACGATCTCAACACGATCACCTCGGAGCTCTTCGGTCACGAGAAGGGCGCGTACTCGGGCGCGACGTCGAAGCGGGTCGGCTTGGTCGAGTTCGCGTCCGGCGGAACCTTGATCCTCGACGAGGTCTTGAACCTCCCGCCGCACGCGCAGCGCTTGCTCCTCGACTTCACGCAGTTCGGAACGTATCGCCCGCTCGGCCACGAGAAGCCCGAGCCGAAGCGCGCCGAGGTCAGGATCATCTGCGCGACGAACGGCGATCTGCAAACCGCGATGCGCGACGGGCGCTTTCGGCAGGACCTCTACCATCGGCTCGCGGGCGTCGTCCTCGAGATCCCCGCGCTGCGCGATCGGCGCGAAGACATCCCGGCGCTCGCGGAGGCGGCGCTGCGTCGCGCGGACGCGTCGCGCGTATGGAAGCTCTCGGTTCCGATGCGACGATTGCTGATGTCGCGCGGGATCGCCTGGGGCGGCAACGTGCGCCAGCTCGAGAGCGTCGTTCGTCGCGCGCAGCAACGCGCGATGGCGCGCGATCCCGCGTCCGACACGATCACCCCCGAGCATCTCGAGGCGCGCGATCTCGATCGCGCGAGCTTCGACGACGAGCCTGCGGCGACCGCGCCGAGCGCATCGCCGGAGAGCGAGTGGGACGTGTTGCAGGCGGAGCGCACGCGCATCGACGAACGCGAGAAGGCGGCGATCCGCGACGCGCTCCATCGCTGCGGCGGCGTCGTGTCGCAAGTCGCGCGCGAGCTCGGTATCGCGCGGACGACGCTGATCAGCCGCATGGACGCGCTCGGCATTCGCGCCACGAAACGCTACTGAGCCCGGCGCGACGTCACCTCGACGACTGTCGACGAAACGTCGACACTCGCGTCGCTCGAGCCGTGAAGCCCGGCAAAAATAGGCTCATTCAGCGCAGGCACGCGACCTGCTCTACAGCGCAG
>JBBQXV010000137.1:0-23598 GCA_038209335.1 Polyangiales bacterium | reverse complement strand
CGTGGTTGTTCCTCACGCGCAGTCGCAGTCGGCAGGACGTCGAGCAGACGAAGCAAGCGCTGCTCGACGAGGTGCGCGTGAAGAGCGCGTCGCTCACGCCGTACGACAAGGAGTGCGTCGCGCGCTCCGCGGCGTGGCTGGTGCGCTTCTCCGGCGAGCACGAGGGCGACATCATCGACGACGAGCTTCGCGCCCCCGGCGCGCTCGACGCAATGCTCACGCAGCCAATCGTGTATGTCCGCGGACCGATCGGCGCGTTCACGAGCACCGTGGGGATCATCGACGCCGCATCGACGTCGAGGAAGGATCCGTTCGTCCTGTGCCTCGTGCAGCCCCCCGCATCGCGCACCGAGAAGACGTTGCTCGCGAAGGTGCGCACGGCGTACGCGGGCGGCGCGCCGGTCGAGGCCGCGACAGAGAACGTGCGCCGACTCTACGAAGCGGTGGCGGGATTGCCCGTGCTCACGCCCGCGTGGTCCGCGCGTGTGCAAGCCGCGCAAGAGATGAACGACCTCGCGAAGCTCCGCCGCGAGCTCGATCGCGCACCCGTCGAGCGAGCGAAGCAAGCCGCCAAAGCCGGCTTGCTCCTCTTCGTGATGGACGAGCTCGGCGACGGACCAACCGAGCTCGACGGCGAACGCGCGCATGGTGTCCGCATCGGCCTCGTCGACGTCGCGTCGTCGAAGCTCCTCGTTCGCATGCGGAAGACCGTCGATCCGAAATGGATCTCGGTCGCGATGCGCCCGGAGTTCGCGGCGGGCCTCGATGGGTGCGGCCTGGCCATCGACGTGCGCGAGGCGATCCGCGCGACGAAGTGAACGCGTTACGTCGCCTTCGGCTCGCAGAACCTCACGCCCATTCCGTGCGCCGACGCCCACGCGACGCGCGCGTGCATCTGCACCCAGCCGGTGGGCGTCGCGACCTCGAGGACGAGCGGCGTGTCGACGCTCTTCGGCTCGTCGGTGAAGAGGAACGCGCCGCCCGGCGACACGTCGGAGATCGGCGACACGCGATGCGTGCGACTCCCCGGTACACGCCAATCGACCGTGAGCGCGGTCGGCGTGCGCACGTGCGTGCGACGCCACGGGAGCGAATGCCAAATGCGCTTCAAGAGACTGGCGATGTACATGTTCCCAATCGAGCGCACATTCGCAAAGGCTGGCAACTTTCCGTCTGCCGCGTTCTTGGCCCTCGGCGTCGCACTTCGCTACCGCTCGACTCATCGAGGGGGGCTCCATGGGCAAGACGCTCGAAGTGGTCTTCGTGGACGATCCGAAAGCGTGGTGCGTCGAAGTCGACGAAGACACGCTCGCACCGATGGACGACGCCGAGTTGTGGGACGCGCTCGATCGCGGCGAGGTGACGCACGAGATGCGCGTGTGGCGCGCCGGGCTCGAAGGGTGGACGCCCGTCGAAGATCTCCCCGAGCTCGTGCCGTGGATCTCAACCGCGCGTGTACTTGTCGATCCACGATAGGACCTCTTCGTGCCAGCGCTTCGAGTGAAGCGGCTTGAGCACCCAGTGGTTCTCGTCGGGGAAATGCAGGAAGCGTGAAGGCACGCCGCGTCGCTGAAGCGCGGTGAACGTCGCGAGCCCTTGCGTCTCGACGACGCGGAAATCGCGACCGCCGTGGATGACGAGCGTCGGCGTCTTCCAGTTCTTCACGAACGACATCGGCGTGTGCTTCGCGTAGCCCTCGGGGTTGTCCCACGGCGTCGCGCCGTGCTCCCACTCCGGGAACCAAAGCTCTTCGGTCTCGTAGTACGCCATCGTCTCGTCGAGGTTGCCGTCGTGGCAGACGAGCGCCTTGAAGCGATCGGTCTTTCCGTTGATCCAGTTGATCATGTAGCCGCCGTACGATGCGCCGAGCGCGGCCATGTGATTGCCGTCGAGGCGTTTCTCGTGCGCGAGCGCGGCGTCGAGCCCCTTCATCAAGTCTTCGTACGGGGCCCCTCCCCAGTCGCCGCGAATGGCGTCGGTGAACGCTTGGCCGTATCCGGTCGATCCGTGAAAGTCGACCATGATCGCGGCGTATCCGTGGCCCGCGTACGCTTGCGGGTTCCATCGGTAGTGAAAGTGATCGCCGAACGATCCTTGCGGTCCGCCGTGCACCAAGAACGCGACGGGGACCTTCGCGCCCGCCGCGACGTTCGGCGGCATGACGATCCACGCCATGACTTTGTCGCCCTTCGCGCCAGTGAAGGTGAATTGCTCCGCTTCGCCCCACGCGATCTTCGCGACCTTCGCGTCGTTCATGTGCGTGATCGCGCGCGCGCCGCGCCCTTCGAGATCCGACGCGAAGAGCTCGGCGGGCGAGCGGAGGCTGTCGTGCATCCAGACGAGGCGATTGCCGGCGACGGTGACGTTCGATGTCGTGCCGCTGTCGACGAGCGTCGCGACCTTGCCGCCTTGCGCGGCGATGCCGAAGAGCGCGTGGCGCCCGAGGTTGTCGGCGGTCGCGAAGATCGTGCGCCCGTCCTTCGACCACGCGATGTGATCGGGCGAGCGGTCCCACGTCTCGGTGAGCTTCGCCGCGACCTTCGTCTTCCAATCGATCACGACGAGCGTGCGCTTGTCCGCTTCGAAGCCCGGACGCGCCATCGCGAGGTACGCGAGCTTGCTGCCGTCCGGAGAGAACGTCGGCAGCGAGTCTTCCGCGAGGTTCGCGCTCGTCAGCGATTTCGGCTTCGCGGATCCATCGGCGGGCGCGATCCACAAGTCCGAGTTCGTCGACCACGCCGCTTCGCGCGCGACCATCTTCGACGTGAAGACGATCTCGTTGCCGCTCGGGGCGATCGCGATCTCTTCGACGCCGCCGAACGGACCGGGCGGCGCGTCGAACGCGAGCCCCTTGAGGAGATCGATCGGATCCCCCTTCGCGTCGCCGCTCCACACGAAGAGATGGCTCCGCTTGCCGTCGTCCCACGCATCCCAGTGCCGCACCGGAAGCGCGTCGTACGCGCGCACGTGCGTCTTTCCTTTTTCTTGATCGTGATCGCGCTTCGCCGTCTCGTCGAGGCTCGCGGCGTCCGGGTAGACGCCCATCACGAGGAGGAGGCGCTTGCCGTCCGGAAACGGAAGGATCCCTTCGACGTCGATGGGGAGCGTCGTCACTTGCGTCGCTTCGCCGCCGTCGACCGCGATGCGCCACACTTGCGAAGAGCCGCCGCGACGCGACAAGAAGTAGATGCTCTTGCTGTCGGGAGCGAAGCGCGCGCCGTGATCGCCGGCGGGATCGCTCGTGAGGCGTCGCACGAACGCGCCGTCGACCGCCGCGACCCAAACGTCGGAGCGCGATTTGTTCGCGGCGAGATCGGGCGTCGACACGGTGAACGCGACGAGCTTGCCGTCGGGCGACGCGATCGGATCGCCGACGCGATCGAACGAGAGCATGTCGTCGACGGTGAGCGGGTGCGCGCCGGCTGCGGTCGGGATCGCGGCGGGGAGACCGCCCGCGGCGGCGACGACGTTCGCGGTGGTCGCGATCGGCACGACGGGCTGCGGCGGCGTCGCGCACGCGGCGGCGGAGAGAGCGAGCGTGAAGGCGATGACGTGAGGTCGAACGGCGAATCGCATGGCCACCGCATACCACCTCGGCGGCGGATTCGGGGGTCAGACCGAGTCCCACCCCGCGTCGAGCAGCGCGAGCTCGTCGGTGATCGACGGCGGCATCGCCGGGACGTCGCTCGGGTACACCGTCGCGACACCGGTCGTCTCGGCGAGGACGTCGTCGCGACGCGGTTCGGGCGAGGGGGTTTGCGATTTGCGTGAGCGCGAAGGGCGCGAGCGGCGCGTCGTCATGGCAGAGCCTCCTTGGCTTCGGCCGACACTATCGACGATGCATCGATCCGGGAAAATCGTTTGCGACGTCTCGGAGTGTGATCAACAGCACGCCGCGACATTTCCAACGACGATGGCATTCGCATTGAGCACGACGCGCGCCTCTGCGACGCTGTCCGCATGTCCGTCGTCACGATCACCGGCCTCGCTCACATCGGCATCCGCGTGCACGATCTCGATCGCTCCGCGCGCTTCTATGCGCTCCTCGGATTCGTGAAGACCGCGGGGCCGATCGGTCCCGAGCCGGTGGCGATCCTCGAGCATCCGTCGGGCGTCGAGATCAACCTCGTCCTCAACGCGCGCGACGCGAACGCGCCGAACGTGCTGATGGATGGTCCGGAGAAGCATTCGGGCATCACGCACTTCGCGCTGTCGTGTGCCGACGTCGTCGCGGCCAAAGCCGCGCTCATCGCGGCCGGGATCACCGCGATCGAAGGCCCAGTGAAGTTCGGCACGTTCGCGATGGGGGTGTTCGTGCGCGATCCGGATCGCAATGTCATCGAGCTGAATCAGCGTACGGGATGAATGCGCGCGCAATCGCGCGGAGGCATCCTCTTTCCGATGCGACGATTCCGGGTGTCGACCGCGCGGCCCTCCTTTCGATGTGATGATCCGGATCTCACGCGCGAGGATCCGGACGTCCGGTCGAAGGAAGAGGGAGCCCGGTCCCTCGCATCGACATCGTACCGCAACGCGGTACCATCTCGCGCATGCGCATCGCGAAGTCGCGCCCACGCCCGCCCAAAGCTCCCCCCCGGTCCGACGCGGAGAGGATCTCCGCCATCGCCAATCGCTTCCCGCCCGCGCTTCCGCGTAGGGAACAGGAGAAGCTGCGGTCGCGCGGGCGGCGCACGCCGGTCGCGGTCATCGAACTGATGGCGAGCCTCGCGGAGGAGCACGGCACCATCGCCGGGATGCGGTTCGACGCAAAGGCGATACGCGCGGCGCTCGCGCACGTGAAGAGCGCGCAGGCCACCGCGAAGAGCGCGCTCCGTCTCGCGCGTCGCGCGCAATCGGACGCGGTGCGGACCTTCACCTTGGCGGCCGACACGACCATGGCGGCGACGGTGGCGTTGAGCCGCCTCGTCCGCGCGCCCAAGGCCGCGCTCTTCCGCGAAGCGAACGCGCGCGTGCGCGCGATGATGCGGGCGAAGCGGACGGGGCGCGAGCAGTGAACGGTCACGGCTGCACACGTCGTCCAGTGGCGCTCGAAGGGCTGGAACGCCTATGGCCAGCATCTCGAGGAACGTCGCTCGTCGCGGCGTCTTCGAGAGGCAAGGGCGCCTCATGTTCGTGACGCGCGCCAATCATCGCGCGTGCTCGTCCGCGCTTCGCGCCGTATACCGAGCTCATGCGACTCGCGCTCGTCCTTGGCTTCGCGGTCCCCTTCCTCCCTTTCCTCGCGTGCAGCAGCGACACAGGTACGCCGGGCACGACGCCCATCGAAGGCGACGCGACGATCGGCGACGACGGTGGCGTCCACACCGACGCGCCTCCGCCTCCACCCGCGATCGGCGATCCGTGTCGCGGCACCGCGCTCCCCACGGGTCAGCACTACGTCCCGACCGGCATGTGCGCGCGCGTCGTCGCGTCGAAGCTCGGCCACGTGCGCCAGCTCGCGTTCGCGCCGAACGGCGATCTCTTCGCGGTGATCAACGACGGCACCATTCGCCTCTTCCACGACGCCGACGCCAATGGCGTCTTCGACGCCGCGGACATCACGACGTACGCGAGCACCGGCGGCAACGGGAGCAACGCCCACATCGACGGCGCCTTCCTCTACGCGGGATCGCCGAGCGGCGTTCGTCGCTGGCCGTACGCGCCGGGGATGACGAGCGGCGGCAACGGCGAGGACGTCGTCGTCGGGCAACCGGCCGACGGCGGACATCCCTTGCACACTACACACGTCTTCGACGGCTACCTCTATGTGCACTCGGGCTCGGCCGGTAACGCGGTCAACCCGATGGCGCCCGCCTACGACACGGGGCGATCGCTCCTCCGTCGCTTTGCGCTCTCCGCGTTCACGCCCGGGACACCGTTCGCGTGGGGAGCGGGTGAGGTCGTCACGACCGGGCTTCGCAACATGGTCGGCTTCACGCGCAACGCCGCGGGTCGCATGTTCGGCGTCGTCAACGGCCTCGACGACATCCAATACGGCGGGCAAGACGTGCACAACGACAACCCGGGCGAGCAGGTGCTCGAGCTCGGCATGGGACGGCAGTACGGCTACCCGTTCTGCTTCACAGCGCAGCGCGTCGTCCGCGGCGGCAACGTCGTCGCACCCGGAACGCAGCTCGCGAATCCCAACTTCGGCGGACAAGACGACGCTTGGTGCGCGCAGCATTCGTCGCCCCCCGCGACGTTCGTGCAAGCGCACTCGGCGCCGCTCGACATCGCGTTCTTCGACACGTCGTCGCCACAAGGCGCGCTTCCGGAGAGCTTGCGCGGCGGCGCGTTCATCGCGCTCCACGGCTCGTGGGATCGCTCGCCGAACACCGGATACAAAGTCGTGTGGATGCCGTTCGACGCGAACGGCAACCCGCCGATGCCGACGTCGACCGCGGCCGCGACGACGTTCCCGTACGAGACGATCTTCGGCGGCGGCGACGCGAACGGCGCGAAGGACGGCGCGTGGAGCTGGAACGGGAGCGGTCTCGGCGAATCACCGCGTCCGTCCGGCGTCGCGATCTCGCCAATCGACGGCGCGCTCTACATCGCGAGCGATTCGGGCGGCGTCCTCTACCGCGTCGGCGTTCAGCGCTGACGACGCTCAGTCGAGCGGCACGACGTCGTGGAACTTGCTGAAGTCGAGCTCGCGCGCGCGCCCTTCGCTGAAGCCGAGCACGTCCGCGAAGCGTGCGTTCTGCACGATGTCGTCGAGCGAATACTCCCAGTACGCGTGCACGTTCTGTCCGAGGGTCTGATCGTACCCGGTGAGCGACACGTAAATCTGAACGCCCTCCGCGCGAAGCTTCTCGATCGCGTCGGGTCCGAAGAAAGGGCTCGCCTCGTCGATCACGTGCATCACCGTCCACGTCAGGAAGAAGACCGGAGTCGACGAACGCACGAGCACGAGATCGCGCGGCAAGCGTGACATCTCCCCTTCGGTCGTTCGCTCCGCACGAAGCAGGAAGACGCGCACGTTGGCTTCGATGATCAGGTTCGTGCGCCAGTTCGCGATGCGAAGCTGAAGATGCGGGACGGCATTGCGCGGGCGGACGACCATCTTGTCCGAAAAGAGGACGCGCGACTTCGGCCGCGACAGACGCGCGAACGCGATGCCCGCGAGGCTGCCGACAGCGAGCACGCCGAGGATCGATTCGATCGTGACGATGATGTGCGCGTAGCGCGTCTGCGGGGCCATCGTGCCGTAGCCGATCGTCGCGAGCGTCTGCACGCTGAAGAAGAACGCGTCCTCGAACGATCCGTCGCGCGCGTTCGAGATCCCGCCCGGCTCGATCATGTAGAGCCCGGCGAAGATCGCGTTCACGACCAGCACCGCCGCCGCGACGACCAGACAGAAACGCCAGAGCGGCCAGGTCAAGAACGCGAAGTACATGTCGCCGCCGAGCTCGCGCGCCTGGCCACGCGCGGTCACGTTGCCGAAGCTCGGGCTCGGCCGGTACCGGATGCTCTTCGGGGGATCGGCCGCGGGACCCGTCGTCATCGCGCGAGTCTAACCGCGAATTGGGAGCGGACCGCGTTCGCGCGCTACGATCGCGCTCCGTGCGTTTTCTCCGGCTCTTCGCGCTCACCCCTCCCCTCGTCGCGCTCGCCTTCGCTTGCGGTGGCGAGCCTCGCCGTGCGCCCGGTCCTCCCGTGTCGCCGTCGCCGCGTCTCAGCGCGCAGGTCGCCGCCACTCCGTCGACGTCCGCCGATCCGCCCGACGTCACGCCTCCGGTTCCGCCGAAGGCGACGTGCGACGCGCTCAAAGATCTCGGCGAGCTCGTCACGGTCGACGCGACGCCTCCGGTTCCGGAGGTGCTCGATCCGAGCGGCGACGGCATGGCGCGGTTCTACTCGCGCCTCGCCGAGCTCGTGCGCGGCAAGGCGACCGACCACGTGCGCATCGCGGTCTACGGCGACTCGAACCTCGTCACCGACTTCATCACCGGCGGGATGCGTCGCACGTTCCAAAAGAAATTCGGCGACGGCGGCCACGGCTTCGTCGCGCTCGCGAAGCCGTGGAACTCGTACCACCACATGGACGTCCTCCACGGCAACCGCTCGGACGCGTGGATCGGTTACTCGGTGTCGAGCTACGCCGCGCCCGACGCGATGCACGGCCTCGCGCTCGTCGCGGGACAAAACCGATACGCGGGCGCGACGACCTGGGTCTCGACCGCCGACGACAAGTCGCCGATCGGACGCACCGTCCAGAGCTTCGACGTCTTCTACTTGAAGCGGCCCGGGTTCGGTTCGTTCGAAGTGAAGATCGACGGCGAAGTGAAGGCGACCGTCGACACGAACGCGACCGAGCCCGTCGCCGCGTTCGAACGGATCGAAGTCCCCGACGGTCCGCACAAAGCGGTCTTCAGCGTCCCGACCGGAAAGCCCGTCCGCTTCTTCGGCGTCGCGATGGAACGCGCGAAGCCGAGCGTCGTCATCGACGCGTTCGGCGCGGTGTCGCTCACCGTGCAGCAGATGGCGACGCGCAACGATCCGAAGATCCTCGTCGCGACGCTCGCCCACCGCAAATACGATCTCGTCGTCTACTTCACCGGCACCAACGAGTGGTTCGGTCCGGTGAAGCACAAGGAGTACATCGAGCGGCTCATCGCGCTCCATCGCGAGGCGACGCCGGGCGTGTCGGTGCTCTTCATGTCGCCGCCGGATCGCGTCGAGAACATCCACTCGTCGCAGTCGACGTGGAGCATCAAGCGCGTCGGCTCCGAGAAGCGCGAGTTCTCGACCGGCGCGCACGCGGCGTTCTGGGACTTTCGCGGAGCGATGGGGGGCGAGGCGTCGATCATCACCTTCCGCGGCAAGATGATGTGCGGCGAGGACCTCGTGCACTTCACCGAAAAAGGCGGCTTTTACATGGCCGATCGCATCGTCTACGCGCTGTGGAAGGACTTCGGCGCGTGGGCCGCGAAGCATCCGACCGCGGGCTGCGAAACGCAGAAGTAGGGGCCGACATCGGAACGGCTTTGCGATGCTGCGCCTTCGTTCGTCTGCCGTGATCGCGGCATCGCTTGGCCTCGCCGCGACGTTCGCGACGTCGAGCGCACGCGCAGCGAACGAGGACGAAGCGGTCACCGAGCCGGACGTGCGTCCGACGCTCTTGTGGCTCGCGACGCAGCTCGTGCCGAGCCCGGAGATCGCGTACGGCGATTCGATGTCGCGCTTCGGTGCGCGTTGGCAAATCACGCCCGTCCTTTATTCCTGGGGGATCAACCGCAAGCTCTCGCCGTGGCGCTTCCTCGTCGCCGAGCCGCTGACGCGACAGAGCGGATCGATCGAGCTCTTCTTCTCGCCCGAGTACCTCTTCTACGGATCGCGTTTCACGGACGGCCTCGTCTGGCGCACCGGCGTTCGTTCGTATTTTCCGATCGTCGAGCGCGGCGACTACCTCTCCGTGTCCGCGGGCGCGTCGCACTTCACGCTCGGCGATCGCAACGGCGCCGCGCTCGAAGCCGGCGCGTACGTCCTCTATGGAACCGTCGGCGCGCAAGTCACGTGGTCGCCGTCGATCGCGCCGATGCGATGGATCGCCACCTTTCGCGTTCGGGTGTTCTGATGACTCGCGCGCACGCTCTCGTCGTCGTCCTCTCACTCGCCGTCGCCGCATGCACGTTCGCGCGCGGACCTGCCGGGGAGATGGCGATCGTCGCGCCCGTGCGGATCACGCAGCCGGTGCGCAGCGACGCGCGCCTCGCCGTGCTCTTCGTCGGTCACGCGACGCTCCTCGTGCAAATCGACGACAAGCTCATCCTGACCGATCCGCTTCTGGTGCAGACCGCCGGCCAGCTCTCGCGTCGTCACTCGCCCGTCGGGATCGATCCAGAGAACATTCCGCTCCTCGACGCTGTCGTGATCTCGCACATGCATTTCGATCACCTGTCGATGGGATCGCTCGAGCTCATCGAGAAGAAGACGCCGCGCCTGTTCGTTCCCAAGGGAGGTCTCGTTTACGTCCCCAACTTCGCGTTCGACACGCGCGAGCTCGCGACGTGGAAGAGCTGGGAGAAGGATGGCCTCAAGATCACGAGCGTGCCGGTGAGCCACGTCGGGTGGCGCTACGGCATCGACATCGAGTGGATGAACAGCTTCTCGGGATGGGTCATCGAATACCACGGGCTCACCGTCTACTTCAGCGGCGACACCGCCTACGACGGCGACGCCTTTCGAAAGACGGCGGAGCGATTTCCGAGCATCGACGTTGCCCTCTTGCCGATCAGCCCCATCCATCCGCGTGAATTCATGAAGCGCACGCACGTCGATCCAAAGGAGGCCCTCGATGCGTTCGCCGACCTGCGGGCGAAGGTGATGATCCCGATGCATTTCGACACGCTCGTGAACGGCTTCGACTCGCCCGGCGAGGCGCGGACGATGCTCGCAGACGAAGCGCGACGGCGCGGAATCGCCGACAAGGTGCAGATCCTGGGGATTGGCGAGCAGCGGGTCTTGGTGGCGCGATGAGAACCGTCGCAAAGTGCGCGAATGTGCGCTCGGAGCACTCGAGCTGGCGCAAGGTCACGGCAGAGGCCAAGACGGTCGGGAACAAACGTGGCAGGGGGAATGTTCCTTTGGCGTCGGTAAAACCTCGGCGCCCTTCGCACGTACAAGCTAGTAGGTCGCTTACCAAGAATCGTCCCGTGCCCAGCCCAACTCCCTCCATCCGCCCCGTCGCGCCCGAACGCTCCACCGCCGCGCGCGAAACCATCGAGAGCTACCTCCACAGCATCGGCCGCGTGCCGCTGCTCACGCGCGAAGGTGAGGTCGCGCTGGCGCAGCGCATCGAGCGTGGTGAGCGCTCGGTCCTCGCCGCGATGGTGCGTTCGCCACTCGCCGCGCGCGAGCTCGCGCTCATCGGACGCGAGCTCAAGGAGCACAAGATTCGCCTTCGCGAGGTCACGCGCGCGACGATCGACGACGAGAACGACGCCGACGACGTCGCGGCGGTGCGCAAGCTCGGCAGCTTGCTCGAGAAGGTTCCGCGCCGTGCGCCCGCGCGCATGGCGGGCGAGCTCCTGGAGCAGCGCCTCAGCAAGAAGGTCATCGACCGCGTCATCCTTCACCTCCAGCGCGAGCGCGCCGTCGCTCGCACCGGACGCGCCGCGCTCGACGCCACGCTCCGCGCGATCAAAGACGCGCAACGCGAAGCCGAGGACGCGAAGGCCAAGCTCGTCGAGGCCAACCTGCGCCTCGTCGTCTCGTTCGCGAAGAAGCACAAGAACCGCGGGATGCACCTGCTCGACCTCATTCAAGAGGGAAACATCGGGCTCATGCGCGCGGTCGACAAGTTCGAGTACCGCCGCGGGTACAAGTTCAGCACGTACGCCATGTGGTGGATTCGCCAGTCGGTGAACCGCGCGGTGCAGGATCAGGCGCGCACGATTCGCCTTCCGGTTCACCTCCTCGAGACGCACAACAAGATCGCGCGCATCACGCGTCAGCTCGTGCAGGAGCACGGACGCGATCCGTCGCCAGACGAAATCGCCGCGCGGATCGATCTGCCGGTCGAGAAGGTGCGCGCGCTCCTCGAAGCGACGCGCGATCCGGTCAGCCTCGACGCGCCGGTCGGCGAAGACGGCGACGCGCGCGTGGTCGACATCATCGAGGACAAGCTCGCGCGGCTCCCGCTCGAGGTGGTCGCCGAGGTGCGCTTCGGTCGCGACGCGCGCGAGCTCTTGAAGCTGCTCTCGCCGCGCGAAGAAAAAGTGCTGCGTATGCGCTTCGGGATCGACGAAGAGGATCGCACGCTCGAAGAGGTCGGCGCGTCGTTCGAGCTCACGCGCGAACGCATCCGGCAAATCGAGACCAAGGCGCTGAAGAAGCTTCTGCTCCCGTCGCAGGTGCGGCGGTTGAAGTCGTATCTCGATCGCTAAGACACCTTGCCCTCGGGCTTCGCGTCCGGCGGCGAGCGCGTCGATGTCGGCGCGGCCGAACGCCTGGATGTTCTCGGCCGTGTGACGCCCGATGCCTTGGCCGAAAGCGTTCTTGAGCGTGCCCGTGCGGATCGTCCCGATGATGAATCCGCCGATCACCGGCGGCATGATCGGCTTGAACTGCGCCGCAAGCTCGGGCCACACCTTGTCGTCGGACCAGCGCGTCTGAAGGAGAGCCCAGTAGAGGCTCTCTTCGCACGTGCGTCGCACGAGGTGACCGAGCGCGTGCTGCTCCGGCGTGAGCTTCTCGTCGAGCGGATCGCCGAGCTTCTTCTTCAGGTGATCGATGATGAGCCCGGAGTCGCCGATGGTCGCGCCGTCGTGAACTTGAGGCACGCGGGGCTGAAGTCGGGGACACCGAACGCGTCCCAACCAGCGTGAACCGTGAGGGGAGTCGTGGTCGCCATGCGCGCGAGGGTACAATGGCGCGATGCCGCGCGCGATCCGTCCATCTCAAATCGCCGAAGCGCTCGCCGGTCCGCCGCGCGCGCCGCGTTGGGCGATCGCGGATCGCGTTCCGAGCGCGGTGTGCGTGCCGCTGGTCGAGATCGCCGACGGGCTCGAGGTGTGGATCATTCGGCGGCCCGACGGAATGCGTCATCACGCGCGCGAGCTCGCGTTCCCGGGCGGAAAGGCCGAGCCGACGGATGCGAGCCTCCTCGACACGGCGCTTCGCGAGACGGAAGAAGAGCTCGGCGTTCCGCGTGCGGCGGCGCAGGTTCTCGGCGCGCTGACGCCGGTGCCGCCCGCGACGAGCCGCTTCGTCATTCATCCGTTCGTCGCGCTCATCGATGCGAGCGTCGTTCCCGTTCCGCACGCGCGCGAGGTCGCGCAGCTCATTCGCACGCCGCTCACCGCCTTCTTCGACGGTCGCGTCGCGTACTCCGTCGTCGAGATGAGCATCTATACGTCGCCCATTTTCACGTTCGCGTCGGGGAGCATGTACGGCGCGTCGGCGCACGTGCTGCTCGAGCTGCTCGAGACGTGCGAAGAGATCACCGGGACGCGGCTGCCCGAACCGACGCGCACCGACACCGTGCCGTGGGCATGACGCGGTAGACTTCGACGATGAGGCGCGCCGCGTTCGTTCTTTGCATCGCCTGCACGGCGTGCGGCGGTGCACCGACGAACGGGCCGGCGACACAGGACGTCGCGATCGATCGCGCGCCCCCGGCGGCGAGCAGCGACGCGGGCGACGCGTGCCCCGAAGGGGCGCACCGCGAGAACGGCATCTGCGTGACCGTCGCTACGGTGACGTGCCCCGTCGGATCGAAGCTCGTCTCGGGCCGCTGCGTCGTCGCGCGCGCGCGAACCCCGGGAAAGTGGCAAGCGCCCGCACCGCTCGATCCGCCCGACGTGTCGCTCGCACGCCAACGCTTCTCGCAAGGGATCTCGCTCTACCAGGCCGGCCACTACGCCGAAGCGCTCGCCGCGCTCGAAGGCGCGTACGCCGCGAGCCCCGCGCCTCCAGTCCTCTACAACATCGGCGTCTGCCTCGAGCAGCTCGGTCGGCTCGAGGAAGCGGTCGACGCGTTCGAGCGCTTCCTCGACGCGACGCCGCAGAGCGCGCGCACCGACGAGACGCGCACGCGGATCGATCGCATTCGAAAGATGCTCGGGAGCTGACTCGCTTCCGCTACCAGCGCGGCAACGGCGGCGGCGCGTTCGACGAGCGCAGCTTCGAGATGTCCTTGAGGAGGAGGACAGCGCCGTAGATCGTCCCGCGCGCGTCGAGGATTGGCGACGCGCTGAGGAGGAGCCGCGCTTCGCGACCGTCCGCGCGTCGGAGGAGCGCCTCTTCGCCGACGATCGTCTCGCCGCCGAGCGCGCGCAACGCGAGGCGCGTGCGTCTCTGGCACGGCGCTCCGCCGGGCGCGCACATCTCGCCGTCGAAGCGGACGATCGTCTCTTCGCTGCGCGCCGGATCGCCGAGGAACGGACGCGCGAACGGGTTGACGATGACGCGCTCGCCGCGCGCGCCGCGGAGCAAGACGACGCCGACCGGCGCGTGCGCGATGACGGTGCGAAGCCATCGCTTCTCTTCTTCTGCCGCGCCCGCGAGCTCGTCGCGATCCGCCTCGACGCGCCGGCGCACGACGATCTCCGCCGCCGCCGCCTCCGACATGCGCTTCTGCGCCGTGACATCGCGCGCCTCGACGAGAATCATCGTGACCGCGTTCGCGTCGTCGATGATCGGCGTGAAGCACAGCTCGTAGAGCTCCGTTTCGCGCCCCGCCGTGCGAAGCGCGAGCTCGCAACGCGCGGGATATCCTTTCGCCGCGAGCGCGACCCGTTCGCGTACGAGCGGCTCGGCGTCGGGACCCGCCGCCCACCAGAGCGCATCGCTGAAGGCGCGCCCTTCGATCGCACTCGCGGTCACGCCGAGAAGATCCGCGGCCGCCTCGTTCGACTCGAGGACGTTCCCGTCCGGCGAGAGGATCCAATCGAGCCCGGCGCGCTGCATGAAGCACGCGGCGAAGCGATCGCCCGGCGACGAGCTCACTCTGAACGCACCCGACCGAGGCTGTGCTTCGCGCAACGGAAACGCCATGGCATCCCCCATTTGAGTTCAGACCTGATCGCATCTTGCGGCTACAAACACGGCATGAGAAGCGAAGAGCGACGCGAATCGGGTCGAATTCGCTCAGGCCGCAATGTTGCCGTACGGCTCGCGCGGACGGTACGATCGTCGGGTCGTGTCGGACGTTCGCGGTAGAGGATCCATCGGCGTGATCGCGCTCTTCGCGGCGGCGTGCGCTGGACCTACGCGTTCATCGAGCACGCCGGCGATCGGGTCGACGCGCGCGATCGCCGCGCCGCCGACGACCGCCGCCGCGTCGGCCACGCCGTCATCGCCACCCGCGCCGACGACGAAGTGCGATCCCGTCCGCGACCTTGGCGAGCTCGTCGCCGTCGATGCCGCGCCGCCGGTCCCGCCGATCGTCGATCCGACCGGTGTAGCGATGACGCGCTTCCACGAGAAGCTCGCGCGCCTCGTCCGCGGCACGGCGAAGGATCACGTCCGCGTCGCGATGTACGGCGACTCGAACATGACGATGGACTACCTCTCCGGCGAAGTACGCCGCGTCTTCCAACGGCGATTCGGTGACGGTGGTCACGGTTTCGTAACGTCGGCGAAGCACCTCTTCTATCGGCACATGGACGTCGAGCACGGATCGTCCGAAGCCGGATGGAGCGTCTTCACGATTTCGAATAACCCCGTCGCCGATCACTTGTACGGCTTCGGCCTCGTCGCCGCGCAGAGCTTCGGTCGCGGCGCCACGAGCTGGATCGCGACGGCCGACGACAAGTCACCGATCGGCCGGACCGCGAGCCGCTTCGATCTCTTCTTCTTGCGACGACCGGGCGGCGGATCGTTCGACGTGAAGATCGACGGCGTCTCCAAGGCGACCATCGACACGAACGCGACCGAGATCGCCGCCGGCTTCGAACGGATCGAGGTCGCGGATGGCGCGCACAAAGCGATCCTCGAGACCACGACCGCGAAGCCTGTGCGGCTCTTCGGGATCGCGATGGAGCGCGCGACTCCCAGCGTCGTCGTCGATTCACTCGGCGTCACGTCGCTCGACATCGCGCAGCTTGCGACGAAGAACGACGCGGCGATGCTTGCGGGCACGCTCGCGCATCGACCGTACGATCTCGTCATCGTGCTCACCGGCACCAACGAGTGGTTCGAATCGGCGAAGCACCGCGAGCTCGTGCAAGCGGTCGTCGATCGCCACCGCGCCGCGAATCCCGGCGTCGCGATCCTCCTGATGTCGCCGCCCGACAAGGCGATGGGCAAGGACGCGAGCCGGTCCGCGTTCTCGATCGTCCAGATGGCGAAAGAGAAACGCGACGCCGCGCTCGCGAGCAAGGTGGCGTTCTGGGATTTTCGCGAAGCGATGGGCGGCGACGGCGCGATCTTCGAGTTCATGCGAAAGAAGCTGGCCGGCAGCGATCAACGCCACCTCACCGAGCGCGGGGGCGCTTACATGGGCGATCGCGTTTCGTACGCGCTTTGGAAGGACTTCGCGGCGTGGATCGAGAAGCATCCCAACGCCGGGTGCGAGTAGGTCCGGCGTCCGGCGCTCAGCGGCTTCAGAGCCGCGCGTTGAGCGCGGAGACGCCGACCGTGACGACCTGCGCGCCGAGGTCGAGCCCGTGCGTGACCGCGACCCAATCGCCGGGCACGTCGTCGATCACGATCGGGATGCGCTCGAAGCGATCTTTGTTGTCCTTCGTGCGGCCGACGGCGACGAACACGACGTCTTGATCGCCGAGGCGCAAGATCGCGGTGCGCGGGACCGCGGTCGCGCTGCGGCCCGCGACCGCGATGAACGCGGTCGCGTACATCTCGGGCTTGAGGAGGCGATCCGTGTTCGGGAGGGAGACGCGGACCTTGGCGGTGCGCGTCGACGGGTCGAGAACGCCGGACACCCAATCGACCGAGCCTTCGAACGTCTTGCCGCGGTACGCGACGCACGTGACCTTCACCTTCGAGCCGACCTTCACGCGCTGGACGTCATTCTCGTAGACGTCGGAGAGGATCCACACGCGGTCGATGACGCCCACCGTGAAGAGCTCGAGCGCCGTGCCGCCGCCGTACATTCCCTGCACTTCGATGCCCGGGCTGAGCGCGCGCGAGAAAATCTCACCGTCGATCGGAGCGACGAGCGTGTACGTCTGAGACGCGCCGTCGTAGCCGCCCGCGCGGAGGAGGAACATCTTTGCGCGCGCGCGTTCGACCTCGGCGAGCGCTTTGCGGTACGCGTCCTGCGACTGCTCGAGCTGCTGCTCGGTCGTCGCGTTGTGCAGCGCGAGCTCTTGCTGGCGTTTGTAATCGTGATCGGCCGCGGTCAAATCGGCGGTGGCTTTGTGCTCGTCGGCGACGGCGGTGCCGATATCGGGCGACTCGATGACGGCGAGGCGATCGCCCTTCTTCACACTCTGTCCGGGCTTCGCATCGATGCGCGTTACGCGCCCGTTGACCGGCGAAAAGATGTGCGAGACGCGGAGATCGTCGAACTGCACGCGGCTGCTGGTCACGAGCGTCGTGTCGATTTCGCGCTCGCCGACGGGCGCGACTTCGATCTTCAGCTGCGCGAGATCGGCCGCGGTGACCCACGTCTCGCCCGGCGGCACTTCCGCTTCTCCCGCGACCGCCTGCTGCGTTTTGCAGCCGCTGAGGAAAATGCCGAGGCCACCGGCAAGACCGGTCAGCAGAGCGAGAAGAAGAGGCGTCGTAGAGCGGTGCATAGAGAGAACCGGAGAACTACTAGGCAATGGTCGCGCCAAGCTTCCCCTTCAATCGATTTCGGCGCGTCGCGTGGGCAGAGCGCCGCTTGACGCAAACCGTCAGGGCACTCTGCCGCGGCTGCGTCGCGTCGAACGTGACGGCTTGTCTCACTCGATCGTCAGCAAGCGAACGAGTCGGTACAGAAAATCCCGCCCATCGTGAAACTGTTTGACCCCGATTCGCTCGTCCTTGCCGTGCTCGCGGACGTCGTCGATGTCCTCGAAGAGACCGGACACGCCGTACGTCGGGATACCGGCGGCGCGCAGAAATTTTCCATCGGTCGCTGCGGGAAGCATCGACGTCGCGACGACGACGCCCGGCCACATTTCTTTCGTGAGGCGCTCGACGTTCGTCATGAGCTCGGGCAAGCGCGCGGATGGCGGACTCGGCGTCGCTTCCCATTTGCGCGAGAGCTTCACGCTCGGGTCGGCGATGACCTTCGCGAGCGTCGCTTCGACGTCCGCGATGCGCTCGCCCGGAAGGATGCGGCAGTTGAACGTCGCACGCGATGTCTGCGGGAGCGCGCTCTCCGCTTCGCCGGCCTCGACGAGTGTCGCGACGCACGTCGTCCGCAGCATTGCATTGTACCAAGTGCTCGCGGCGGCGACCTTCTCGAGCGCGCGGGCATCGGGTTTCTCCGACGAGCCGATCGTGCGCATCGCCGTCGCGAGCGGCCCCGGCGGCTCGACGGTCGCGAGCGACGCGAAGTAGCCGCGCGTGACTTCGTTGGTGCGAAGAGGAAACTCGTACGCGCCGATCCGTGAGACCGCCGCGGCGAGGCGATAGATCGAATTGTCTTTGCGAGGCTGCGCCGCGTCGCCGCCTTTGTCGGTCGCGACGAGCTCGAAGCTCTGCTCGGATTTTTCCGCGAGCTGAACGAGGTTCGCCATGTAGCGTCCGCTTCGGATATCGCCACCGCCCCCTTCGTTGAGCGCGTAGGCAGCGTCGATGAGCGCGCGCTCGCGCTCGAGGAGCCAGGCGACGCCGTTGTCTTCGCCCTGCTCTTCGTCGGCGGTCAGCGCGACGATGACGTCGCGGTCCGGCGCGTGACCCTCGCGCGCGAAGCGGATAATCGTCGTGAGCCAGATCGCGGCCATCGCTTTGTCGTCGAGCGTGCCGCGACCGTAGAAATAGCCGTCCTTCTCGACGAGTGCGAACGGATCGGTCGCCCAGTCTTCGCGACGCGCTTCGATCACGTCGAGGTGCGCGAGGAGGAGGAGCGGCTTTCGTTTGCCGGTGCCGCGGAGTCGCGCGACGAGGTTCAGGCGCGTGGGGTGCGGACCGACGACGCGGACGTCGCCAGGAAATCGCTCGGCGCGAAGATGCGCCGCCATCGCTTCGACCGCGCGCGTCGTCCCGTGCTCGGGTGACGTGTCGATCGAGATGAGCTCGGCGTAGAGCGCGCGCGCGAGCTCGGCGGGATCTTGCGGGAGCGGGGCGACCTGCGGCAGCGCGGCGGACGACGCGGACGCAGACGACGCGGACGCTTGGCTCGTGGACGTCGCGGTCGGAACCGGCGGCGCCGGAGAGCGCGCGCACGACGCGATCGAGACGACGAACCAGAAGAGCGCGAAGCGCGACGTCACGCGGACACCTTAGCGGGAATGACATGGGACGTCGTCGATGTGCTTCGATGGCGACGTGACCGACGCAGCGACCTCTCCGCGCCCGCCGCTCGGGCCGACCGCGTTGTTCGCGCTTGGCGTGAACGGGATCGTCGGCGTCGGAATCTTCGTCGCGCCGCCGACCGTCGCGGCCGCGGTGCCGGGCGGTGCGGGCGCGCTTCTCTACGTCGCGATCGCGATCGCGTGCCTGCCGATCGCGCTCGCGTACGCGCGACTCGCGCGCGCGATGCCGACCGACGGTGGGCCCGTGCTCTACGCGGCGCGAGCGTTCGGATCGCGCGCGGCCGCGGGCGTGGGCGTGCTCGTCTGGGTGAGCTCGCTCTTCTCGACGGCGGCGGTGACGCGCGCGCTCGCGGAGCTCTTCGCGTCGGCGGCGAAGATGCCAGCGCTCGCGCCGTACGCGGCCGCGGCGATCGTGATCGCGCTCGTCGTCGTGAATCTGCGCGGATTGAAGTTGTCGGCGTATGCGTGGACGGCGCTGACCGCGTTGAAGCTCGCGCCGCTCCTCGTCGTGGCGGCGCTCGGCGCGGCGTTCGCCGGCAGCGTCGCTCAGGCCGCACCTGCGGCGCCGGGATCGCTCGGGCGCGCGCTCCTCGCGATCCTCTTCGCGCTTCAGGGTTTCGAAATCGTCCCGCTTCCGGCTGGGCAAGTGCGCGATCCGGAGCGCGTCGTCCCCCGCGCGACCGTCGCGTCGCTCGTCGCATCCGGCGCGCTCTACGCCGCGATCCATTTCGGATGCGCGCGCGCGCTCCCGGACCTCGCATCGCAAGCGGAGCCGATCCCTGAAGCGGCACGCGTGCTCGGCGGCGCGAACCTCGCGTGGGCGGTCTCGGCGGGCGTCGCGGCGTCGATCGGCGGAATCGTCGTCGGGATGCACGCGATGACGCCGCGCTACTTGAGCGCCACGGTGCGAACGCACGCGATGCACATCGACGTCGGCGCGATCGTCGTGTCCGCGGCTATCGTCGCGCCGCTCGCCGCGATCGGATCGCTCGGCGCGCTCGTGGATCTCGCGAGCGCAGCCGTGCTCGCGCAGTACGGCGCGACGGCGATCGCGCTCGCAACGCTCTCGCTGCGAAGGCGCGAAGGTCTCGAGCCACGCGACGCATGGCCCGTGCTCCCTGCGCTCGGAGTCGTCGCCGTGCTCCTCGCGCAAGCCGGCCTCCGAGAGCTCGCGATCGGCGCAGCCGTCGCCATCGTCGGCGCTATCGTCGCGTCGCTCATGCGAAAGCACTGATCCGTCTCCCGTCTCTCTGTTCCATCCCGCTCTATTTCCGCAACCGCGCGCGCCGTGTCCCGATGAAGAGGACAGGACCCGACGCCATGCCCCGATCCCGCCTCGCTCTCGCTCTCGCCCTCTCGCTCATCGTCTCCTTCGTCGCTTCCCCCGCCCTCGCCGACGATCCCCCCACGTACGCCGATCGCGCCGCCGAGGACGACGACGACGACTTCCCCGATCGCCACGTCGCCGTCCTCGTCAATCCGCTCGGCGCCGCCGTCGGCGTCTATGGCGGCGAGGTCGATTTCGTCGTCGCGCGCCACGTCTCGATCGGCATCGAAGGGGCGATCTACCGCGTCGGCCCGACGACCGCGCGCGCGCTCGGCGGCGGCGTGCAGCTCTTCCCGTTTCGCGCCGCGCTACACGGAGTCTATCTCTATCCACGCTTCGCCTACGCACGCGCGAGCACCGACGTCGGCGACGGCACGACGTCCGACTCCGACGTCCTCGGTCTCGGCGGAACGCTCGGTTACCAATTCACCTGGGACCACGGCTTCACGTTGCGGATCGGCGGCGGCGTCATGTGGTTCACCAACGCAGCGCCGTCACGCGAACCGTCGAACCCGCTAGAACCACGCCTCGCGCTCGACGGCGTGCGCCCCGTGCTCGACGCGAGCCTGGGCTGGGCGTTCTAGACTGAGTGCTCAGTCGCCCTTCCCCTTCACGACCACGACCGCGCCCTTCGCGTCGAAGAACTGCCGCCCGCTCTCCGCGCCGTTCGCGTCGTACGCGATCACGCGGCGCGCCCATCCCCCTTTGCCGTCGATCGCGCGTCCGTCGACGCCGACATACGTTCTCTCGATCTCGCGGTTGCCGCCGCCGTACGTCGCGCGCCATTTGACGACGCCGCGCGCGTCGCGCGTCGGTTTCTCGTCGGCGTCGAGGCACGCACTCTCGATCGTGTTGTCGCGCGCGTCGAACGCGCGGCGCACGATCGGGCAACCTTGCGGGCCGGCGATGGGGCGGTCGGCGACGTCGCGGTAGCGCGCCTCGATGTCGTTGCCGCGTGCGTCGAACGCGTGGAGGACGCGCGCGAACGCTCCCTCCTTCGGCGCGATGCGCTCCCCTTTCGCGCCGAACCACTCGGCGTCGATCGCGTTGCCGCGATCGTTGTATTTGACGACGCGACGCGCGAAGCGAACATCCTTCGCGACGACCGGCTTCTCGTCCGCGTCGAAGAACGCCTCCTCGGTGACGATGCCGCGGTCGTCGCGCTTGTACTTGCGAATCGCCGCGCCCGTCGCGTCCGCTCGTCGCTTGCCGTCGACGCCGTACAGCGCGACCTCGAGGAGCTCGTTGCGATCGTCGTAGACGCGCGTCACGCGCCACGCCTCTTCGACGAGCCCCTTGAAGAGCATCGGGCGTCCGTCGCCGCCGTAGTAGAGCGTCTCGACGGCGTTGCCGCGCGCGTCGGGGCGCGTGGTCTTGCGCGCGTAGCCTCCCCCCTTCGCGACGAGGAGCGCGTCCTTGTCGTAGAACGCCTCTTCGACGTCGTTGCCGTGCGCGTCGTAGCGATGCACCTCGCGCGCGACGCCGACGTCGTCGTTCGCGGGCGCTTCGTGCTCGTCGAAGCACGCCTTTTCGACGAGCTTGCCGCGATCGTCGAAGCTCCGCGCGACGTACGCGCAACCGTGCACCTTCACCGGCTTGCCGTCGAGGCCGAAGAAGCGGCGCTCTTCTTCGTTCCTGCGCTCGTCGAAGACCGCGGTCCATTTGCCGGCGCCCGCCTTGTCCGCCATCGGCGCGCCGTCGGCGCCGAAGAACGCGCGCTCGGTCTCGTTGCCTGCGGGATCGTAGCGCGATGTCCAACCCGCGACACCGTCGGAGCCGACCACGCGCTGACCGTCGACGCCGACGAGCTCGCGTCGGATCTCGCGCCCCACCTCGTCCCACGTCGATCGCGATCCCGCGCTCCCCTCGGTCGTACGCACGATCGGTTTGTCGTCGACACCGAACGCGCGCTCTTCGATCTTGTGCCCGAGCGAGTCGTACGTCGACACGACGCGCGCCGCACCTTGCGCAAGCATCGGCGCTCCGCCGGCGCCGAAGCTCGCCCGCTCGACCTCGAGGCCGCGCGCGTCGAAGCGTCGTGTCCAGCGCGCTGCGCTTCCGTTCTTTTGGGCGCCGGCGACGACCGGCGCTCCGTGCTCGTCGAAGTACGCGCCTTCGATCTCGAGACCACGCTCGTCGAACGTCGTCGTCTCGCGCGCGAAGCCGACCTTGCCGAGGACCAGCTTGCCTTCGCCGTCGAGGAACGATCGTTCGACGATACGATGACGATCGTCGTAGCGCATGCGCTCGACCCTCACGACGCCCCCCGCCGCGTCGAAGAAGCTCGTCTCGACGGCGTCGCCGACCGCGTCGTACCGAGTCGCCTTCCGCGCGTGGCCATCGCGCGACAGCGCCGGCGCGTCGTCGCGTCCGAAGAACGCGCGCTCGATCTCGCGCCCCTGCACGTCGTACTTCGCGGTCCACCGCAGGACGCCGTCGCGCGACAACGCCGGCTGTCCGCGCGCGTCGACGTACGTGTGCTCGACGACGCTCCCGCGTCCGTCGTGCTTCTCGAGCCATCCGCCTTCGCCGCTGAGATCCGTCGTGCGTCGTCCGTCGGCGTCGTAGTACGCCTCGCCCGTACGCCAGCCGAACGCGTCGTACGTGAACGCCGCGCGCGCGTACCCGAAGCCGCGCGCGAGCTTTCCGTCGAGCCCGAGGAACGAGTTCTCGACGAGGTTGCCCTGTTCGTCGTACTTCGAGAGACGCGACGAGTAGAACGTATAGAGCGTCGGACGTCCGTTGACTCCGAAGTAGCGCGTCTCGACCGGATTTCCCCAAGCGTCGAACGCATACGTCTCGCGCGCGGAGCCGCCGTCGAGCACCGGCGCGCCATCCGCCCCGAAGTACGCGCTCTCGACGACGTGCCCCGCGCGCCACACGTTCGCCTTTCTCGCATACGCGAGGTGCCGCGGCTGCACCGGTTTGTCGCCGACGCCGAAGTACATCTCTTCGATGAGGTGGTGCTCGCTGTCCCATTTGTACGAGACGCGCGAGTAGCCGTCGGCGACGACGACCGGCTCGCCTTGCAATCCGACGAGGACGTACTCGGTCTCGTAGTTGCTCTCGTCGTACGTCTTCTTCCACGACGCGTTGCCGTAGCTGTGCGTCGTCGGCTGACCGTCGGCGGCGAAGTACTTTCGCTCGATCTCGTTGCCGCGTGTGTCGTAGGTCATGCGGCGCGTCGCGTAGCCTTCGCTGGTCGTGATCGGTTTGTGATCCACGCCGAAGAAAGCGCGCTCGACCTCGCGGCCGTGCTCGTCGAAGCGCGACGTGAAGCCGCTCGCCCAGAATTCGCGCGGCGTGAGCGCGTCCTTCGCGTCGTAGTACGCGATCTCGATCGGGTTGCCGGCGGCGTCGCGCGTGGTGGCGCGGCGCGCGTGCGATCGCATC
>JBBQXV010000136.1:0-23741 GCA_038209335.1 Polyangiales bacterium | reverse complement strand
CGTGGACGTACCCGACCTGGTTCGCGTCCATGAAGCACGGATCGCACATCATGTTGCAGCGGTTCGTGAGATCGACCGTGAGCACCGAGCCGCGTCCGTACTTGATGCTCGACGAGCCGTGGTTGCGGAGCTTCGTCAATGGCGCGAGGAAATCGCGACCTGGGTACAGGTTCTCGATACGGCGCGTGAACTCGGGATCGATCGACATCACGTCGTCGAACACGCCGTGCTTCGGGCAGGTCTTGGTCATCTTGAGGACGCCGTCCTCTTCATGGATCTTCGCGCGGATCTCGCCGGGC
Organism: Polyangiales bacterium; assembly: GCA_038209335.1. GTDB lineage: Bacteria > Myxococcota_A > Polyangia > Polyangiales > Polyangiaceae > JBBQXV01. The sequence continues at coordinate 23,442 of JBBQXV010000136.1, read as the reverse complement.
TTGCCGTCGACGAGGAGCGATAGATCCTGCTCGCCGCTCAGGATCTGCGTGCGCACTTCCTTCACGCAACGCGGACAAAGCGAATCGGTCTCGCGCGGCCAACCGAGCTGCGGAAACGAGCGTTCGCGTTTTTTGAGGAGCGGCGCGGGCGCCCACTTCGGATGCGGCGACGGTTTCTCGAACGCGACGTTGAAGCGCTGGACCATCGGCCACGCGAGGCGCGCGGTTCGCGCGAGTGTGCGTTCGGCGAAGCGGATCGCAGTGTCGGAGAAGGGCATCCGCTCACGCTAGCATCAAGGCTTTCGTCACTCAGGTACGACGAACGTCATCCACGCTTGCACGGCGACAGCGCCATTTTGCCTCACACACACCAGATCGAGATCGATCTTCTTCTCGCCCGCCTCTTCATAGGTGCGCGCGATTTTTCCAGAGCACGTGAGCGTGTCACCCGGCCACACTTGCTCCTTCCAGCGAACCTTCGTCTTGCGAACGTTCGCGGGGCCGAGCCAGTTCGTCGCCCACGTCGCGAGCACGCCGGCCTGGAACATTCCGACCGCGAGCGGCGCGTCGTATCCGGCCGCGCGCGCGAATGTCTCGTCGTGATGAATCGGATTCATGTCGCCCGACGCGCCCTGGTATCGAACGAAATCGGTGCGCGTGACGGGACCGATGACGAGCGGCGCGGGCTCGGTGCCTTCGCGGATGTCGTTGAAGCGCGGGTTCATTTCGCGTCCTCCGAGGGCGGCTTCTCGGTCTCCACGCCGGTCATGCGCGCTTCGGCGACGAGCTTGCCGTCGGCGTCGCGAAACTCCGTGACCATCACCGCGAACGTCAGCTTCCCGCCGCGTCGCCCATCCTTGTCGTAGACCGATTCGATCCGCGATCGCGCGACGAGCTTCGTCCCCGCGCGCGGAGGTGGTCCGTGAAACACGTACTCCTGCTCCGCATGCATCCCGCGCTTCTGATCGAGCTTCACGTGATGCCAAGGATTCGCCCCCTCGACCCCTTCTTCCCAAAAGAACATCGTCGTCAGAAACGTAGGCGGAACGACGGGCGCCTCGCTCTCCATGTACTCCGCATGCGTCGACCGCGTCGCGCGCGCAAACTCGCGAATCTTCCCCCGCTCGATCGCAACCTCGAACGGGACGCCCGCTTTCCCCACCGCCTCGCGATCCGCCATCCCAAATCCCTTTCCCGTCTCCCCGTTCAACCCTCTTCAAGCCCGCTGACTGCTCACGCTGACGATCTCGCCAGTCATGTACGTGGAATAGTCGCTCGCCAAAAACACGATCACGTTCGCGATCTCCCAAGGCTCCGCAGGCCGCCCGAACGCTTCGCGCGCCGCGAGCTCTTCGAGAAGCTCCGGCGTCGTCACCTTCGCGAGGAACGGATGCATCGCGAGGCTCGGCGCGACCGCGTTGATCCGCACGCCGCTCGCCGCCGCCTCGATCGCCGCGCACCGCGTGAAAGCCATCACGCCCGCCTTCGCCGCCGCGTAGTGCGCTTGCCCCGCCTGCGCGCGCCATCCGAGTACGGACGCGTTGTTCACGATGACGCCCGATTTGCGCGGCACCATGTGCTTCAACGCCGCGCGCGTCGCGCGAAACGTCGACGTCAGCGTCACGTCGATGACCTTGGCCCACTGCTCGTCGGTCATGTCGACGACGTTCGCCGTCCCGCCGAGCCCCGCGTTGTTCACGAGGACGTCGATCGCGCCGAGCTCGGCGATCGCGCGCGCGAACATGTTCGCGATGTCCGCCTCGCGCGTCACGTCGCAAAGCACCGACGCGACGGGCGCGCCCGCGATCGCCGCGAGCTTCTCCGCCGTCTCACCGAGACGTCGCTCGTGCACGTCGCTGACGACGACGCGCGCCCCCTCTTCGATGCACCGCTTCGCGGTCGCGAACCCGATGCCCGTCCCCGCGGCGGCCGTGACGAGCACGGTCTTCCCCTTCAACAGATCGTGCGCAGGCGGATACGGCGGAGCGGCCATCGTCGTCCTCAAGTCGGGCGCGGTTCGGGCGGAAGCCCAAGCCCACGCTCCGCGATGATGTTTCGTTGGATCTCGTTCGAGCCTGCGTAGATCGTATCCGAGCGCGTGAAGAGAAAGAGGCGCTGAAGCGCCGTGAGCGAATACGGCCACACGTTCGCGCCCTCCGCGTCGTCCGCATCGTCGCCGAGGACGTCCATCGCGAGCTTGCCGAGGCTCTGGTGCCAGTTCGCCCAATAGAGCTTTCCGATGAGGGCCTCGCGCCCGAGCGTCCCGCCCTGCATCAGCGTGAGCGTGCGGAGCGCGTTCAAGCGCATGATCTCGAGACCGATCCACGCGTCGGCGATCCGCTGACGGATCATCGGATCCTGCGCCTTGCCGTTCTTCCGCGCGATCCCGACGATCGACTCGAGCTCGTTGCGGAACGCGAGCTGCTGACCGAGCGTCGACGCGCCGCGCTCGAACGCCAGCGTCGCGAGCGCGATCTTCCATCCGCCGTTCACCGGACCGACGACGCATTCGGCGCTCGTCCGCGCGCCGTCGAAGAACACCTCGTTGAACTCCGACGTCCCGGTCATCTGCTCGATCGGTCGAACGTCGACGCCCGCCTGCTTCATCGGCACGAGCAGGTACGACAAGCCTTTGTGCTTCGGGAGATCGGCGTCGGTGCGGCACAGGACGAAGCACCAGTCGGAGCAGTGCGCGAGCGACGTCCAGACCTTCTGCCCGGTGATGATCCACTCGTCGCCGACGCGCTCGGCGCGCGTTCGCACGCTCGCGAGATCCGATCCCGCGTTCGGCTCGGAGTAACCCTGGCACCACAGCTCGTCGCATCGGACGATCGGCGGGAGGAAGCGGCGCTTCTGCGCGTCGGTCCCGAACGCAATGATCGTCGGACCGAGGAGCCCCGCGCCGATGTGTCCGAGCCGTCCCGGCGCACGCGCGCGCGCGTACTCTTCGAAGAACAAGATCTCTTGCGTGAGGCTCGCCGCGCGACCGCCGTACTCCTTCGCCCATCCGATGCAGGCGTACCCTGCTTCGCCGAGCCGGCGCTCCCACGCGCGGCGCGCGTCGATGTCCGCGTGCTCGTCGCCCGGTCCGCCGCGCCCGCGCACGCTCGCGAACTCGCCCGACAGGTTCGACTCGAGCCAGTCGCGCACCTCGGCGCGAAATGCTTCGTCCTCCGGCCCGAACTCGAGGTCCACACCGGCTTACTAGAACATGTTTCACTCTGGCGCAAACACGACCGAAGCGGCGATTCGCTCGCGCATCGCCGCGGGATCGCCGAACATCGCTTCGCTGGCGCGCGCCCGCTTGAAATAGAGGTGCGCGTCGTGCTCCCAGGTGAAGCCGATCCCGCCGTGGACTTGGATGCTCTCGGACGCCGCGTGAAAGAACGCCTCGGAGCAGTACGCTTTCGCCATCGCCGCCGCAGCGGGGAGCTCGTCGGGCCTGTGCGCCGCGACCCACGCCGCGTAGTAGGCCGCCGATCGCGCCGACTCGACGCGCACGAAAACGTCCGCGAGCTTGTGCTTGATCGCCTGGAACGATCCGATCGCGCGTCCGAACTGCTGGCGCGTCTTCGCGTAGTCGACGGCCATCTCGAGGCATCGCTCGGCCGCGCCGACTTGCTCCGCCGCGAGCGCGACGCGCGCGCGATCCATCGCGACGGCGATCGCGTGCTTGGACACGGAGCTCGCACCGAGAGGATTCGCGCGGGCGCCGTCGAAGCGGATCGTCGCCTGTCGTCGCGTCGCATCCATCGTCGGTGTGGCGCGCCGCGACACGCCGAGCGCGTCGCCGCTCACTACCGCGATCGCATCGTCGTCGCCCGCGCGCGCTGCGACGAGGAGCCACGTCGCCGTGTGCCCGTCGAGCACGTGCCGCGCTTCACCGTCCACGACGAGCGCGTCACCGTCGGTACGCACTCTCACGTCGTCCGACATCACGAGGGTCGCCGTCGCGCTTCCGTCGGCGAGCGACGGCAAGAGCGCACGCTTCATCTCGTCCGAGCCGCCGATCTCGATCGCGCTCGACGCGAGGCACACGCTCGACAACAGCGGCGCGCACAAGAGCGCGCGTCCCGCCTCCTCCATGACCGCCGCGATCTCCACCCAGCCGAAGCCCATCCCGCCGTGCGCTTCCGAAATCGCGAGCGCCGTCCAACCGAGCTCGGTCGCGATCCGCTTCCATACGTCGTCGTCCCACCCGCGCTCGGTCGCCATCGCCGCGCGCACGCGCTCCGACGACGACGACGTCGCGAGGAAGCGCCGCGCGCCTCGCCGCAGCTCTTCCTGATCCTCGGAGAACGCGAACCGCATCGCCGCCGCACTCTATACGCTTCCGGAGCGCTCCGCTCGCGGGTAAAACGATGGTAATACCGTCGTAAGCCCGACGGACTCAGCTACGGCATCCTTTTGGACGACGTGGCCAGATCGCCACCATGGTTTGACATACTTTGTTTTACTAACTACGGTTGGGGTCATGGTTCGTCGGGGCCTGCGAAGCGTTGCGTTGGGGATCGCGCTCCTCGTCGGCACGTCGCACGTCGCGGCGCAGCCCGATGCCGAGCCGGTCGTCGTTCCGCCCGCGGTCCGAACGCACGTCGATGCCGTGTACCCGACGTCAGCGCTCAGCGGTGGTCAGCACGCGGACGTCACGTTGCTCGTGACTGTCGATGCGCACGGTCGCGTGACGAAGGTCGAGGTCGCGCAGTCGGGCGGGCCTGTGCTGGACGAAGCGGCGATCGTCGCCGTGCGGCAGTGGACGTTTGCGCCCGCGACCAAGGGCGGCAATCCGATCGCGGCGCGCGTTCGCATTCCATTTCACTTCGCGCCGCCCGCTCCGCCGGCGCCGGACGTCGCGCCCGCGCCCGGACACGCGCCGCAAGGGACGACGGTGCCGCCGCCCGGCGCGACGCAAGGCGTGAGCGCGCCTTCGCCGATCAGCATCGATTCGCATCCACCCGGTCCGACGATTCAGCAACCCGAAGAGGTGCGCATCCACGGGCACGCGCCGCCTCCCAGCCGCGGCATCGGCGACTTCAACATGCGCATCGGCGCGCTCGGCGCCGTCCCGCGCGCCAACGCGTCCGAGATGCTCAAGCTCGCGCCGAGCATCTTGCTCACGAACGACGGCGGCGACGGGCACGCCGAACAAATCTTCCTCCGCGGCTTCGACGCGCGCGAAGGGCAGGACATCGAGCTCACCGTCGGCGGCGTCCCGATCAACGAAGCGGGGAATCTGCACGGAAACGGCTACGCCGACACGCACTTCATCATCCCCGAGGTCGTGACGTCACTTCGCGTGATCGAAGGGCCGTTCGATCCACACCAAGGCAACTTCGCCGTCGCGGGGAGCGCCGACTACGAGCTCGGCCTCACGAAGCGCGGGCTCACCGCGAAGTACACGCGCGGATCGTTCAACACCGAACGCATCCTTCTCACGTGGGGGCCGAAGGAAGAGAGCCTCCACACGTTCGGCGCAGTCGAGCTCCATCGCACCGACGGATACGGGCAGAACCGCGACTCGTCGCGCGGCTCGGCGATTGGGCAATACGAGGCGCAGTTCGGAAAGCGTGGGTCGTATCGGATCACGACGACGGCGTACTCGTCGACGTTTCACAGCGCGGGCGTCCTTCGCAACGACGACTACGAGTCGGGGCGATTCAAGTTCTTCGATGCGTACAACCCGTCGGCGCCGCTCGGCGGGCAGACGTCGCGCTATTCGATCGCGGGCGACATCGAGACCAAGGCCGGCGACACGCTCTTGAAGCAACAGCTCTTCATCATCTCGCGCGGGATGCGCCTGACCGAGAACTTCACCGGCTATCTGCTCGATGTACAGACACCGATTCAGCCGCTCCACGGGCAGCGCGGCGATCGGCTCGATCTTGCGGTGAACGAGACGACGATCGGCGCGCGCGGGTCGGCGCGTTGGAAGACCGAGGCGTTCGGTCTGCCGCAAGAGCTCGAGCTCGGCTACTTCGCGCGCGGCGACGCGGTCACCGGCACGCAGTACCGGATCGAGGAAGCGACGCAGCACCCGTACCGGCTGAACACGGACATCGAGGCCAAGGTCGGCGATCTCGGGCTGTTCGCCGACACGAGCTTGCGACCGCTGCGGTGGATCACCGTGCGCGGCGGCGCGCGCGCGGATCTCTTCTCATACGACGTGCTCGACAAGTGCGCCGCGCAGAGCGTCGCGCATCCGTCGAAGACGAATCCGCCCGGCGACACCAGCTGCCTCTCGCAGCAAGACTTCGGAAAGTACCGCGAGCCGGTGCAGCGCAGCACCACCGCAAGCGCGGCGTTCATGCCGCGCGCGACGGTTCTCTTCGGGCCGTTCAAGAAGATCACGATGTCGATGAGCTACGGGCAAGGCGTGAGATCGATCGATCCGATCTACGTGAGCCAAGACACGAAGACGCCGTTCGCGCGCGTCGACTCGTACGAAGCGGGCGTCGCGTACTTCGGCGGCACGCGCGACGTCGAGCTCTCGGTGCGGTCGATGGTGTTTCAGACCAAGGTCGAGCGCGATCTCATCTTCAGCGAAACCGCCGGGCGCAACGTCCTCGGCGGAGGGACGACGCGCACGGGCTGGATCGGTGCGATGCGCGCGACCGGGACGTTTTTCGATCAATCCGCGAGCCTCACCACGGTGCGCTCGACGTTCGACGACACGCATCTGCTCGTGCCGTACGTGCCAGACCTCGTGATGCGATCGGATACGGCGCTGTTCCACGACATGCCGTTCAAGCTCGCGGGGCAGCGCGTGCGCGGCGTGCTCGGCGCGGGGATCACGTACGTCGGGCATCGCGCGCTTCCGTACGGCCAGCGCAGCGACACGATCTTCACCGTCGACTCGTCGGCGTCGCTCGGGTGGGACGTCTTCGAGCTCGGCGTCGCGGCGACGAACCTGCTCGGTCGTCGCTATCGACTCGGCGAGTACAACTACGCGTCGGACTTTCACACCGAGTCGCAGGCGACGCTGGTTCCGTCCCGGCACTTCAGCGCAGGCGCGCCGCGCGCGTTCTTCGTGTCGCTGTCGGCGACGCTCGGAGGTCCTTGATGAGGATCGCGCGCGCTCTCTTCGTGTCGTCGTTCGTCGCGTCGCTCGCGCTCGCCGCGTCGTGCGTGGGGACGACCGGAAGCGGGCTCGTCACGTTTCGCGCGACGGCGAGCGGCCCGAGCGACTTCGACGCGAAGCAGACGTTCGCGAGCGGGCTCGGGTACGCGGTCACGCTCACGCGCGCGAAGCTCCACGTCGGCGCCGTCTACCTCAATCGCAGCGTGCCGACGTCCGGTGCGCAAGCGACCAGCTGCACGCTCCCCGGGATCTACGTCGCCGAAGTGCTCGACGGTCTCGACGTCGACGTCCTCGATCCGACGCCGCAAGCGTTCCCCGTGAACGGTGACGGCACCGCGGATCACGCGTCGGCGGGCGAAGTGTGGCTCACTGGTGGCGACGTGACGGCCGACGACGACGCGACGGTGATCCTCGATCTCGCGGGGACGGCGTCGAAAGGCGGCGCGACCTTTCCGTTCGAAGGGAAGATCACGATCGGGAAAAATCGGGCGGTCGCGCCTGCGGATCCGTCGCAGCCCGGGTCGAACCCGATGTGCAAGCAGCGGATCGTGACGCCGATCCCGATCGACGTCGTACCGAAGAGCGGCGGCGAGCTGCGGCTCGAGATCGATCCGCGCGCGTGGTTCGACAATGTCGACTTCGCGCGGCTCGATAAAGCGAGCGACACGCCGCTCCTCTACCGATTCAACGACGCGGCCATCGAGCAGCCCGACACGAACCTCTTTCGCGCGCTGCGCTCGGCGTCCGCGGAGACGTACCGGTTTCGGTGGCTCCCGTGAGCGTGGTCCGCGCGTCACTGTGCGTCGTCGCCGCGTTCGCGATCGGCGTGGCGTCGTTCACGGCGTGTGCGACCGACGACGGAAGCAACGGAAAATCGCCGCCCGACGTGGGCAAGCACGACGCGGCGGGCGCCGAGTCGGGACCGAGCGGCGGCGGGTGCCTTCAGTCGTTCACGGCGCCTCCGAGCAATCCGGGAAGCGGTGCGATCCTCTTCACGGCATCCGGCGAGGTCCTCGCGCTCAGCGGCTATGACTTTCCTCCGGCGACGCCCAACGACGTCGCGTTCGTCGACGGATGGGAGGTTCGCTTCACGCGCATCCTCGTGACCGTCGACAAGATTCGAATCTCGGACAATCCGGACAAGGTTCCGACCGAACAATCGCAGACCGGCGTCGTCGTCGCGTCGGTCGACGGGCCCTGGGCGATCGATCTGCACAAGGGCGGGCCGCTCGCGGGCAAAGGCGGGACGGACGAACAGGCCGTCGCGATCGCCGCGATCGCGAATCAGAACAAAAACGGCGGCACCGCGTTCGACACCACGAGGCGCTACGCGTTCGGCTTCGACACTGTCGCCGCGACGTGCGACGCGCAAAACGTAAACCTCGATGACGACGGGCTTCGCGACTACGCCGACATGATCAAGAACGGATGGGCGGTCATGTACGTCGGTACCGCCACGTTCAAGGGTGCGAGCTGCACGTCGCCGACCACGACGTACGACTTTGCGAAGCTCCCGAAGGTCGTCGACTTCAAGCTCGGCTTCGCGTCGCCGACGACGTACGCGAACTGCCAGAATCCCGACAACGATCCCGCGCAGCCGTTCGCGAACGAAGAGCACCAGCGCGGCGTGCAGCCGAAGCCGGCGACGTTCGTCGTCGCGCAGATGACGATCCACACCGATCATCCGTTTTGGGAGAGCACGGTGCACGACTCGCCGGCGCACTTCGATCCGATCGCGGCGCGCTTCGTCGGCGTCGATGCGGGGACGCCGACGGCGACTCTCGCGGATGTCGTCGGGGTCGACTTCACGGCGTTCAAGGACAAGGCGGGCGTCGACTTGCCGTGGCGCTCGTGCGTCGCGACGTACACCGCGAAGACGGGGACGATGGGGTTCGATCCGCAGAGCGTGCCGGTGAATCCGTCGGCATCACCGAGCGCGGCGCTGCGCGATTACGGTGATTTCATGACCTACGATCAGAGCACGCAAGGGCATCTCAACTCGGACGGGCTGTGCTTCGTGAAGCGAAACTACCCCTCTGCCCATTGAAGGTCCGTTGAGGCGCTTGGAGCGCGCCGCGGGTGAGGAAGGTCTTGGCGGTTGTCCTCACGCCGACGGTTCGGGACGATTTCGATTCGCTAGAGTGCGCGAATGCGAATCAAGCTTCCGCGCGCGCACCTCTTCGAATTCAACGATTCGTCGTGGGCACCGCAGCCGCTCCGCGACACAGTGATCGAAGCGCTGAGTCGCGCGCTCGATTGGGGCCGCATGCTGCGCGGGCTCGTCGCGCCGTTCGAAGCGTTCGTCGCGGCGACGGCCGCGCGCGAGATCCTCGACGTGTGCGCGGGCGCAGGCGGGCCCGCGCGCATCCTCGTCGGTGAGATCACGCGCGCCGGCCGCACGCCGCCGCGCTTCGTCCTCACGGATCTCCAACCGCAGATCGGCGCGTGGTCCGCGGCGCGCGAAGCGTTCCCTGGCGTCGTCGACTTCGAGCCGGAGCCGGTGGACGCGACGCGCATTCCACCTCATCTCGCCGACGGCCGCGCGCGCACGATCATCAACGCCTTCCACCATTTTCCTCCCGAGCTCGCGCGTCGCATTCTCGAAGACGCGGTCGCCGGATCGTCCGGCGTGTTCATCGCCGAAGGCTTCGAGCGCAATCCGCTTCGCTTCGCGTCGTTCGGTCCGGCGGGTCTCCTCTCGCTCGCGGTCAACCCGCTGATGAGCCCGCGCGATCGCCTCGCGAAGGCGCTCCTCACGTGGGCGAGCCCGATCGCGCTCGCGGTCTCGATCTGGGACGGGCTCGTGAGCACGATGCGCGTCTACACGGAGGAGGAGCTCCGCGAGATGGTCGCGCCGTTCGGCGGAGCGTTCGTGTGGACGTACGGCACCTACGACTACGCGCCGGGCGGCCGCGGCTATTACTTCTACGGAGTGCCGCGCTGATCTTTTCGTGCGCCAGGCCTTGCGCACACCTGCATACACGACTAAGCCTCCGTCGTTCCAATGAATCCAGCCAGGGCCAATCGCCCGGCATTTCGAAAGGCAACGACTGATGAGCTTCTTCCGTTTCGCAGCTGGCCTCGTCCTCTCTTCGACCCTCGCGCTCGGTTGCTCGGCCGCCACGGACGGTGATCACGAAGACGCGAACGCCGAGGCGCTCCGCGCCGATCTCTACGGCAAGTGGGAAGGCAGCGGGAAGATCACGCGGATCGACTTCACGCACGACTACGCCGAGACGCTCGGCGGCTTCACGAAGGGCAAGCGCTTCACCGCGACGATCGACACCGGCATCCGTTGCATCACGACGCCGTGCAACTCGAGCGTCGACGTCGACGGCGTCTACACGACGCACACGGGTTCGGGGCTCACGCTCTTGTCGTTCGACAAGCCGAGCCACGAGTTCGCCGTCATCCTCGGCGACTACCGTTACGACGCGACGGCGTCGAAGCTGAAGCTCACGAAGAAGGACGGCTCGCTCACCGAGTCGTTTCACCACGCGTCGACCGGCGTCCACTGCGGTCAGACCGTGTGCGGCGAAGGCCTCTACTGCTGCAACCCCGTCATGAGCATCTGCGCGAAGCCCGGGATGTTCTGCATCCAGTGAGTCGCTGAATCGCTCCTCTCCGCCGCGGTCGAGCGTGTGTGGTAGCGTCGGCACTCTTGAAGTCCGGCGCTTTCCTCGCGATCGCCGCGGCGATCCTCTCCGCATCGCTCCCCGCGCGCGCGTACCGTCCGTTCGACGGCACCGACGCGAGCGTCGCGGCCATCGGAGAGTTCGAGCTCGAGATGGGCCCCGCGCACTACTACGCGACGCACGGATCGCACTACCTCATCGCGCCGTCGACCATCCTCAATCTCGGGCTCGTTCGCGACCTCGAGCTCGTCGTCGACTTCAAGAACTACGTCGGCCTCGACAGCGTCCCCGGCGAGTCGCGCGTGCGCCTCCTCGACACCGACGTGCTCCTCAAGTGGGTCTTCATCCGCGGCTTCTTGCAGGAAGAGCGCGGGATGAGCGCGGCGGTCGAAGCGGGGCCGCTCACGCCGGAAATCCAGGGTCAGAATCGCTTCGGCGCGCAGGCGCTCTTCATTTTTTCTCACGGATGGAAGACCGGCGCGATCCACTTCAACGAGGAGGCTACGTACAACCGCGCGGGCCACTTGGATCTCTTCAGCGGGATCATCCTCGAAGGGTCGCACGCGCGATCGGTGCGGCCCGTCATGGAGGTCTTCGTCGCGAACGACTTCGGCGAGAACGCGCAGAAGTACTCGGCGCTCGTCGGCGTCATCTACGCCGCGATCGAGGGGTTCGATCTCGACATGGGTCTGCGCGTCGCGCGCGAGCACGACGTCGCGGTGGGCGAAGTGCGACTCGGGTTCACGTGGGCGTTCAACATTTGGGAGCCCTCGGCGACGAAAGTCGCGAGTCGGCCGTCCCGTCGCCGTTGGATGTGACGCGCGTCAGTCGCACCACTCGGCGCTCGTCAGCGCGATCTACTTCGCGCCGTCGCGCGCCTCCGTGAGCGCCGCGAGCCCGGCGTCCGCGTCGCGCCAGAGATCGACCAGCGCCGCATAGCGTGCGCGTGCGCGCGTCGCGTCGCCCGCCGCCTTCGCCGCGCGCGCTGCGCCGAGGAGCGCGGGAGCGTGGTTCGGGCGCTGATCGAGATCGCGATCGAACTGTGCGAGCGCGTCCTTCGCGCGTCCGGCTGCGAGGAGCGCGGCGCCGAGCGTCTCCCGCGGCGGCTCGAGCCACGCCGGCCCTGCGATCGGCCGCTCGTCGTCGGCGCGCACGAGGCGTTCGAGCGCGTCGAGCGCCTTCTTCGTAACGTCGGCGTCCGGCTTCGCGACGCCTCGCGCGCGCGCGAGAAGGGCGTCGTCGATCGCCGCCCACCTTCGCGCGAACGACGGCGACTGCATCTTTGCCCACGGCGCCATCTCGAGCCGCACCGCGCGCATGTCGGCGACGCGCTTCTCGGCGACGCCTTTTTCTCCCGACCGAATCGCCGCCTCCGCGCGCAGCACGTGCGCGTTGAGCCGCGCGAAAAGCGCGCTCGGCATTCGCACGCTTCCCTTGCCTCCAGGCGCGTGCATCGCGCAGGCGACCGCGCCGCCCGGTCCGCTTCGTTCGTCCGGCATCGCGGCGAAGAGCGGCGCGACGAGCGCTTCGACGTCGCTCCAACGTCCCGTGTGCACGACGTACGCGGCGACGAGGTTGGAGTAGTCGGCGCGCAGGTCGCCCGAGTCGTCGGTCGCCGCGACGACCATCGCACGCGCGTCGTCGACGAGCTGCCGCGCGCGCGCGTGGTGCCCGAGCTCGAGGTGCGCGGCGACGAGCCACGAGTACGAATGCGAATCGTATTTGCTCGGCGATCCGCCGTGCGCTTTCTCCCACGCGACCGACGCGGCGTACCCCTTCTCGTTCGACGGCACGACGTCGCGCCACATTCCCAGGTGCACGAACGTGTGCGACGGCATGTGCTGCGCGTGTCCCGCGGCGGGCGCGATCCGCGCGTACGTGTGCGCCGCTTGGAGCGCGAGGATCGCGTGCTCGCGACTGTCGAACGCATGGATCGCGTAGTGCGCCGCGCCGGGATGCTCGGGGCGGCGTTGGAGCACGCCGAGCGCGATCGTCCCGGCCTCCATCTGCTCGCGCACGTGCGTCGGGTCGTAGGCGTACACCGCCAGCAGCGCGAGCGCGTGCTGGAGCGCGGCCTCGTCGTCGTTCGGGCGCTCGGCGTGAAGCTTTGTCGCGGCCGCGAGCCACACCTGGTGCGCTTCTTTGGCGTCGTCCTTTGCGAAGAGCTCGCGCGCCGTCGCGATGAACGCGCGCTCGGTCGCTGTGAGAGCTTCCTCGCGCGTGATCTTCGCGAGCGACGCGCGCGCCTTCGTCGTGTCGCGCTCTTGCCAGATCGCGTGATCGAACGTCATCGCGTCGCCCCACGCCGCCATCGCGCACGACGGATCGGCCGCGAGCGCCGCGACGAAGCTCTCGTGCGCTTGATCGTAGAGGAACGAGTGGAGCGCGAGGACGCCGTCGCGGAAGAGTCGTTGGCACTCGGGCGAGCCGGTGATCGCGAAGCTGAGATCGCCGAGCGGCGCCGGGGCCGACGTCGCGGGCGACGACGCGGGCGACCCGGACGCGACCGCCGTCGGCGCGGGCGAGGGCGAGCGCGAAGGCGTCGTCGTCGGCGTGGGCGCTGCGCCGCATCCGATCGAGAGAGCGAGGAGCGAGACGTGAGACACGAGCGCGGCGATTCGAACGTGCATCGCGCGAACGTACCGCGAGGCGTCGTTCGTTGCACCCGCGCCGAGCCTCGTGCACGTCGAGCCGGGCGGCAGCGGGTTGTAGAGGTCCCTCGACCTACGCGAGCATCTCCGCCAACCGCGCCGCCACCTCCGGCCCGCCCCCCGTCTCCTCGTGCTTCACGAACACCCACGCTTCCTTCCACGCCTGCGCACGAATCTTCTCCGCCCACGCCGCGAGCGCCGCATGCTCGTACGTCTCGCATCGCAACCGCACGTATCCCCAGTCCGCCGTCCGTACGAGCTTGCCTTCCAGCACCGTCCCGTCATCGCCGAACCCTTCGGAACAAACCAGCGCCGCGCCGCGCGCCCGCAGCGCCGCGATCACCTCGTCGTCGAACCACGACGGATGACGAAACTCGATCGCCGCGCGATGTCCGTCCGGCAACGCCGCCAGAAATTCTTCGAGCCGCGCGACGTCCTTCGTCATCGTCGGCGGAAGCTGAACGAGCACCGGTCCGAGCTTCTCGCCGAGCCGCCGCGCCAATCCCCAGAAGCGCGCGACCGTTTGCTCTGCCCCCTTCAGCTTCATCCGATGCGTGAGAAACTGCGACGCCTTCAGCGCGAACGAAAATCCGTCCGGCACCTTCGACGCCCAATCCGCGAGCGCCTTCTCCGTCGGCAACTTGTAGAACGTGTTGTTGATCTCGACCGCCGATAGCTTCGACGCGTAGTACGCGAGAAACCCGGACGCAGGCAGGCCCGCCGGATAGAAGCTCCCCTTCCATCCGTCGAAGCTAAAGCCGCTCGTTCCGACCTTCACGCGCACGCGCGGAGCGTACTCCTCAACGCTGCACGTGGATGATGACCGGCCAGTCGTTGTAGTCGCCGTTGAGCACGGCACGAACGACGATGCGGTGATCTTTGATCGAAGCCGTATCGGGAACGTTGATGCTCAGGATCGCGCCGTTACCGTTGTGCGCGGTCTGACGCGAAAGCCTCGCGCTGATGTCGTCCGGGATGATGTCGAGGTCGGAAGCGTCGCTTTGACTGCGCTTCGGAACGCCGACGTAGAGGAGCACGTCGTTCGGGAGCGCGGCCAAGCTGAAGACGTTGACGACCGCGGTGGACGTGGTGCCGAGCTTCACCGGAATGTAGCCGTAGCTCTTGTGCGTGAACGGCTTGCTCACGGTGAGAAGGGATGTCCGAACGGCGGCGGCGAAGTAGACCGCGGTCTGGGGCACCGGCTGGCACGGCTGGTCGCCCTTCATCGCAGCCGCGTTGCTCCAGATGCGCTGCACCGTGTAATTGCCCTGCGTCGCGTTGAGGCCGGAGCACGCGTCTCCGTTTTCGATGCTGCTCCCGACGGTATACAGGTCGGGGTTCAGCCAGGCGTCGTCCGTGTTGAGCCGGTAGGCGTCGTCGCCGCTCGAGCCGAACGGATCGGACGCCGCCTCGGCGAACTCGTGGCTCGCGGTGATCGTGATCTGCTCGAAAGCGTCGCTCGACCAGCATCCAGGCGGATCGCAATCGGGCATCACGGCGTACGCCACGTGCGCTTGCGTGCCTGGCCGCGGCGGCGGCCCGCCGTCACCGCCGTCACCTCCGTCGCTCGTGCCTGCCTCCGGCACACCGGCGTCATCCGACGGAACGACCACGAACGTGTCGCCGTGATAGCCGCAGAAGCTCGAGCAACTGGAACTCCCGAACAACTTCACGGTGACGTACTTCGGAAAGTAGAACGCGTAGATCGTCCCTGGCGTCGGCGCGGGGATCGTCCCGTCGTTGACTCCGCGTTGCAGGATCGCCTGGACCGCGGCGTCGTCGATCGTCGTGCGCGCCGTCCCCGTCCACGGCGGCGTGAGCTCGACGGATCCACCGCCGGCGCCCGCGTTCACCCCGATGCCGCCGATGGCCGCTGTCCACCATGGTGTGGTGAGGATGGTGTCGTCGAAGACGCGGATGGAATCGCGCCGCGTGTAGTCCGTGAAGGTGATCGTGACGATCTTCGGATTCACGAGCACTGGCCCCTTCGCGGGGTTGGTCAAAACGGGTATCGGCTGATGATCTGCCGGATACACGTTCGGATCCTGCTCGATGCCGCCGTCGTTCGCGTCCGGCGCGCTGACGTCGGTCGTCGCGTCGGCTACCCCGGCGTCTGCCGTCGCCGGTGCCGCGGTCTCCCCGCTGCACGCCGCCGCGACCGCACCACACACCGCCACCGTCACCGAGCACACAGCTACTGCCAAGCTACGCATGGAAGGTTAGTACGTTGCCTCAGCCGCCCGCGCAACGCAGGAAAATGCCGGTGCCGTGCTGCGGCGCGTCGCCGCCGCCGCCCTTAAGACGCACGCGCCATCTGCCGTAGTCGAACCCATGTGGGGCGCGATCTTCTGGGTGAGCGGAGCCGCGTGGCTCGTCGTCGTGGCGTCCCTCGCGTCCGGCCTCGTCGCGAAGTGGCGTCGCGCTGCCGCGTCGGTCGCACTCGTCCCGCCGATCGCGCCTCCTGCATCCCCACGCGCCGTCGCGCGCGCGCTCGACATCCAAGACTTCGATCTCCGCGAGCTCGTCGAAGAGATCGCCGATCGCGCCGCCGCACGCACGCACCCGAAGGGCGTCAGCTTCCTCGCCGACATCGATCCCGACGTCCCCGTGCATCTTCGCGCCGACGCCGCCGAGCTCCGCCGCGTACTCGTGAACCTCACCGGCAACGCCGTCGAGCTGACGGACGCCGGGAGCGTCGTCCTCCAAGTGCGCGCCATCCAGTGCTCTGGGATCAACGTGAAGCTCCGCATCGCCGTCACCGACAGCGGCTCCGGCCTCCCCTCCGAAGGCGTCGTCGCGATCGTCGAGAGCCGCACGCGCACCGACGGCGGCGAAGGTCTCGGCGTCGCGCTCGCGAAAGCGCTCATCGAACGAATGGGCGGAAAGATGGGCGTAGAGAGCGAAGTCGGACGCGGCACGACATTCTGGTTCGAGCTCACGCTCGCGCGCCAAGTCGCGAGCCCGTCGGAGACGCACTTCACGACGTCGCTCCGAGGCTGCAAAGTCCTCGTCGTCGACGACGACTGGAGATGCCGCCGCGTCGCGCGCCAGCAGCTCCGCGCGTGGGGATGCGACGTCGTCGAAGCAACGAGCGCGATCGACGCGATCGCGCATCTTGCCGCGTGCGGCGCGAACGATCCGTTCGATCTCCTGCTCCTCGATCTCCAAATGCCGGAGATGAGCGGCATCGAGGCCGCGCGCGCCATTCGCGCGAACCCGGTGCTGCGTCAGGTGCCGATCATCCTGATGACGTCGTTCGGCGTCGCCGCTCCGCGCGAAGCGACGCGCGAGCACGGCTTCGCCGCCGTGATCACGAAGCCGATGCGACGCGCAGCTCTGCTCCGCGCCGTGTGGAGTGCGATCGGCCGCGCGGAGAACGACAGCCGGCTGAAGGCCGCCGGCTGATCGCGATCAGTCTTTGGCGTCGCCGCGCGCGAAGATGCTCGCGACGTAGTTGAGGACGTCGGTCGCCGAGACTTCGTTGTAACCGAAGTTCTTGATGAGCCGACTCTTGATGATGTCGATCTTCTCCTGCGTGTCCTTGTTGACGACCGCAGAGACGAGCGTCTTCAGCTTGATCGAGTCCTTCTGATCCTCGAACAGCTTGAGCTCGAGCGCGCGACGAAGCCGCTCGTTGGTGTTCCACTCGAAGCGCTTCCCCTCGACCGCGAGCGCGCCGATGAAGTTCATGATCTCGCGCCTGAAGTCGTCTTTGCGATTCTCGGCGATGTCGATCTTCTCTTCGATCGACCGCATCAAGCGCTCATCCGGCTCTTCGTCTTGGCCGGTGTAGCGGTTCTTCACGCGCTCTTTGAGCGTGAAGGCCTTGATGTTGTCGATGTAGTTTCCACACAATTTCCCGATGGCGTCTTCATCGGCGCTGATCGCGCGCTGAACTTCGTTCTTCACGATCTCTTCGTACTCGCGCTTCACGACGCCGATGACTTCCGTCATCTTCTTCCGCTGCTCGTCGCTCGAGATCAGTGAGTGATGACGCAAGCCCTTCTCGAGCTCGTTCAGCACCATGAACGGATTGATGGTCCCTTCGCCCGAGTCGTTGACGAGCGCGTTCGAGATTTTGTCCTGGATGTACCGGGGACTTATCCCTTCCATGCCTTCGCGCTTCGACTCTTTGCGAAGCTCTTTGACGGTGTCCTGCGTGTAGCCCGGGAGCGCCTTGCCGTCGTAGAGCTTCATCTTCTGAAGGAGCGACAGGTTGTGCTTCTTCGGATCCTCGAGCCGCGTGAGCACCGCCCACATCGCCGCGACCTCGAGCGTGTGCGGCGCGACGTGCTTGTTCTTCAGCTTCGCCGTGCCGAAGTCCTTCTCGTAGATCCGAATCTCTTCGGTCAGCTTGGTGATGTACGGGATATCGATCTTGATCGTGCGATCCCGGAGCGCTTCCATGAACTCGTTGTTGAGGAGCTTCTTGTACTCGGCCTCGTTGGTGTGGCCGAGGATGACCTCGTCGATGTCCGTCTGCGCGAACTTCTTCGGCTTGATCTTGTGCTCCTGCGACGCGCCGAGAAGATCGTAGAGGAACGCGACGTCGAGCTTGAGCACCTCGATGAACTCGACGATGCCGCGGTTCGCGATGTTGAACTCGCCGTCGAAGTTGAACGCGCGCGGATCCGAGTCGCTGCCGTACTCGGCGATCTTCCGGTAGTTGATGTCGCCGGTGAGCTCGGTCGAGTCTTGGTTCTTCTCGTCCTTCGGCTGGAACGTCCCGATGCCGATGCGATCCTTCTCGCTCAGCACCATGCGGCGCACGCGAATGTGGCTGCTGATCAGCTTCGCCCAGTCGCCGTCGTACTTCAGCATGAGATTTTTCATGATGAAGCGGCTCGCCGGATCGAGATCGCCCTCGACGCGGATCTTGAATTTCTCGTTCGAGAGACCGAGCTCGTCGATCGCCTTCGCGCGCCAGTCTTGCGGGATGAGGCGCAGCGGCTCTTCGTTCATCGGGGAAGGGAAGCGATCCGTCTCGCTGCCGGCGAGCCCCGTGTTGCCGAGGTTCACCCAGTCGAACGTGTAGAGCGATCCATCCGCGGTGCGCGAGTACTGCTCCGCGCCTTGCTTGAGGAGGCGCGCGATCGTGCTCTTCGACGAGCCGACCGGACCGTGCAGAAGAATGACGCGCTTCTCGGGGCCGTACCCTTCGCTCGCCGCCTTGAGCACGTGCACGAGGCGCATGAGCGGGATGTCGAGGCCGTAGATCGCGTTGGCGCCCGCGTTCTGCTCGTCCTTGAAGAAGTTGTAGCGGACGAGGCGCTTCTTGTTGTCGATGTACTCCTCGGTGCCGTAGCTCACGATCATGTCGAAGAGGCGCTGGTACGCGTTGCGCGTGACCTGCGGACGCTCGCGCACGATCGCCAGGTACTCCTCGAACGATCCCTCCCAGTGGAGCTCCCGGTAGAGTTTGAGATCCTGCATCGCGGCGATGCGTTCGATCATGCCCCTCGCCCCCTGAAGCTTCTCGGCCATGGTCTCTCCCCGTTGGGTACGGCTGACGAATTGTCGCGGGCGCGCTCTCCGTTTGCACGGTTGTCGTCGCCTCGACGAACAATAACACCCCGGCGCGTTGGGCGTTCCCGCGAAAGCGCGTCCCGGGGCGCACGGTCCCTCTGCCCCAGCGACGGTCGCGCTCTGGGACACGGTGTCCGTCGCGCAAGCGCAGCCGTGCGAAAAACAGCGGAAATATGGCTGGACCGAGCGTAGAATCAGCGGAGTATCGAAGGTGCGATACGCAGCACGAGACACGGATCGAGGCTTGCAAAACCATTGGTCAGCTCGTCCTGCCGCCCACCCCCTTCGAGGGTCATTGTCATGAAGTCTCTACTCGTCGCCATGCTGTTCGCTGCCGCTCCGTTCGCCTTCGGTTGCGGCGGGATCGAGTACGATCGCGAAGCCGAGTACCCGCAGCAGGCCGTCGGCTACACGCCGCCGCAGTCGCAGCCGCCGCTCCCTGAGGCGCAACCGCAGGAGCAGCCCCCGCAAGATCCGGCGCTTGTCGCGCAGCAGCAGGGGGCGCAGCAGCAGGGCGACGTCGCGATCGGCGCGACGAGCGATCAATACGCCGACACCGATCCGAGCGCGCTCACCGACTTTCACACGACGCTCGATCCGTACGGCACGTGGGTCGAGGACGAGACGTACGGAACGGTTTGGACTCCGTCGGCGTCGGTCGTGGGCAATGACTTCGCGCCGTACGTCTCGTCGGGTCACTGGACCTACGATACGGATTACGTCTGGGTGTCCGACTACTCGTGGGGCTGGGCGCCGTTTCACTACGGTCGCTGGACGTACATCGGCGCGCGCGGTTGGGGATGGATCCCGGGGCGCACGTACGCGGGCGCGTGGGTGACGTGGCGCACCGGCTACGACGATTGGGGTTACGTCGGTTGGGCGCCGCTCCCGCCGACTTGGTATTGGCATCACGGCTACGCATACGGGATGTCGGTTCGGCCGTATGCGCCGTACACGTTCTGCGGACACGGCGATCTGTTTCATCCGCACGTCGGCGGTCGCATCGTGACGGGCACGCAGGTCGGCGTCGTCGCGGGGCACACGCGGCCGTACGTTCCGGCGAGCCCGACGGTCGGCGCGGGCGGGCATGTCCCGGCGCATCCGGGCGTGTCGGGGCCCACGCCGTCGAGCATGAGAATTCCGGCGCATGCGGTCACGGCGCCGCCGGCGGGCGATCGTGGGCTCGCGCAGGCGCATGCGTATTCGCAGCCCGGTACGGCACAGGCGCTCGGCGCGCGTCCTCCGGCGCAGTCGATGGCGCACAACGGTCCGGGCGGCAACGATGGATCGCGTGGCCCCGCAGGTTCCGCGGGATCGCGCGCTCCGGCAGGTCCGGTCGCAGGCGCGCGTCCCAACGGCGCGACGGCGCAGCCGTATGCGCACGGTCCGGCACCGCAGACCGCCGCGCCGTACTCGCATGGCACCGCACCGCAGACCGGCTCGCCGTACTCGCATACGCCGCCAACGAGTGGCTACAGGCCGTCGACGCCGGGCTATCGTCCGTCCACGCCGCCGACCGCGTATCACCCGGCGCCCGTGTACCGTCCGTCGACGCCGTATACCCCCGCGCAACCGCACTACGCGCCGTCGACGCCGCACTACGCACCTTCGACTCCGCACTACAGCCCGTCGCCTAGCTACACGCCGCACTCGGCTCCGTCGACGCCGCACTACTCGGCGCCGAGCGGCGGCACGTACCATGCACCCAGCGGTGGGAGTACGTCTCGTCCGTCGAGCGGCGGCGGCTACCACCCCAGCGGTGGCGGCGGCTCTCGCGGTGGAGGCGGTGGTCGCGGCGGTCGTCGCTAGTCGTTTCGGTTCCGGTTCGGGGGCGCATCGGTAGGAGGGTTTCCCGCATGTCACTCGGAAGCATCACGCGTCTCGTCGCGGTCAGCGCGCTCCTCTCGGGTTTCGTCGTTGCGTGCGTCGTCGAGAGCGATCGCCAGGGGTACGGGAGCGGCGGGAGCGCGGGCACGTCGCCGCCTCCCACACCGACGGGCTCGAGCACCGGCAACGGCGCCGCGAGCCCCAACCCGATCCTCGTCGACGTCGACACCGGGCGCACGATGAACGCGCAGCCAGGCGAAGGGGTCGGCGTGTTCACCGAGTACACCGCGGGCGGGCATTGGCACGTGTGGTGGACGTGCGACACGAACCAAACCGGCGCGAGCTGCGCGATGGACGTCGTCATCACGGTCGCCACCGGCAAGATCACGAACGCGACGACGGATGCCGCGGCGCTCGCGAGCGGACTCTCCGCGTCGTCGCAGCGGCTCGAGGCGACGAGCACGACGACCACCACGACCGACGGCGTCCGCTTCGACACCGATCCGGGCGCGATCATCACACTCGATGCGTCGATCGGCGGCGTCCACGACGGCTCGTTCCTCTTCTTCGTGCAGGGCGGCAAGGTGAACGGCGGCTTCACCGGCACGCTTACCGATCCGCTCAAGCTCGAAGGATCTTCTCCCTAGCGCGTCGAGACGCGTGACCTTGAACGCGGTGATCGGGATCGGCGCGAACCTGGGCGATCGGTTGGCGACGATGCGCCAGGCCGTGCGGCGCATCGCGGGCATCGCGCGCGTCGAAGCGGTGTCGCGCGTGTACGAGACCGCGCCGGTCGGCGGGCCGCTTCAAGGCGATTTTCTCAACGCGGCGGTGCGCGTCGCGTGGGAAGGGACGGCGGAGGCGTTGCTCGATGCGTTGCTCGGCATCGAGCGCGATCTCGGACGCGAGCGGCGCGAGAAATGGGGACCGCGCACGATCGATCTCGACGTGCTTTGGATCGACGGAATCGTGGTCGACGAAGCGCGCCTCGTCGTGCCGCACCCTCAGCTGCTCGAGCGCGCGTTCGCCGTCCTGCCGCTGCTCGACGTCGCACCCAGCGCGATCGATCCGCGCACACACGCCGCGATCGCCGCGCCCCCGGGCGACGGCGTGCGCGTCACCGACCACACGCTCGCTTGACGAGTCCGCGCGCGGACCCCACACGTAGTGCCTCCATGCCCGCGACCCTCATTACAATCCGCTTCAGTCATTTCTGCGAAAAGGCGCGCTGGGGCCTCGATCACGCCGGCGTCAATTACACCGAGAAGGCGTACATCCCCGGCGTGCATCAGATCGCGACGCGCCGCCACGGCGGACGCTCGGTGCCGATGCTCATCACGCCGCACGGTGCGCTTCGCGACTCGACCGACATCCTCCGGTTCGCCGACAAGCGCGCCGCGCCCGAGCGACGCCTCTATCCCGACGACGACGTCGCGCGCGCGGAGGTCGACGCGTTCGTCGCGGCGCTCGACAAGACGCTCGGCCCTGCGACCCGCCTCGTCGCGTACCACCACATGCTGCCGACTCCCGCGGCCCTCGTCCGGCGCGTCGGCCTCGGCATGTCGCCCGGCCAGCGCTTTCGTTTTCGCGCGATGCTTCCGCTCTTGCGCGGTCCGATGCGGCGCATGATGCGGATCGACGACGAACGCGCGGTCCGCGCGATCGAGCGCATCCGCACGACGTTCGACGACGTGTCGAAGCGACTCGCCGACGGTCGCCGTTACCTCTTCGGCGATCGGCTCGGCGCGGCTGACATCACGTTTGCGTCGCTGGCGTCACCTTCGCTCCTTCCGCCCGGCCATCCGCACTTCGCGTCCGATTTGCACGAAGTCCCCGCGCCACTCCTCCCGCTCATCGAAGAGATCCGCGCGACGCACGCCGGACGTTGGGCGTCGGCGCTCTATCGCGACGAGCGCGTCACTCGCTGAATGAGCCGTGACGCCCGGCGCCCGCGGCGAAACGCGCGGCGCCTTCGGCTGCGTGCGCGAGCGAGTCGAGCCCGCGGCGCATCTCGTTCGTCATCGCGTCGGCGAACGTGCGGTCGCCCGCTTCGTACGCGGAGAGGCGATCGTTCTTCATGCACGTCTCGGGGAACGCGGCGATCTGCGCGGCGAGCTCTTCGGCGACGACGCGCGCTTGCCCACGCGCGACGACGCGGTTCACGAGCCCCATGTCGAGCGCTTCGCGCGCGCCGACTGCGCGTCCTGTCAGGATCAAATCGAGCGCGCGGCTGAGACCGATGAGCCGCGGCAGTCGCACCGTTCCGCCGTCGATCAGCGGCACTCCCCAACGCCTGCAGAATACACCCATCACCGCGTCCTCTTCGACGACGCGCAAATCGCACCACAGCGCGAGCTCGAGCCCGCCTGCCACGGCGTGCCCGGCGATCGCCGCGACGACCGGCTTGCCGAGGAGCATCCGCGACGGCCCCATCGGCCCGTCGCCGTCCATCGCGATGCGGTTCGGCGTGCCCGATGCGATCGCCTTCAAGTCGGCGCCCGCGCAGAACGTCCCGCCGTCGCCACACAGCACGCCGACCTTCGCGTCGGCGTCGGCGTCGAACGCGCGGAACGCATCGGCGAGCGCGCTCGCGGCGGCGAAGTCGACGGCGTTGCGAACACCCGGCCGCGAGAGAACGACGGTCGTCACCGGACCGTTCTTCTCGACGCGAACCGTCATCGCGTTGGTCTCACAGCCCGAACGCGCGGAGCTTCTTGTGCAAACC
>JBBQXV010000135.1:0-23790 GCA_038209335.1 Polyangiales bacterium | reverse complement strand
CACCAGCCCGGCTTCGTCGACTGCGTGCACGAGCCGCCGACGAGATCGCCACCGAGCAGCTGCTTCACCTGGCAGATCGTGTTCTTCGACGGATCGCCCGGCTGCCCCGTCTTGATGCTGTCCTTGAACTTCTGGAGGATTTCCGGCTTCGGGTCGGAGAGACCGAGGTTGACATCGCACTTCGAGTTCGCGTCGGGGAGAACCTCGAGGATGAGGCACCCCACCGATCCGTCCGGCTCGGCCGTGAGCGGCTGCGGCAAGCACTGGTTCGCGAGCGCGTTCTTCAAGCGGTCGATGATCGACGCGACGGCCGGACGGTAGCCGTAGAGCGGATCGTCCTTCGTCGCGTTGTCGTTCACGTCGATCGGGCAGATCGACGAGAGGATGCCTTGCGTCCCCATGAGGTGCGCGAGGAGCGTCTCGCGAACCGTCGGGTACGCCTTCGCGCGGACCTGCTGCGTGACCGTCGTGCCGCACACCGGCGGGACCTGATCATGCGGCGCTCCCGCCGACGACGGGCAGTCGCAGATGTCCGAGTTCGCCGGCAGCGAGCAGTCACGCGGCGTGGCGAGCGGGAACGTGCACGCGAACTGACGATCGACGAAGTTCGCTCCGGCGTTGGTCACCCACTCGCGGCCGTGCACCGGATCCGCGTTGTCGGCGGACGAGGGCGGCGGGAGGCCGGCGCGCGGCGAGAACGACTCGATCATGTGCGCGTCGATGCCCGTGTAATCGTAGTGCTGCGGATCCTTGCCGAGGATCTTCACCCAGTCGTCGTCCGTCAGGAGGCTCCCCTTCGGATCGTTCGGCTTGAAGTGGAGGAGATCGTGCGGGACGCCGCCGATGTGCGCGTAGAAGATGAGGTCCTTCGTGCGGCTGCCCGGCGGGAGCTTGCAGAGGACGCCCGTCTTGTCGTTGAAGTCGAGGTTGCTTCCGTCGGGGAGCTGCGCCGCGAAGAGCGGGTTCACGCAGTTGTTCTTCCCTTCGTAGTTCGCCTTGCCCGACGGGTACTCGCCGTCGCGGTTGGGAACGCCCGTCGACTGGAGCCCGTTGACGTAGCGCTGAATCGGGAACTGCACGTCGACGCCGTACTTCTGCTTCATGTGGACGTGGCGCAGGTTGAGGTTATAGCCCCAGTCGTTCTGCGCGGAGTACGGCGCGGCGCAGTTCGGATCGCCCGCGCCCTTGTTCGGCGCGAGGAGACACGACGTGCACGCGGGATCGTTCGGCGTCGAGTTGCACGCCGTCGTTCCCTTCGGCGGCTGGAAGCCGCTCGACATCCAGTTCCATCCCTGCTGACCGAGCGCGCGAACGTCGACCTCGGAGTCGTTCTCGTCCGTGAGGACGATGATCGCGACGAGCGAATCGGGACGGAGAAAATCGTGGCGCTGCGCGATGATCGTCGCGTCGACGTCGACCCACGTGGCGCGACCGCCGGGGTTGTCGAGGTGATCGTACGGATCGGGCTGAACGAGGAAGCGGTACCAGCTCTCGAGCTGCGACTCGATACCGCAGCCGAGCTGGTGAACGCCGGCGATGAGATCCGAGAAGTCTTTCTCGAAGACGGTGAGATCCTTCTGCGGCACCGAGCCCGCGCCCGGCGACTTGCCCGTGTTCGCCGGCACGTCCGGGAACCACGCGAGGAAGTTCGACGGCTGCATGTCGGGGAGCACGTTCTCCGCGTCCGTCGCGCGGTTGATCAAGCGGCCTTGATCGTCGTTGTGCTTGAGGAGGCCGCCCGCCGTTTTCTCCTGCGCGTTGCACGCATCGCCGAGGCGCGGTCCGAGCGCCGACGTGACGACGCCGATGTGCATGTTGTGAACGGGCGGGAACTCCGCTTTGCTGCCCATCGCGCAGTTGCCCATCGTGTCGGTCTGGCCCGTGACCTTCGTCGGGTCGCCCTGATCGACGCAATTGGGCTGCACGAGGCGCTTGATCAAGTCCGGGATCGCCTGCTTCAGGTACTCCTGCTTGTCGCCCATCGACGCGGAGTTATCGATGTCGAAGAGGAGATCGATCTTGTCGACCGCCTGCTGGCGCACGGTCGTCGTGAAGTTCTCTTTCAGCGTCGGGTCCTGGTGGACGACCGGGCGAGTGAGGCAGCCAGCGCCGATGAGGCCGAGGCCGCCGACGATGGTAGCCGCGGTGAGGATCCGCGCGCCCTTCACGATGCTTCGCATGTTCGCTGCTCCTGTGAGGCCGCCGTGGTGAATGACGGGGCCAGAACGACTGACGGAAGTCCGCAACTTATAGCATGGCCGAGGTTCGGTTGATCCAGCGGAATCCCGGGGCCGAGCGCGATGGTGCATGGGACGTGCCTTCGGGGTTGGCGGGGCGAGGGCGGGAATATTCGGGGAAACGGCGCGGGGAGAGAGACGCCGATGCCAACGGGGTTGGCTAGTGCGGTACGCGGGTGGCGGGCACGCAGCACGCGACACGCAGCCTCACGTCGTGCAACCGCAACCGCGCGCGCGGCGGACGCGTTCTCACGCCGCGCGGTTGAAGCCGCGCCCATGGAAACCGCAACCGCGCCGATGCAAACCGCAACCGCGCGCGTACAAACCGCAACCGCGCGCGCACAAACGGCAACCGCGCGGATGGAAACTGCCGATTCACCCGCCGCGGTTGCCCGGTTCGCTTCCGGTCTGCTTCCGGTCCGTTGCCGATCGCCGCCAATCGACGTCGACGACACGAACCGCGGTTGAAACTGCCGACCGCACTTGTCTCCCCCTGAGGCGCGGAGCGCCGATTTGGGGGAGACCGCAGGCGCGCAGGTCGCGGAGCGGCCGAGCACCTGCGAGTGGGGGCACAAATAAAGGAAGACGCGCTAGAACATCGCCGCCGATGCTCCCCGACGTCGTCACCCAAAAGCTCGCGCTCCTCCCCGCGCAGCCCGGCGTCTATCTCTTCAAGGACAAGAAGGGGAAGGTCGTCTACGTCGGCAAAGCGAAGTCGCTTCGCAGCCGCGTGCGTAGTTACTTCCAGGCGGGTGGGAGCGACGAGCGGTACTTCATTCCGTTGCTCGTTCGGACGATCGGCGACTTCGACACGCTCGTCACGTCGACCGAGAAGGAAGCGACGATCCTCGAGAACAACCTCATCAAGGAGCACCAGCCTCGCTACAACGTGAAGCTCCGCGACGACAAAGACTACTTGTCGCTGCGGCTCGCTTCGGACGATGCGTGGCCGCGGCTCGGCGTCGTGCGACGCGCTTCACCGGACGGCGCGCGTTATTTCGGTCCGTATCACTCGGCGACGGCGGCGCGGCGGACGCTTCATCTCATCAACAAACATTTTCAGCTTCGCACGTGCAGCGATTCGGATTTCGCCGCGCGGCGGCGGCCGTGTCTTCAGCATCAGATCAAGCGGTGCCCGGCGCCGTGCGTGCTCGAGGTCGATCGCGCGTGGTACGGCGAGCAGGTCCGCGCCGTCGCGCTTTTTCTCGACAATCGCCACGACGAGCTCTCGGCGCAGCTCGAAGAGCGCATGCACGAGGCGGCGCGCGGCACGCGCTTCGAGCTCGCGGCGGTGTACCGCGATCAGCTCCGCGCGATCGACAACGTGCGGCAGCAGCAGCGTGTCGTGTCGGCGGATCGCGTCGATCGCGACGTCGTTGGGTTCTACCGCGAGGGGGAGCTCGTCGAGCTCGCGATCCTGTACGTGCGATCGGGGAAGCTCGCCGACGTAGGGACGCTGTCGATCAAGAACGCGGAGATCCCCGACGACGAGATCGTCGCGGCGTTCCTCGCGCAGCATTACGGCGGCGCGCGCGCGGGCGAGGACGTCGTGCCGACGGTGCCGGTGCCGGAAGAGATCGTGATTCCGTGCGAGCCGGAGGGGCGCAACGGAATCGAGGAGTGGCTCGCCGAGCGCGCGGGGCACAAGGTGTCGCTGCTCGTGCCGAAGCGTGGCGCGCGCGTCGAGCTCCTCGCGCTGGCGAATGACAATGCGAAGCACTCGTTCGGCGAGAAGCGGCGCCAGTCCGACGACGTGCAAGAGCGCTTGAAGGCGCTGCAAGAGCAGCTGCGCCTCCCGGTGCTTCCGCGGCGGATCGAGTGCTGCGACATCTCGCATCTCGGCGGCGGCGACACCGTGGGCGCGGTCGTCGCGATGCAAGACGGCGCGCTCGACAAGAAGCGCCACCGCACGTTTCACGTGCGCGGTCCCGAGGCGACCGGCGGCGGGATCAACGACGACTACGCCGCGATGTACGAAGTCCTCGCGCGCCGCTTCCGACGCGCGAAGGCCGCGGGCGTCGGCGACGAGGCGGGCGACGATCCCGATTGGGAGCTGCCGGATCTCTTCGTCGTGGACGGAGGCCGCGGACAGCTCGCGGTCGCGCTCACCGCGGCGCGCGATCTCGGCCTCCACGATCTACCTATCGTCGGGCTCGCGAAAGAGCGCGAGAACATCATCGGCGAGACGCTCGTCGATCGCGTCTACTTGCCCGGACAGAAGAACCCGATCCCGCTGAAGAGCAACACCGCGGCGCTCTTCTTCCTCGCGCGCCTCCGCGACGAAGCGCATCGCTCCTCGAACCGCGGGCGCGAGAAGCTCGGAAAGAAGCGGCGGTTCCGATCGGCGCTCGACGACGTGCGCGGGATCGGACCGAAGACGAAGAAGGCGCTGCTCACGCGCTTCGGCGGTGTCGCGGCGATCAAGGAGGCGACGGACGCGGATCTCCTCGCGGTCGGCGGCGTGCAAATGCGGCACGTGAAAGCGCTGCGGGAAGCGTTTCCGCCGCCGACCACGAGCAATTGAACCTAAGGCACGATCGCCTGCGTGCGAAACTTGATCGTCCTGTCGCTCGTCCCGATTTGCCGAACGAAGAGCCCGACGAACGATCCGAACAGCGCGTCGCTCGGACCAATGCCGGTCGATCCCGTCGGACGCGACATCCATCTTCGCATCTGCTCGAGCATCTGCGGCGAGATCGGATTCACGTCGACGATCGCGCCGAGAAAATGTGCGGCGCCCGCGCGAAGGAGCGAGCGATCGACGACCGGCAAATCGCGCGCCTCGGCGCACTGGCGGAGCACGCCTTCGAGGTTGACCGCAGCGGTGTCGCGCTCGCGCCCCGGCTCGGTGACCTTGATGCGGTAAATCTCGTCCCAAAGATCATAAACGATGCGGCACGTCTTCACCGCGAGCGCGATCGGCGTCGCGTCGCCGTCACGGAAGACATATGCGCGCATCGCGATCACCGTGGGGAGCCCACTGCCGAGCTTGTTGGCGATCACGGGGTCGACGGCGTCCCGGTACGAAAAGCTCGCGCGAAGGAGCGTCTTGTCCCACGCGTAGTTCGCCTGACGACTCGGCAGCGTGCTCGGCGACGCCGGCTGCTGCTGCGCGTGCGCGCTCGACGCGAATAGCATCCACGCAAAGACGAGAATATTGAACAGGGAGACACGCCTCATCGCGCCGCTCCCGAGTCATTTCCACGGACGGGGAGGAAGCCGAGGAAGTTGGAGAGGCCGAAGAGGACGCCGCCGGCGGCGGTGTCGATGCGAAGTCCCAAGTTGAATGTCAGGTCGATCGGGACGGTGCCGAATCCCGAATAGCCCCGCGCGTGCTGCGTGAGGTCGACGCCATTGGCGACCGAGTACAGACCGACGGCAGTGAAAAAGTCGATTCCGTAGATCGATCGGTGACCGCGGTAGAGTGCAATTCGGTATTCGGCTTGGACCTTCGCCGCGTATTGCCCATATCGGATTTCGGCGATATCGGTGCCGAGGAAGTTCGGCGCCGGACGGCGATCGACGTTGAGATCGAGGACGCGGTCGGGAAGCAGGTCGGTGAAGTCGCCGATGTAGAAGCGCTCGAAGACCGGCGCGTTGCCGAAGACCGCGCCCGCGAAACCTTCGAGCCGAAGGACGTGCTCCCACGGCAAGCGCATCCAGTGCGACGCGCGCGACGTGATCTTCACATACGGATAGTCGCTGCCGAGCGGCGTGAGCGACGCGTCCGCCGAGAGGACCACGTGCTGCCCGCGCGTCGGGAGCACGGGCTCGTCGCGCGTGTCGTAGAGGAGCGTGCCACGCACGGTGGAGAGCACCGAGCTCCCGGGCAAGAGCATGAAGTCGATCGGTTCGATGTCGAGACCGCGGTGGTGGCTCGCGGCGAGAGGGACGCTGGCGTCGATCTTCTCGAGTCGGTAGTTGAAGAAGAGCTGCGTCGATATCCCGAGATCGTGCCCGGCGCCGATCGATCCGCCGAAGCGCCGATACGCGAGCACCGCGAAATCTTGCGCGTCTTGGTGCGTCGCGTAGTCGACGAGGACGTCGCGGTTGCCGAAGAAGTCCTTCGACGTGTTGTAAAGGAGCGTCCCCTCGACCGCCCAATTCGTCTTGAGGAACTGCGGATCGACGAAGCGCGTGCGGAGCGCGAGCTGGTTCTGCGCGATCGCGATCGCGCCGCCGAGCGTGATGCCGGTGCCGGCGAGGTTCGTCTCCGATACTTGGACGCCGCCGTACGCGGTGAGCGGGCGCGCGGTGCCGCTCGGCTCGGCGTCGGCGGAGATGCCGAGCCAGAGATCGTTGACGATCATCGTGTTGCGTTCGGCGACGTACACGACCAGCACGACGTTGCCGCGGCGCGAGCCTTTGCGGAGCGAAAGCTGCACGTCGCGGAAGAAGCCGGTGCCGAGGAGGCGGAAGCGCGTGAGCTCGAGCTCGCGATCATCGACGTCGAGCGTGTCGCCCGCGCGGAACGGCACGTAGCGGAGGACGACGCGCGCGAGCGTCGTCGTGTTGCCGCGCACCTCGATCCCTTCGAGCGTGTAGCGGAGGCCGACGCGACCGGGCGCGCGGACGATCGGACCTTGCGCGTCGGCGGGCGCCTGCGTCGGTGGAACGCCGGTCTGCGCGCCGTCGACAGGATCGCCGATCGTCGATGGGGGCGGTGGTGGCGGCGTCGACGATCCCGACCCCGACGGCGCGCTCGACGACGGCCCCGCGCTCAACGATCCGCTCGGAATCGGCGGCGGGTCCGACGGTGCTCCCCACGTCCTCCGACCGCCGCGATCCTGCGCCTGCGCGAGCGCCGCGAGGAAAAACGTCAGCGCGACCACGACGAGCGCAAGCAGACTTCGCCGCGTCGCTCGCATCACGCGTCCAGCTTACTACTTCGGCGCCGGCGGCGCGTCCGGCTGATTCTCCGGTAGCGCGGCCTGCACCGCGTCCGTCGCGAGCGCCGCTTCCTCGGCCGCGACGACGCGCGGATACGAAGCGAGCTCGAGGCCGAAGCGGCGCGCGTTGTACATTTGCGGCACCAGGAACGCGTCCGCCGCGCCGAGCGTGTCGCCGTACGCGAAGCGCCCGCGCCCGCCGAGCTCACGCTCGTACATCGTCATCAGCGCTTCGAGCGCCATGAGCCCGCGCGCGATGAAGTACTTCGCCCACGACTTCTGGTGCTCGGCATCGGGCGAGCGATGCAGCATGACGTGCCGATTCTGAAGTGGCTGCGTCCCCGAGTTGACGATCTCCACGAGCGCACGAACGCGCGCGCGCGCGAACGGATCGCGCGGAAAGAGCGCAGGCTCGGGGAACACCTCGTCGAGCAGCTCGATGAGCGCGACGGATTCGACGAACGGCTTTCCGTCGACGGAAAGGCACGGCACGTACCCCATCGGGCTCCGCGCCTTGTGCTCATCGCTCGCGTGCTCGTCCTTCAAGATGTTCACGACCGCGTAATCGTACGCGAGGCCCTTCGCCGCGAGCGCGATGCGAACGCGGTACGACGACGACGATCGCCAGTAGTTGTAGAGGACGAGCTTCGGCGGGGTGGTTTGCGCGGTGGGGAGCGTCTTTGTCGTCATGGCGCGCGGAGCATACTTCAGCCCGCGGCGCGCTTCTTCTCGTCGTCGATCGCGCCCGCCGCGGCGGCACATGGCGGCGCGCCTGCGTCCGGCTCGTAGACCGCGAGCCCACGCTTGCGGCGCGACGTCGGCAAGGTCCCGCTCTTCGCGCCGTCGGCGCACGTCGCCGCGACCTCGAGATCCTCGTCGCCTTCCTTCTTCTCGGACGGCCGCGAATAGAGACGATGCCCCTCGGACGTGAGGCACTTCCCTGTCGCGAGCTCGAACTGCCATCCGTGCAGTCTGCACGTGAGGATGCCGTCCTCGACGACTCCGAACTTCGTCAGGTCGACCTTGAGGTGCGGGCAGCGACGCTGCACGACGTGGCCGTCGATCTCCATCAGCTGCTCGATCGGTGCCTTCTCTCCATAACAAGACTCGGCCCAGCGCATGCGCTCCGGCGAGAGGCACTTGAAGAAGTTGTAGACATACTCGTTGAACGGCCCTTTTCGCGTCGCCTCGAATCGGCACGACAGGAAGAGCGTATTCACCCAGTCTTCTTCGTGATTGATGATGCACGACTCGACGAGGCCGCGATCGACGCGAAAGATGTAGTCGCAGTCGATCCCGTCCCATGCGCGCACTTCGCGCCGCTGGAAGTCGATGAGCACTTTGGGATCGCCGCAATCGAGGAGAACGCGCGCGTTCACGCCGATGCACGTGTAGTCCGCCATCGCGAGGAGCGGCTCGAACCACGTGCGAAGCGACGCGAGGACGTCGACCTGCCCGCGCGGGAGCGATCCCATGACCGCATCGATCACTGGTTGCTGGCGCGCTTTGTAACGCGCGAGGTACGCGCGTTTGTGACGGAAGATCGAAGTGACCTCGTCGTCCTGCATCGGGTGACGCACTTTGCACGCGCCCGCCGCGAACGTCGCGACGCTGCCCGGGATCATCAGGTGTCCGTTGTCCGCGCCTTCCGCCTTCATGTAATCGAGAAAGGCGGGTTGGTCCGGGAATGGGTTCGACGGATCGCGATCGAAGTCGTTGAAGTGGAGGAGCGTGTCGTCGAGAAAGCACGGCGGCCCGGCGTTCGGCACGACGTGGCGCGCGCCGACCAGACGCACGAACTCGAGCGCACGCGCCATTTGGTTCGCGCGCTTCTTTCGGCCGATTTCGGCCTTCTTCTCGGGCGTGTAGTCGTAGACCATCGGAAACCAGATGGCGCCGGAGAACTGGACGAAGTGGACGTCGTACGGGCCGAAGCTCTTGACGGTGTCCCAGTCGATCGGACGCGAATCGTTCTGATTGAATACGCGCGTCTCGCCGTCGTCGACGAGGAGCGCGGAGTCGCCAATCGGCCCGTCCATCGGCGTGACCATCGCGAGCACGGCGACGCGAAGCTTGCCGAGCTCCATCGTCTCGCCGTTCTTCGTCTTGATGAACTTGGTGAATCCGAGCTCGCGGAGCGCGCGCTCGAGCGCGTCGACTCCAAAGTCCGGCAACAGCACAGTCGTATCTTTGGATACGTGATCGCGAAGGAACGCCGGATCGAAGTGATCGCGATGCAAATGCGAGACGTAGAGGTAGGTCGGGCGCGCGAGCTTCCAGCGGTCGACGTCCTCGTTCGACGGAAACGGGAACCACGACGCGAAGTACGCGGCGTTGAACCACGGATCGCACAGGATGCTCCCGTGCTTCGTCTCGATGAACATCCCCGCTTGCCCAAGGAACGTGATTTCCACACTCCCGCGATAGAAGAGCCTTCCGGATCCGGACAAATTCCGTGCGACGATTGACGCCCATGAGCCGCACGACGCCGCGCTTCGCTCGCGCCGAGGTCGATCTCGAACGCCTCGACGGCGGCGGGTTCGTCCTGCGATCGCCGCAGCCGCTCGCGTCGCACGCGCGGTGCGTCGGGGATTGGCTCGAGCGCTGGGCGAACGAGGCTCCCGCGCGCGCGTTCCTGGCGGAGCGGCCCACGGCGGCGGGCGCGTGGCGCACGGTGACGTACGCGGAGGCGCGCGACGCCGTGCGCGCGCTCGGGCAGGCGCTGCTCGACCTCGGCGCGAGCGCGGCGCGGCCGCTCCTGCTCTTGTCGGACAACGGCGTCGACCACGCGCTCCTGCAATTGGCGGCGATGCACGCGGGCGTTCCCGCGGCGCCGGTGTCGCCCGCGTACTCGCTCTTGTCGAAGGACCACGCGAAGCTCCGTGAGATCGCGGCGCGCGTCGGGCCGGGCGTCGTCTACGCATCGGACGGCGCGCTCTTCGCGGCGACGCTCGACGCCCTCGGCGCCGAGCTCGACGGCGTTCCGCTCGTCGTCAGCGCGAATACCCCTCCCCGCCGCCACGCACACCTCGTCGACCATCTCCGCGCGACCAAGCCGGGCGACGCGATCGCGCGCGCCTTCGCCGCCGTTGGCCCCGACACGATCGCCAAAGTGCTCTTCACATCCGGTTCGACCGGATCGCCGAAGGGCGTGGTGAATACGCAGCGCATGCTCTGTTCCAATCAACAGGCGATCGCGCAAATGTGGCCGTTTCTTTCCGATCGTCCGCCGGTCATCGTCGATTGGCTTCCGTGGAGTCACACCTTCGGTGGCAATCACAACTTCAACCTGATCCTCGCGCACGGCGGGACGCTCTACGTCGACGGCGGCAAACCCGCGCCCGGTCGGATCGAGGCGACGGTCGCCAACCTGCGCGACGTGTCGCCGACTCTTTACTTCAATGTCCCGCGCGGCTTCGCGATGCTCGCGCCGTTTCTCGAATCGGACGACGCCCTCCGCGCCAGCTTCTTTCGCGATCTCGATCTCGTGTTCTATGCGGCGGCTGCGCTCCCGCAGAGCACGTGGGAGCGGCTCGAGCGGGTGGCGGCGCGCGCGCGCGGCGACGCGGGGCTGACGATGGTGTCGGCGTGGGGATCGACGGAGACGGCGCCGCTCGCGACGCAGGTGCACTTCGCGATCGATCGCGCGGGGGTCATCGGGCTTCCGGCGCCGGGGACCGCGCTGAAGTTCGTCCCGTCCGGCGACAAGCTCGAGATGCGCGTCCGTGGACCGAACGTGACGCCGGGGACGTGGGAGCGCGGTGCGCGCGTCGTTCCGGCCACGCTCGACGCGGACGGATTCCTGTCGACCGGCGATGCCGGGCGTCTCGCGGACTCGGACGATCCTGCGCGCGGCGTCGTCTTCGACGGGCGCACGGCGGAGAATTTCAAGCTGACGAGCGGCACCTGGGTTTCCGTCGGCGAGCTGTGCGTGCGCGCGATCGCGGCGTGCGCGCCCGTCGTGCAAGACGTGGTCGTCGCGGGGCACGATCGCGACGCGATCGCCCTCCTCCTCTTTCCTAGCGCCGCCACCGGCGCCGATCGAAACGCGCGCGTCGCGGAAGGCCTCCGCGCGTACAACGCCGCGAATCCCGCGTCGAGCACACGCGTCACGCGCGCACTCTTCCTCGACGAGCCGCCGAACATCGACGGCGGGGAGATCACCGACAAGGGCTACGTTAACCAACGCGCCGTGCTCACGCGGCGCGCCGACGCGGTCGCGCGTCTGTACGCCGAGAGCCCGGACGCGGCCGTCATCGTCGTGGCGTGACCGCGTCAGCACGGCTTTGCTGGCGCGTGTGGCTGTGGCATCTTCTCGCCGCTTCGCCCCCGTAGCTCAGTGGATAGAGCAGCGGTTTCCTAAACCGTTGGCCGCACGTTCGATTCGTGCCGGGGGCGCTAGGAATACTGCAGGTTCACGACACCGCTTGTACTACCGGGGGCGGAGCGGGCCGAGGCGCGCGCGCGCGAGGCACGCGAGGTAGAGGGCGACGAGGATCCGCTCTCGAACATCATGAAGAAGATCGAAGCCACGCAGGAAGGCATCGTCGGCAACCTGAAGTAACTTTGCTCGAGGTTCCCAGGCGGCGACGCATCGCTCAGCGCCGTAGCTCCGCGTTCGCCTCGCGCGCCCCCTGCGCGGCGAGCGCGTCCGCGCGTTCATTGCCCGCGTTTCCGTTGTGCGCACGAACCCACTGCCAGCGCACCACGAGACGCTTCGACGTGATCGCCGCATCGATACGGCGCACGCTCTCCACGATCGACTCGTCCACTTTCGCAAACGCGCGCTCGCGCCATATGCCGAGTCGCTTCTCGAAATTCTCCACCAGCGACTCGTTGTCGGAGAACACGATCGCGTTCGCGCGTTCGGGCAACGCCGACAGCGCCTCCGCGACGGCCCTGTACTCCATGATCTTCGCGAGCGTCCCCTTCGCTTTGCCGTAGCCCTCGATCGTCTCGCCGCTCGGCGGCTTGATGCAGAAGCCCCAACCGCCGGGCGCTCCGTGGGCGGCCTTGCACGAGCCGTCCGTGTAGCAGAGGAAATCGGTGCGACCGCTCACGAGAAGTAGCCGGCCTTCACCGCCTGCAGCACGGCGCGCGTCCGATCTCTCACGCCGAGCTTCGAGAGGATGCTCGAAACGTGATTTTTCACGGTGCCCTCGGTCACGTTCAACGCGCGCCCGATCTCGCGATTGCTGTATCCGCCGGTCATGAGGCGCAGCACGTCGACCTCGCGCTCGGTGAGCGGATCGGGCGGATCGAGGTGAGGGAAACGCGTCTCCGTCGCGCCGAGACCACGCACCACGCGCTCCGACACGACGGGTCTCACCGCCGTCCCTCCCGAGGCCACCACGCGGATCGCGTGCACGAGCTCGCCCAGAGAAATGTCCTTCAACAAGTAGCCGCGCGCTCCTGCGCGAAGGCCTTCGAGAACGGCGGGCTCGTCGTCGAACGTCGTGAGGATGATGAAGGGCGGTGAGCCTTCTGCGCCGCCGAGCTTCCGGAGAACGTCGAGGCCGCTGAGCTTCGGGAGGAGGAGATCGAGGAGAACGACGTCGGCGCCCGCGTGCGGAATCTTCGCGAGCGCCTCTTCTCCGTCGGCGGCCGTTCCGACGACGTCGATGCCGCGATCGAGCGCGAGGAGGTTGCGGATGCCCTCGCGAACGAGCTCCTGATCTTCGACGAGGAAGACGCGGATCACGACGCGCCGCCGGCGAGCGGAAGGATCGCCTTGAGCGAGAAGCCGCGGCCCGGCGCCGTCTCCACGGAGAACGCGCCGCCTCGCTTTTCGAATCGATCGCGCATGCCCGACAGACCACCGCCCGCGCGCACGGCGCCCGCACCGCGCCCGTCGTCGCGCGCGTGGATCTCGATGCCGGATTCGCTCTGCGTCACGCCGAGCCACAGGTTCTCGGCTTGCGCGTGCCGCACCGTGTTCGTGACGATTTCTTGCGCGCAGCGAAGCACGACCTCACCTGCGACGGGATCGTCGATCACGACGCCGGCCGCGACCTCGATGTGGATGCGCGGTCGCGGGATCCCCGCCGCCAACTTCGCGAGCGCCGCGGCGATGTCGAGGCTCGCGCTTTGGCGAAGCTCTCCCACCACAGCGCGCACATCGCCGAGCAAGAGGCGCGTCACCGACTGTGCGGTCTCGACGCGCGCCATCGCATCGCCTTGGGTGAGGTGGCTCGCGATCTCGAGATTCAACGAGAGCGCCGTCAAGTGGTGGCCGAGGACGTCGTGGAGGTCGCGCGCGATCCGCGCACGCTCGTCGTTGCGCGTGCTCTGCGCGAGGAGCTCGCGCGTCGCCTCGAGCTCGGCGTTGAGCTCGATGAGTCGCGCTCGCGCTGCCGCGCTTTCGATGAATAGGCGCGTCGTTGCGTCGGCGATCAACTGGAACGACGAATACGCGAACGCGAGCACGACGGCCCAGTGCCAGCCCCATTGAGCCCACGTGATCGCGGCGAAGGCGGCGCTCTGCGCGGCGATCCAAGCGACGGCGGCGCGCCGCGACAGAAACGCGCCGAGCTCGAGAGCGACGAGGACGAGAAGCGCCGCCTCGAGCCCGAAGCAGGGCGGCAACGCCAACAGCAGAAGCGCCGCAATCGTCTGACCGGCGATCATCGCGAGAGACGCGGCGCGGTTCGACTCGCCGCGCGCGCGTGTCGCTCCGCGGAAGGTCGCACCGAAGAACAAGAGCGCTGCGACCCACGCCGCGAGCGCGCGCCATCCGCCGTTCGCTGTGGGCGACTGCAGTCCCGTGACGAGAACGGGTGCGCCGACGACTGCCCAGATCGCGACGCCACCGGAACGCAGGTGCCGCCGATACTCTTCAGGAAGGTTCATCGCGCTCGCCCGATCATAAGCGCCTCGGCTGCCGAGCACCCCTGCCAGAAGTCATGGCCGAAGATAGGCGCGCCGGCATGACCTCCGGCACATGCGCCGTGCACCTCCGTCCTCGTAGCCTTTGTCGCATGGCGCTCTTCCTACGGTTTCTTCGCATCGCGTGGCGCATCGCCGCGGGGCTGGCGGGCTTCTTCGTCATCGAGATTGGCACGACGGTCGGCTTCGAGCCGTTGGGCGGGATCATTCAAGTCACCGCGCCTCTTCGCGTCCACGTGCTCGCGACGCTCGTCGCGATCGTCTCCGGATTGCTCGGCGGGATCGCGGCGAGCGTCGCCGGCGGCGGCGCATCGCGCGTCCCCGTGCTCGTGACGAGCGCAATCGTTGCCGTCGAGAGCGCGTACGTCATCATCTACTTACGCGGGGCGAACCCCGTGTGGTTCGAGCTGGGCGGCGGCGCGACGCTCCTCGGCGCGACGCTCGTCGGTGGGCTCCTCGTGCGGCGTTGGTTAGTCGCGCGGCGTCGCTCGCGCAGTGCGTCTGCGTGAGCGGCGGAAGGACTTCGCTCGAATCCCGCACAGCCCGAGGAGCACCCCTCCGACAACGAGCGTTCCCCTTCTCCTCGTCCCGGCGGTGGCCACGACCCGATCGCCTGGGCGTGCATCGAATTTGAATTCGTCCCACGCCGACCAGTCGTCGGCGATGCGGTATCGATATCCGAGTGGCACCCACCGATCACACGGTGATGTGCAGGTCTGGCGCCAGTCGGCGACGATTGGGTCGTAAAGCGTAGAACCTTCAGACCCGACCGGCCCTCGATGTCGACGCGGACCGTCGGCGCGGCTTCCGCATGCGCGGATTGCGAACGCACAGCGATCGCGACGAAGATCAAGCACGATGCGATCAGCAAGCGCATCACGATTCGGCACTCGCAATGGAGCTTCGGATTCTTGTCGCAGACTTTGAACCAGTCCTCGTGAAGCCTGCGGATGGTCGGCGAAGGTTCCGGTCGTCGTGCCGCCGACGCCGCGGTAGGGAAGCCACGCACCACGACGGCATGGAGCTCGCACGTCCGATCGTCATGGCGAACCCCGATAGCGAGCGCGCGTTCATTGCGGGGCTGAAAACAGCCTCCGGCGCGCTACTCGAGCGCGACGTGCTCGCCAAAGCATCCCCCGGGGACGCGGCAAGCTCGCCTCACGACGACGGCAATGGGTCCAAGGACGCCACACCCGAGGCGCTGCGTCCCTGTGTGCTCGTCGTCGACGATCACCAGGACACGCGCGAGGCGTACGCCGATG
The DNA here is from genome assembly GCA_038209335.1 of Polyangiales bacterium. Lineage (GTDB taxonomy): Bacteria > Myxococcota_A > Polyangia > Polyangiales > Polyangiaceae > JBBQXV01. The sequence goes on along the minus strand of JBBQXV010000135.1, from coordinate 8,517 downwards.
AGCTACGCGCGGCCGGCTTCCGCACGGTGGAAGCCGAGAACGGAGTGGTCGCGCTTAAGCTCGCGCATGAGGTCGGCCCCGTCGCCATCCTGCTCGACTACGCGATGCCGATGATGGACGGGCTTCAAGCGGCGCACTGTTTGAGACGGGATCCGCGCACGGCGCACATTCCGCTCGTGATGCTCACCGCATACCGCAATCTCGTCGGAGTGCGCGGGCGTTGCGACGAGGTGATCGACAAGCCGTGCGATCCGCGCGAAGTCGTCGCCCGAGTGAAGGACGTGCTGCGCCGGAGCAAGGAATGAGCGAACCGCCGTCGGCTCCATCGGCCGCTTGCCGTTCAAGTTGCTCGTGACGTCGACCGGGCCGATCGTCTCGAGCGCGCGAGAGAGATCGTCCTCGCGCGGATCGCTCGTGCCGTCGATGCGTCGATGCGCCCGAAGGTGAAGCCGCCGGCGGAGGCGCGCTCGTAGACGCCGGGCTCGCGCATCGACGCGCCCCACGCGACGATCTGGTCTGGATTTGCGCCGGGGCCAGCAGAGCCGTTGCGCCACTTCACTCTCGCTTTCCGCAGTGCGCTCGTTACTATTTGTCGATAGTGCCTCTCTCGCGAGTGATCGACGGCACGCGCGCGGCGGCGTTCACGTCGGCGGCGATGATCGCGCACCAGGTCGCGGGAAAAGCGGCGCGCGACGCGCTCTTTCTCACGACGTTTCCAGTCACGGATCTGCCACGCGCCATTGCGATTGCGGCGGCGCTCTCTCTCATCGCGGTTCTGTGGCTGTCGCGCCTGATGGTGCGCCACTCGCCCGCGTCGATCCTGCCAGTTCTCTTCGGCGGAAGCGCGGGCCTGCTCGTTCTCGAGTGGGTCGTCGGCTTCACTTCGCCGGCGGCGATGGCGCTTGCCGTCTACCTTCACACGGCGCTCGTCGGGCCCGTCGTGATGACGGCGTTCTGGTCGCTCATCAACGAGCGCTTCGACCCGCACAACGCGAAGCGGGCGGTCGCTCGCATCGCCGCTGGCGGAACGATCGGCGGCGTCCTCGGGGGCCTCATGGCGTGGCGTGCGGCAACGCTCGTCGCGCTGCCCACGATGCTTCTCGTGCTCGCCGCGCTGCACGTGGCCTGCTTGGCTGGAACGCTGTTGATCCGAGCGCGAAAGCACGCCATCGCAGCCGACTCGTCCACCGTGAGCATCCTCGGAGATCCAATTCCGCAGAGGATCCCGGTGCTCCGCTTGCTCGTGCGCCAGCCGTTTCTGCGGAACCTCGCCTTGCTCGTCGCCATCGGCGCAGCGACGTCGTCATTGCTCGACTACTTGTTCAGCGTCCAAGCCTCGGCGGTGTACGGCAAGGGCGCTCCTCTCCTCTCCTTCTTCTCACTATTTTGGCTGACGGTCGCCGTCATCTCGCTCGTCGTTCAAGTCACGCTCGGGCAGCGGTCTCTCGAGAAGCTCGGGCTCGTCGTGAACATCGCCATCCTTCCGGGCCTCGTCATCATGGGCGGCGCGTTCGGTCTCGCGATGCCGGGTCTCTTCAGCACGGCGATCCTCCGCGGCGCCGAGGCGGTGGACCGCAACACGCTCTACCGCTCTGCGTACGAGCTTCTCTACACGCCGCTCTCGGAGAGCCAGAAGCGCGCGGTGAAGGCCCTCATCGATGTCGGGTTCGAGCGCTTGGGCACCGTCGTCGGAGCGTTGATCGCGATGCTCTTGCTCGCGTTTTCGGTGCGCCACTCACCCGTCTACATCCTCGGCGGTGCCGTCGCGCTCGCGGTCGTGACGTTGCCAATCGCGCGCGCGCTCCACCGCGGATACGTCACCGCGCTCGAGACGGGTCTGCGCGACGGCGCACTGCAGCTCGATCTTCCTTCGCTCGTCCACGTGGGCCGTTCGGCAGAAGAGACCGACGAGACGCTGGAGAGAGACAACCTCATTCAGCGCGTCGAGCTGCTGAGGCCGCGTCACGCGTTCTTCGCGCCGTCCGCAGCGAGCCCGATCGACATCGGCGTGATCGAAATGCCCGATCTCGGCGCTCGAGGAGTCGGGCCTGCGTTCGACGCGCTGGCGCGCCCGCAAGCGATCCCCGACGGACGGCAGCTGCTCGACGGCGACGCCGAGGTGACGGCCGCCGCTCTTCGCAGTCTTCCGCTCGACAAGACGACGACGCTCGGCCCCTTCTTGATCCTGCTCCTCGCGCACACGCGTCTTCACGCGGACGCCGTCGCGGCGCTGTGTCGCGCGGCGCCGATCATGACCGGCCAGCTCATCGACGCGCTCGTCGATCCGTCCATGGACTTCGTGGTGCGCCGACGGCTCCCTCTCGCCCTGTCGGCCTGCACTTCGCAGCGCGCCGCCGACGGGCTCCTCCTCGGGATCACCGACGAGCGGTTCGAGGTGCGGTACGCGTGCGGCCGCGCTCTCATGAAGATGTCCGACGCGAACGCCGGCATCGTCGTCTCGCGACAAAAAATCGTTCAAGCGATCCTCGTCGAGGTCGATCGAAAAGCGCCCGACGCCGCGCCGCTCGAGCTCGAGGACGATCCCAGCGCGCTCGAAGGTGCGAGCGCCCTCGTGGACGATCTCCTCGCCCGCGATCGCGTCGATCGGACGCTCGAGCACGTGTTCACGATTCTCGCGCTGCACCTCGATCGCGAGCCGCTCCGGATGGCGTATCGCGCGCTTCGTCATCCGGACGTTCGCCATCGCGGCACCGCGCTCGAGTACTTGCAGACGATTCTCCCGAACGACATTCGCGACGCCGTGTGGCCGCTCGTCGGCGAGCTCGCGCCGCTGCCGCCGGGACGAACCGCGCGCGAGATCCTCGCCGATCTTCTGCGCGCAACCGTGGTTCAAGCCACCGCCGGTGGCGAGCGCGATTGAAGCTCGTTCGCCTATGCCAGCGCGCTCGTCCCGCTCGTCTCGCGCGGCTTGGGACCGTTTGCAGGTAGCTTCACGACGAAACGGGATCCTTGCCCTCGGCCGGCGCTCTCCGCACGGATGGTGCCTTCGTGAAGCTCGACGAGGTGACCGACGATCGTCAGCCCCACGCCAAGCCCGCCTTCGGCGCGCCGCGCTCCGACGGCTCGCCATGCGAGGGGCGCGAAGAGCCGCGGCAGCAGCGCGGGCTCGATCCCCACGCCGGTGTCTTCGACGACGATCTCCACGTCGGGACCGACGTTGCACAAGGACACGGTGACGATCCCCCCGGTGGCGGAGGTGAATTTCACCGCGTTCTCGAGAAGCTGGAGAACGATCTGACGCAGACGCCGCGCGTCTCCGCGAACAGGAGCGACGTCACGCTCCAGCGCCGCATGCAGCGGAATCTTCTTTTCGGCGGCGGACGGCCTCACCGTTTGGATGGCGAGCTCGATGACGTTCGAGAGGTCGACCATTTCGAGCTCGAGGACGAGCTGACCTGCCGCCATCGCGCTGATGTCGGTCATCCCTTCGACGAGCGCGAGCTGAGCAGACGCGTTGCGTTCGATGTTCTCGAGCGCGCGGCCGCGTTGAGGCTCGCCGATCGATCCGTCACGCACCATGCGCGTCCACGCGAGGATGGCGGTGAGAGGCGCGCGCAGCTCGTGGCTCAGCGTCGAGAGAAACTGTTGCTTTAGGCTGTCCGCCTCTTTGAGCGTCGACGCGAGATGCTCTTTGGTCACGTACAGATCGAGGAAGACCGCCGCCTTCGCGCGCATCGTCTCGGCCTCGAAGGGCTTCTGAATGAAATCGACGGCGCCTTGTTCGTATGCGCGCGCGACATACTTCTCGTTGCGATCGATCGCCGTCACGAAAACGATGGGAACGTGCTGCGCGCGGGCGATGTCCTTCATGCGTGCGGCGACCTCGAACCCGTCCATGCCGGGCATCTGGACGTCGAGCACGACGAGCGCGAAGTCGCGCGCCTCGAGCTCCTGAAGAGCTTCGGCCCCGGAGCTCACCGACACGAGCTCGCGACCGGGCTCGTCGAGGATCGCCTGGAGCGAGATGAGGTTCGCCATGCGATCGTCGACGAGCAGGATTCGAGGCTTCGAAGGCTGGGCGGTCGCCGGTTCCAGGGGCACGAGACTCATCGTCTCAATGTAACCACTGCCGCGCCAATAGCTCGACGAACGGGCGTCGGGACTGCGTTGACCACATCGCGCGCCGCGAGTCTTGCGTTCACTCGATGATCGCGAGCACGTCGAAGACAACGCTCCGCGCCGACGCGACGTCGCCAAATTCGTCGCCGGTGCCGCGAGGTGCCCGTGGCGCACGCCTTCCCCGACGTTTCCTAAACCGTTGGCGGCACGTTCGATTCGTCTCGGGGGCGCCGAAATCACGCGCCCACGCCCTCCAGCCACGTGGCGAACGATCGTCGCGTCGCGTGATAGTCGATCGCGTTGCCCAAGGCGGGTAGGCGCGGAGGGCGTTGTTCAACGATTCGTCAGCCGTTGTCGCGCGCCATCACGCGGCCGTACGCCGGTCGATCCGTGCAGCGCTTGTTCCACGCTTTGAGGCTCGGGAACGCCGCCATGTCGATCTTCATGTGACCGAGCCAGTCGACGAACGCGCTCACGTGCGTGTCCGCGAGAGTGTACTCGCCGACCAAGTACTGCTTCCCCTCGAGCGCCCCGTCGAGCAGCTTGAGCTCCTTCTGGATGTCCGCGCTCGCCGCCTCCGCCGCCTTCGCGTTCCGCTGCTCCTCGGGCGCCCACATCGTGTTTCGCGCCCAGCGGTAGACCGCCTCGCCGAGGTGGACGTTCGTCCAGACGACCCACTTCATCGCCTCGCCGCGCTTCGGTCCCGCCGCCGGCCAGAGCTTCGCTTTCTCGCCGAACTGCTCGCCGAGGTAGATGGTGATCGCCGCCGACTCCCAAATCGACGCGCCGTCGTGAACGATCGTCGGCACGCGGCCATTCGGGTTCAGCTTCAGAAAATCCGGCTTCTTCGTGCCGTTCGCGTCGAACGACACCTTCACTTTCTCGTGCGGCGTCCCGAGCTCTTCGAGGACGAGCGAGGTGATCGTGGCGGTCGACTGCGGGGCGAAATAGAACGTGAGGCTCATCGTGATCTCCTTGTTGGACGCGACCACGCCATACTCGTGACGCACGCACGGCGGGTCAACGGGTGAAGCACCGTCGAGGTGATCCGCGCGCGACAAACCTGACAGAAACCTGTCAGCCTCGCGTTCGTTACATCGCTCGCATGACCCAGAGGCCAAGTCGGCAAACCGCTCTCGACGTGCTCCCGCGTGAGCACGAGTCCACAAGCGCCGATGCGGTCGAGCGAGTCGGCGTCAACTACGAGCGAGACGGCGACTCGCTGCCAGCGTGTCGGCGTCAACCACGTGCGAGTCGGCGTCAACCACGTGCGAGTCGTTGATTCGCTCGAGTCAGTCGGCGTCAACCACGAGCAGCGCGGAGCCGAAGCCGGATCCCGCGACATCGCCAAGCGTAGCGATCGCCTCGACCTCGACCCCGACCCCGACCGCGTCGCCAAACCCCGCCGCCTCCGATCTCCACGCACGGCATGGATGAACAATAGGGGAATCATCAGGAGCTACCTGCGGAGCGTGCGCGCACGATGTCACCATGAGACACGCACACGTCGCGCTGCCGACGCTCGCTCTCCTTGCCCTCACGTCCACGTATGCATGCTTCGACGCTGCGCACGACACCGCGCCGCCGCCAACCGACGGTGGCCTCTCGTTCGACGCCGCAGACGGCGCGGTCGGCGTCCCGGATTCCGCAACCGACGGCGGCGTCGATTCGGCGCCCGACTCCGGCGACGCGAGCGCGCCGGACGCGCCGCTCACGTCGATCGATCGGTGGACATGGATGACCGGCAGCAACGCGACCGGCGCGACCGCCAACTACGGCGTGCTCGGCGCGCCCGACGTCGCGAACACTCCCGGCTCACGCTACGGCGCGACGTCGTGGAGCGACGCCGCCGGGCATCTGGTCCTCTTCGGCGGGACGCCGGCGACCGGCGTCGCGATGCTCAACGATCTGTGGAAGTTCGACGGCACGAGCTGGACGTGGTTCGCGGGCAGCAACACGAACAATGCGGTCGGCGTCTACGGCACGCCGGGCGTGGCCGCAGCGGGCAACATCCCGGGCGCGCGTTACTTCACCGCGTCGGCAAAGGACGCCGCGGGCAACATCTGGTTATTCGGCGGCAAGGGATTCGGCGCGACGGCGACCGAGGGCTACTTGAGCGATCTCTGGAAGTACGACGGCGCGAATTGGACGTGGGTCACCGGCCCGACCACCGTCGGCACCGCGGCGTCGTACGGAGTGAAAGGCACCGCCGCGGGCACGAACACGCCGGGCGGACGCGCGCGCGCGCACGGTTGGATCGACGGCGCGGGACACTTCTGGCTCTTTGGCGGGCGCGACACCGGGGGGAACAACCTCGCCGATCTCTGGAAGTGGGACGGCACGAACTGGACGTTCATGTCCGGCTCGAGCGCGCCGAACGCCGCAGGCGTCTACGGAACGATGGGCACGGCTGACGCGGCCAACTATCCGGGCGCGCGCGAGGTCGGCGTCAACTGGCTCGAAGGCGCGAGCACGCTCTGGCTGTACAGCGGCTACGGCTACGACAGCGCGGGCACCAAGAACGATCTCGGCGACGTCTGGAAGTTCGATGGAGCGAGCTGGACGTGGGTCTCCGGCAGCAAGATCGTCGACAGCGCACCCGTCTTCGGCACGCGTCGCACTCCGGCCGCGAGCAACGATCCGGGCGCGCGCGAGAACGCCGTCGCATTGCGTGCGTCGAACGGTGTCGTGTGGATGATGGGCGGCGCGCACGGCAACGGACCGAGCCACGATCTCGGCGATCTCTGGGCGTTCGATGGGACGACGTGGACGCGGATCGCCGGCGCGAACGTCGTCGACGCGCTCGGCGTCTACGGCATGCGCGGAACGAGCGCGATGGCGAACGTGCTCGGCGGGCGCGACTCGCACTCGGCGTGGCTCGACGCGAACGGAGCGTTCTGGGTGTTCGGCGGCTGGGGATTTGGGCAGTCGGGCACGGACAACGACTTGAACGATCTCTGGCGCTATCAGCCCTGACGACTCGGCGCGTAACGTGGGCAGCAAATCTCCGCGCCAGCGCGCCGTCCACCTCAAGGCAAATGTCGCAACACCACGAGACCGCTACCCGTCGCGGCGACGATGTCGACGCGCCCGTCACCGTCGACGTCCCCGACCGCCATGTCATCACCCTGGATATAGTCGAAATCGACCAACGCCTCCGCCGCCAGCGCGCCGGTCGACGTCTGCACGTACACGCCAATCGCCTGCCACGTCGTGTGCAGGACGACGACGTCCTTCCTCCCGTCGCCGTCGACGTCGGCGACGTGGATGGCCTGCGGAATGTCGTACGACGGGAGCTCGCGCGCCGCGCGTAGAATGCCGCCGTGCTGTGTGAGGACGGCGAGCTTCGACGACGGGCGGTTGCCGCCGACTGTAACGACGACGTCCGCGAGACCGTCGCCGTCGACGTCGCCGACGGCGAGTCGGTTCGCGCTTTCCGTCAGGTCGACGTCGTAGGTCGTCGACGCGCCGAAGCCTCCGTCGCTGGTCTGCGCGGCGATCGCGATCTGTGATCCGTGACCGAGCCCGAGGCCCACTGTGCCCACGAGATCGGGCGCCACGCTGGCGCCGAGCGCGCCGACCGCGAAGCCGCCGATCGCCCCGGCGGCGAACGTCGACGTTCTCGCGAGGACGAGCCCACCGTTGCCGTCGCGCCGGTACACGTTCGCGGAGCCGCCGGCGCGCGCGACGATCTCGTCGACGCCGTCGCCGTCGACGTCGGCGAGGACGATCGCGCCGACGAGCTGGTTCTGCGGGCTCCGGTAGCTCACCGGCGCACCGAACGCGCCTGCGACTTGTGGATAGACGACGAGGTTCGTTTCGATTCCGACGACGACGTCGCTCTTCCCATCGCCCGTGACGTCGCCGACCACGATCACGCGTGGCGGATCGCCGTACGGTTGGATGGTCGTCATCGTCGGCTGCGCGAACCCGCCGTGCCCATCGCCCGCGAAGACGAGCAGCGCTCGCACCGGCGCGGTGTTCATGTTCGTCGTGTCCCACCACAACGCCGTCACCACGGCGTCCACGGTGCCGTCGCCGTTCACGTCGCCGAGGCCGACGGCGTTCGCGGTGAAGAGCGAAGGCACGTCGACCTTGTCGTACGGGTAAAACCACGGGTTGCCCGCGTCCGTCGTGCCGCCGTCGCTCGCGTCGCGCGCGCCGCCGTCGGGGGGCAACGCCCCGTCGCTCGTGGCGGCGGCGTCCGGAAGGACGGTGCTCGCGTCGCCGGCGTCGTCGTTCGCGCCGCCCGCGTCGCCTGCGTCGCCGGCGACTTCGCCGCCGCACGCGGCGAGCAGAACGCTGCACAGCATCGAGAGGATCGCGCAATGTCGTCGATTCATGAGCACCTCAGTAGAAGCCAAACGCGCGCTGCGGCGTCGATTGCGGAAGGCCGGGCATCCCGGTCCCGTTCCCGAGCTGCGCCGACGAGTCGTC
>JBBQXV010000134.1:0-23950 GCA_038209335.1 Polyangiales bacterium | reverse complement strand
CCGACGCTCGTCGACGAATCGCCGCCGCACGACGCCAGGATGAAGCCGGTGATCGATGCAGTGCAGAGGAGAAGATGGCGTGCGTTCATGGCGTTCTTCTCGCACGCGGGCGGCATGTGCGCGAGGACGTTCGCGCGACCGGCGCGCGACGTTGCTACGCCGGAGGGGTCGGCGTCGCGTGAGCGAAGAAAAATTCGACCACGGCGGAGGTCGCTCAATTGCAGCGCCGGCTCGGTGGTACGACTCGGTGCGTGACCGACGACACGCGCTTCCGCGACCACGCCGCCAACGAGCGCACGATGCTCTCGTGGATCCGAACCGGGATCGCGCTCATGGCGGTAGGCTTCGCGATCGCGCGCTTCGCGCTCTTCTTGCGCGACGCGGAGCACGCGGTCGCGACGACGCAGGTCGCGGGCTCGGTCGCGCTCGGCGGCGTGCTCGTGGCGCTCGGACTCGCGACCAACCTCTGGGCCACCGTGCGGTACCGCGCGATCCGCCGCGCGATCGAAGCGCGCGCCGCGATCGACCCGAGCCCCGTCGCGCTCTACGTCCTCGGCATCGGCTCGGCGCTCGTCGCCGCCGCGATGGCCGTCGTCCTCGCGCGCGCGCTCGCCGGCTGACCCTATTTCGCACGCCACACCTTGTGCTAGGTTGCGCGCCTCAAACCGAGAGAGAGAGCGACATGTCCAACACCCCGAGCAATCCCCAAAGCGGCGCGGCCCCCGGCGGCGGCCCCGGAATCACCCTCACTGGCGGCGCTGCGATCCTCGCGCCCATCACCGCCTTCCCGAACGGCGTTCCCGGCAACGCGCTGGTCCTCTTGCCGCTCGGCCCGAACGGCGCGCCGGTCGAGAAGCAGATCGTCAACGGCCCCGTCGCGCTGCAGATGGACGAAGTGTGGAAGCTCCTCGGCTTCAACGGCCCTGCGGTCCAAGTGCAAGACGAGCAAGGTCGGCCCATCGCGATCGGCCTCGAGGATCTCCTCGGCGGTCTCGAGAAGCATTGGACCGAGAACCAAGACGACCTGATGCGCGGCCGAATTTTTGCGCAAGAGCTCATGAAGTACAACCGCCACGAGAAGGCCGAGAAGGTCCTCGGCAAGGTCGTCGCGCTCGGCGGCGACGGCGAGGATTGGCTCGCGCTCGGCGTCTCGCAGCTCGCGCAGAAGAAGCTCGACAAGGCCGAGGCGACGCTCAAGGGCGCGCAGAACTTGTTGAAGGAGAGCCCGTTCCCCGCGCTCCATCTCGCGAAGGTGATGAAGGAGAAGGGCGATACGAAGGGCGAGCGCGAGTGCGCGGAGCGCGCGATTCAGATCGATCAGAGCTCGGTCGACGCGTGGGCCTACCTCACGAACGCAATCAAGGAGACCGACGGCGAGGACAAGGCGATCGCGGCGGTCGAAGAGCTCGCGAACGCGCCGGTCAACTCGAAGACGGCGGCGCCGTTCGTCGCGCTCCAGGGTTTCTATGCGAGCGACGAGAAGACGCGCGACAAGGCGATCGCCTTCGCGAAGAAGGCGGTCGATCGCGCGCCGGGCGATCCGCTCGCGCTCCTATGCTTGTCGGCGCTCTACGGTCAGGGAGGCAAGCTCGACGAGGTCGTCAAGCTGCTCGCGCCGCACGAGGCCATGATGATGCGCGACGTGCGCATCGCGCATAACTACTTCGAGGCGCTCTTCCAGTCGCGCGACATCGCGAAGATCACGGCGCTCCTCAACAAGCTGGCGACGTCGCAGGTCAAGGAGGTCAAGCAGTTCGCGATCGAGCGCTCGCGCGCGATTTCGCAGATGCTCGCGCAGCAGCAGCAAGCTCTGGCGCAGGCGGGCGCACCGGCCAAGTAGCACGTCGGCTTCGCAGGCACGGCGAGCCTGATAGGCTTGTCGTGTCTTGCCTGTTCATCCGCGCCCCAAACGCCTGGGTTCTTACGACATCGTCGTGAAGATCGCCGGTGGCGGCATGGCCATGATCTACCTCGGGCGCGCCCGAGCGGAGGACGGCACCGAGCGCGTCGCCGCGGTCAAAGTCATCAAACACGAGCTTCGGCAACACGAGAAGTTCGTGCAGATGTTCCTCGACGAGGGGAAGGTCCTCACGCGCCTCTCGCATCCGAACATCGCGCGCACGTACGAGTGCGGATGGGACGAAGCGCAAGGCGTCCACTTCATCGCGATGGAGCTGCTCGTCGGGCGGACGCTGGCCGACGTGTGGAACGCTTGCCGCGAGCGGAAGTTCTCGCTGCGCCTCGATCTCGCCGCCTGGATCGGCGCGCGCGTGACGGAGGCGCTCGCGTACGCGCACGATTTGAAGGACGAGCACGGCGCGCCGCTCCATCTCGTGCATCGCGACGTCAACCCGAGCAACATCTTCGTCACGCATGCCGGCGAGGTGAAACTCTTCGACTTCGGGCTCGCGAAGGCGACGGGCGCGCGCGCGCAGAGCTCGAGCGGGATCGTGAAGGGGAAGCTTCCGTATCTGTCGCCGGAGCAGGTCGCGCAGGATCCGATCGACGGGCGCAGCGACGTCTTCGCGCTCGGCGCGACGATGTGGGAGCTCACCACGATGCGTCGGCTCTTCACGCGCGACGACGACGTCGAGACGCTCCTCGCGGTGAAGGCCGCGCTCGTGCCCGATCCACGCGCGCGGTTGGCGACGTACCCCGAGGAGCTGTGGCGCATCGTGAAGCACGCGCTCGAACGCGATCCCGCGGAGCGCTACGCGACGGCCACGGATTTCGGACGCGCGCTCGATGCGTTCGCGCGCGCGCAGGGACCGGGCGTCAACATGCCGGAGCTCGTCGGCGCGATCCTCGAAGAGCTCTTCCCCGGCGAGCGGCAGAAGCAAGCGATGTGGCTCCGAACTACGAGCGCGCCGCGAGCGACGGCGCCGCGCGAGACGATGGCGCCGCCCGCGCCGCTCGCGGGAACAGCGACGCCGTCGATGGCGCCGCCGCTGCCGAAACCGCGACGGAGCTCGGCGAAGATGCGCGTCGCGTCGCGGAAGCCGTCGTCGTCGGGGGAGTGACGTGGCCGCGCTCGCTTACCGGGAGCACGCGCCGGCGCCGGCGTTGCGGCGTGTCGTTGCGTGTTATTGGACGCTGCACGCGGGTCCGGAGTGTGCGCCGCATCGCGTGTTGCCGGACGGGTGCCTCGACATCCTGTTCGATCTTCGGACTCCACGCGCGGAGATCGTCGGCGTGATGACGAAGGCGATCGTCGCGGATGGGAACCGCGCGCTCGATTTGCTCGGCGTTCGCTTCTTGCCCGGCGAGGCGCCGTCGTTCCTCGGCGTCGCCGGTCGCGAGACGCGCGACGACAACCTCGCGCTCGGCGACGTGTGGGGCGCGCTCGGTCGCGAGATCGAATCGCGCGTCGCGGAGGCGCGAACGACGCGCGAGCGACTCCGCCTTATCGATGATCTTCTGCTCTCGCGCGCGATGCGTCGCCGCGCGCCCGATCGTCGTGTGCGCGCCGCGGTCGATCGCGTGCGTGCGCAGCGTGGTGCCGTCGACGTCGATGCGCTCGCGCGCGACGTGGGGCTCGGAGAGCGGCAGCTCGAACGCGCGTTCGACGTTCACGTCGGTCTCGGTCCGAAGGCGTTCGCGCGCGTGATGCGCTTACAGGCGCTCGTCGCCGAGATGAGCAACGTGAAGAGCTCGTTCGCCGCGCTCGCGTGCGCGATCGGCTACGCGGATCAGGCGCACTTGAACCGCGACGTCCGCGCGCTCGCCGGGGTGACGCCGGTCGAGCTGTGGCGGGAGCGCGCGATGTCGGATTCGTACAATGCGGGCGTCGAGGCAGGTGTTACGAACGACGCATGGCTACCCAACAGCTGAAGATCAAGCAGATCACCTCTGTCCTTCTCGTCGATGCGATCGAGCCGGCACTGCCGCTCTGGGAGACGCAGCTCGGCTTCACGCGCGTCGCCGAGGTGCCTCACGAGGGGCGACTCGGCTTCGTGATTCTGGTGCGCGATGGAACGCAGGTGATGATGCAGACGCGCGCGAGCCTCGAGGTCGATCTTCCGAAGGTCGCGAAGCGCGCACCGACGAGCGTGCTCTACGTCGACGTCGAGTCGCTCGAGCCGGCGGCGGCGGCGATCGCGGGGGCGGAGATCGTCGTGCCGGAGCGGACGACGTCGTACGGGGCGCGCGAGATTTGGGTGCAGGACGGCGCGGGGCAGATCGTGGGGTTCGCGGAGCACAATCGGTAGCGGTACGCTGGCCGCGAGATCAAGCGCGCTTGCGGACGGTCGGAGCGATCGCTTCGCGAGATGCCCGAGATTCGCAACGTCGACCACGTAGAGACCGACGTAGTCGAAATCGGCGCAGCGGGTCACGTTGACGTTGACGTTGCCTCCGATTCTGAAGGGCCATTACGCGCAGCGCTGCGCCTCCGCGAACGTGTACACGCATGACGGATCGCGATTGGTCGCGCAGTAGTCGGCGAGCGTCATTGCACAAGGGAGCCACGATGCGTCCGGCGCAGCCGGGGTCGCGTCGGCCGCATCTGCGCCGGCATCGTCGCCACTAGAGAGTCGCACGAAGAGAAGCATAGCTCCTCGCCGACTCGAGTCCGTTGCCCGACAACAACTAAGGCAGGATCGCCTCGACGACGAGCGCCCACGGCGAAGGCGTCGGCGAGAGGAAGAACACGAAGCCGTCGTCGTCATCGTGCGACGGGACGACGACGCGCACTTCGAGGCGCACCGTTTCGTTCTTCTTCGCCAAGAGCGCGCGCGTATCGGCGGCGCGCATCGTGTGGACGGTAATGCCCAGCTCTTCTGTGCCGACGACGGGGCGCATGATGTGGAAGCGGCCGCCGATGCCGACCTTCGTGCCGAGGAGCCGCGCTTCGGTTTTCGTGAGCGCGCGCTGCGCGTCGACGCGGCCTTCGACGATGTAGCGATCGCCTTCGTACATCGCGAAGCCTGTGAGGAGATCTTGTAGGCGGCGCGCGGTGACCGGCACGAGCGCGCCGTTCGTCGCGGCGGGCGAATCGGGAACGGGCGGCTCGCGCGCGGCGAGGGCGTCGAGTCGCGAGGGGGCGCGCTTTGCGCGCGGCGGTGGGATTGCGTCGGGCGAGGCGACGACACCTGCCGCCGCGGCGGCTTCGCGGGGAGCGTCCGAAGGCTCGGCGTTGTTGTCGTTGACGAACAGCGCGTCGGTCTCCATTCCGAGCGCTTGCGCGAGCAGCTCCGCGGTGACGAGAGTCGCCCGCGAGCGCGCGCTCGTCTCGACGTTTTGCACGGTGCGCGCGGACACGCCGGCTTTGCGCGCGAGCGTCTCCAACGTCCAGCGCTTTGCAATTCGCTTCGCACGAAGCAGCTCTCCGTTCACGAACACTCGCACGCGTCGCCTCGCCTCCCGCGCGCGTTCTTAGCGCGCGGCGCGCGGCGGACCAAGCGTCACGCGCTGCACTCCGCGGGCCGATGCTGCATAGTTACTGCCATGACTCGCCGCCGCGCGGTCGAAGCCGCGGCGACGCAAACCGCACCCGCGCGCACCCAAACCCGAACCGCGCCGACGCAAACCACAACCGCGCGTGCACAGACGGCAACCGCGCACGCCGCGGTTGCCGTTTCCGACGCCGCGGTTGCCGATTCGCCTCCGGTTGCCTTCCGTTCTCCCACGCCACCCGGCGTTTTCCCTCCCCTGACAGCCCTCTCAAACTTCCGTCCCGTTGCCGCTCCGTTGCCGTCCGCCTTCCGTCCGACCCCGCGTAGGTCTCAGGGCGAGGGACGACGAGACTCCGGATGCTCCGGACATCGCCGCTCCCCACCGCGCGCGGATCGACGCGCGGCTCTTCGCGCCGGTCAGAAAGGAGAAATCAAAATGAGTATTCGTAGTTCGAAGAAGTCGAAGCAAGGCACCGTCACCGAGCTCAACACGAGCAAGGCGACGGCGCTGGTGAAGGCGCTTTCGCAATTGCTCCAGGCCTCGGGCGTCAGCAAGTCCGAGCGCAAGGCGCTCTACGCGAAGTCGCATCACGTCTCGGATGCACTCATCCAATCGGTGGCGAACCTCGCCGCCGAGAACGGTGGAAACATCCTGGGCGTGTCGTTCGACGTCGAAGAAGCGCGTGCCGTCCTCGCTTATGCGAGCGACTGCAAGGCGGTCATCCACGGCACGCGCTCGTTCGCGCAGCGTTTGAAGGACAGCGTCCTTCAACGCCGCGAGGCGACCGCGGCTCACGCCAACGTCGTGTACGGTGTTCTGTCTCGTCTCGTTCGCGCGCCCGAGGGTAAGCACCTCGTGCAATCGTTCGAGCAGATGCAGGCGCACGCCACGCCCCGGCGTGCTCGCCGCACCGCGAAGAGCGGCGCGTCGAACGCGACCAGCAAGCCCGCGGCGCAAGCCACGGGCGCATCGACGGAACCGACCCCGGCGCCGACAACGCCGACGGTCGTCACCGTCTCGCACTGAGCGAAACGCGCTGTCGCGAAAGTGGCCGCGCTTCGCAAAGGGGGAATCGCCGTCACGGCCATGAGCGCCGTGGCGGCTCTTTCTTTTTGTGGATTCGCCGCGACGGGAGCGCGCCACGACGTCACCTCACGCTCGTCGCGCCGCCTCGCGTTCGGGATGCTCGAACGCGGGAGCGAACGGCTCGAGCTCGGTGGGCGTCATCCCAAGCGCACGGCCCGCGTCGCGCCAACCTGCAACGGCGCCCTCGACGTGTGCGACCACTCCCTTCGCGCGCCGCTGCGAGATCTTGAAGTACGGAGCGACGGACAGCAGCGCGTCGATCGTCGCCTCCGCGCCCGTCTCTGGTGAGATCCACGTCTTGAGCTCGCGAACGCGATCTGGAAACGGATTGAGATCGAACGCCGGAGCGAGCCGCCACTGGCCATGAGCGACGTGCAAAAAACCATGGTTTAGCAAGTGGTCGTCGACGTTGGTGATCAAGATCGAGAACGCAATACGCCGCCACAGCTCCTCGACGTCCTTCTGCGCGGCGGCGCCGTGGACGCGGAGGGCATCGACGATCTCCGTGTAGTCGTGCTCACCGGGATCGCTCGGCTCGGCGCCGAGCATCGTGGCGGCCGAGGTGTAGAGCAGTCGACCGCCGCCATCCGGCCGATCGAAGCGCGTGATGAGCGCGACGGGGACGCCGTCGCTGTCGACCAAGCGCGCGTCCGCGGCGTCGATGCCCGCATCGCGTGCGAGGCGCATCGCCAAGACCTCTCCCTTGGTCACGGCGCGTTCGTCCGCGACGCTGGGGAACTTGCCAATCGAGAGGCGCCCGTTCTCGTCGACGACCGTGCACTTTGGTCGCAGTCCGCCGAGTGACGTACCTCGTCCTCGCAGGTACTCGAGATCGGCAGCGGTCTCGCTGTTCGTCTCGAAGGAACGAGTTGCGGCCGCGATGTCCGCGAGCTCGATCAGCGGCGGCGCCGTGCGACGACCCGACTCCGGTGCGCGCCGGAAGACTCCATCCTCGTCCTGAAACCGAAGGGCGCCGACGCGACTCGCATCGTCCACTTCGAGCAGGAAATCGAGCTGATTGAGCGGCCTCGAGTCGACCGCGGCTCCCGCGCGACGAGCTTCCTGCATGCGCTTCGCGTGAGCGCGGAGAATGACGCGCCGGCTCCATCCATCGGGCTCCGTGTCGGCGATGGCGTGATGGAAGATCGAGCCGTCGCGCGTCTTCTTGTGGAACTGCGCGCCGGCCACGAGCTGCAGCGCCGGATCGATCGAGAACCGATCGCGAGCCGAGAGCCAACTCGCGTCGTATTCGAAGGCCGCGTTTTCTCGCGCACCTTCGGCGTTGCAACGGAGCGCGCCGACGAGGCGAGCGTCGTCGCCCAAGAAGACCTTTATCGTGAGTCTCATGAAGCGGTCGGCTCCCGCTTCGGATGAACACGCTTCGGAACGCGCTGCTCGTCGAGGAGGAGGCCCTGTTCGTCGCGACTCGCATCGATCACGTCGCCGAACACGTCACCGAAACCGAGAACGAACAGCGCCATCGCGTACACGCCCATCGATACTGTGGCGTCGCCCTTCTCCACGCGAACGTAGGTGCTCTTGGCGATCCCCAAACGCTCCGACATCATCGCCGTCGTCAGGTGGCGTTTGCGACGCGCGAGCGCGAGGTCAGCGCCGAACTTCTTCAGCGACCGTAGGACCTTCGGCGGGAGGACATCATGGACGGAGGAGCGCATGGCAATGACTCATGAATGCGACTGTATTTGAGTATGGGACTCATACATGCAATCTTACGAGGATGCCAGGGCTGCGCTTTTCCTGACGAATGGCAGCCCTCCGCGGCGCCCTGAGCGCACTCAAAACAAAACCGGCGCCACCGTCCCGCGCCCGTTCTTCGTCCCATCCCCGAGCTGCCCGTGGTCGTTGTTCCCCCAGCACAGCACCGTCCCGTCCGTCTTCCGCGCGCACGCGTGCGTCCCAAACCCGAGCCCGATGTCCTCGATCTCCGTGAGCCCCGGCACCGCGGTCGGCGTCCCGTGCCCCGCGCCCATCCAGTCCGCGCCCCAGCACTTCACGGTCCGGTCGCTCATGATCGCGCACGTCGTTTCGGCGCCGCTCGCGATGAACACGACGCCGCGGAGTCCCCCCACCGGCGCGACGCCATGAATCGCTCCGTCCGGCGCGGCCCCGAGCTGCCCGTACGCGTTCGATCCGAGGCACGACACCGTCGAGTCGTCGAGCAGCGCACAGAGATGCGATCGCCCCGACGCGATCTGCTTGACGTTCGACAGGCCCGGAAACGCCGCGGGCGTCGGTCCGAACTGTCCGGTCGCGGTCCCCCAACACCACACCGTCCCGTCGCGCAGATGCGCGCACGCCGTGCCGTCGCCGATGCTCACGTCGATCGCGTTCGTGATGCCGGGGACGAACGTCGCGCTCGGATGTCCGTTCGCTTCGGTGGTGCCGATCCCGATCTCCGACGCCATGTTCGATCCCCAGCACTGCACGCGCCCGTCGGCGATGCGCGCGCACGCACCGAGGACCTTGAGCGCGACGTGGCTCGCGTTCGCGACGTTCGGGACCGCGGTCGGCGTTGGATCGGTGTTGTCGACGGGCGTTCGGCCGAGCAGACCTTGGTAGGCCGCGCCCCAACACGAGACCGCTCCGTCGGTGGTGCGCACGCACGCGTTGCCTTGCGAGGCGGAGACGTTCGTGGCGTTCGTCGCGCCGGGCACGGCGACCGGCTGCAGATGCAATGGCGCATCGGTGACGCCGAGCTGCTGGTAGTCGTTGTTCCCCCAGCACTTCACTGTCGCGTCGGACATCACCGCGCACGAGTGCGTCTCGCCGAGACCGAGCCGACCGAATGTCGTCGTCGGCGTCGTCCCCGCGTCACCGTCAGCGTCGGCTCCGGCGTCGTTGATCGGCACGCCCGCGTCGTCGTCGATCGGCACGTCGGGGGACAGCGGCTTGCACAGGCCGTGATCACACGTCTCGGTCGCGTGGCACGGGATGCCGTTGCAATCGAGGCGAAGCGCGATGGGCACGCGCAGCTCGGTGTGCGGTGTGTAACGAAGCGCGCGACGCGCCACGATGCAGCCGGGACCGTAGTCGGGCGCGAGGCAGCTCTCGGCGAGACGCGCGACGCCACCGACGACCTTGATCGCGACCTCCGCGGTCTTCGATCCGCTCGGGATGACGACGATCGTTCCGACGTAACCGTTCGCGCTGCACGTCGTCGTCGCGGCGGTGATCGGGCGCGTCTCGATCGCGATGATCTCGCCGACGGTGACCGTCGTGCTCCGAAGATCCGCGCACGGCACGTCGGTCGTGACGACGATCGTGACGTCCGTCGCGGTCCGACACCCGCCGACGAGCGCGCACGCGCCGACGAGGACGCCGAGTCCTGCGATGGCGAAGAGCGGCGCGGCGCGGCGCGGGCGAAGCATGACATCTCGACGATACGCGATCGCTTCGACGAGGGTGAAGGGGCGCGAAGCGCGCTTATGGTACCGACGCGAATCGCCGCAGCCTTCGTGCGCGTTCGTTCTCCACGAGCTTTGACCTAGACTGTCGGGCGATGCTCGAACCCGCGCCGCGTGTCCGCTTTCGCACCTCACGATGGCTCGCGCTCGCTCTGTGCGCGCTCGCCGGTCAGCTCGTCTACGGCGCGGCGTGCGGGTCGAGCGACACGCCATCGCCCGCCGCGACCGGCGACGCCGGAGTCGACGCGAGTACGTGCGCGCTCGTCGAGGAAGACGCGCCACTCGCGTCGCCGCCACGCCACACGCCGCGTTGGACGTTCGAGCCGTGGATCTCGAAAGACATCTCGACCACCGACGACACGTACGCCTTCGTCGACGGGTTCGCGCAACGTAAGATCCCCGTCGGCGTCGTCGTCCTCGATAGCCCGTGGGAGACGAACTACCACACGTTCACGCCCGATCCGGTGCGCTACCACGACTTCGCGCGCCTCGTGACCGACCTTCGCGCGCGCGGCATCCGCGTCGTCTTGTGGACGACGGCGATGATGAACGTGTCCTCGTTCGACGCCGAGCCGGGCGGGACGGTCTACGACGGCGGCGCGCCGGGATACGCCGAAGGCGCCGCGTGCAACTTCTACGTCGACGACGGCCGCAACTACTTCTGGTGGAAGGGGAGCGGCGCCGCCGTCGACTTCACGAACGCGCGCGCGCGCGCGTGGTGGCACCGCAAGCAAGACGCGGTGCTCGACATCGGGATCGACGGGTACAAGCTCGACTTCGGCGACTCGTACGTCCCGACGGATCCCGTGTCGACGTCGACGGGACCGCAGGCACATCAAGCGTTCTCCGAGTCGTACTACGCGGACATGCTCGCGTACGGAGCGAAGAAACGCGGCGCCGAGTTCGTCACGATGGTGCGCGGCTGGGACGAGTCGTACGGCTTCGCGGGGCGCTTCTATGCGCGGCCCGAGGACGCGCCGGTCGTGTGGGCTGGCGACAACCGGCGCGACTTTATCGGGCTCGCCGACGCACTCGAGACGACGTTTCGTTCGGCCGCCGCGGGCTACGTGATGCTCGGCTCGGACGTCGGCGGCTACCTCGCGTTCAACGATCACGACGTGAGCGTGAAGATCCCGTTCTCGAGCGAGGTCTTCGCGCGATGGACCGCGGTCGGCGCGCTCTCGCCGCTGATGCAGCTCCACGGGCAGGCGAACATCACGCCGTGGACCGTGCCCGACCAACCGGATCAGATCGTTGCGATCTACAAGTATTGGGCGGCTCTTCACCACGAGCTCGTGCCGTTCTTCTACAGCCTCGCCGAAGAAGCGTACGCGGGACACGGCGGCATCGTGCGTCCCGTCACGGCGATGAACGCGTGGGGCGGCGACTATCGGTACGCGCTCGGCGACGCGCTCTTGGTCGCGCCGATCCTCGCGGCCGGCGGCGTTCGCGACGTCGCACTGCCGGCGGGCGCGCGGTGGCTCGACTGGTGGGACCTCGCGGGCGCATGGAAGGACGGCGGCACGACGCTCACGGCGTACGACGCGAGCGACTGGAAGAAGATTCCTCTCTTCGTTCGCGAAGGCGCGATCGTTCCGATGATCGTCGACGACGACGTCACGGGGTTCGGCTCCGCCGCGACGGCGGGCGCGACGACGGTCCTCGTATTCCCTGGCACCACGGCGACGTCGATCGTCGTGCACGAAGAGAACGGCTCGCTCACGACGATCCGCGCGGAGCGCCCTGCGGGTGTGCGTGCGCGCGTCGAGCTCTCCTCGAGACCGCGCCCCGTCTACCTCCGCGTTCGGGTCGACGCCGTACCCGCGAGCGCCACCGCCGACGGCGTCGCGCTCACACCGCGCGCCACGCGCGCCGAGCTCGACGCCGCGAGCGACGGTGTCTTCTACGACGGCGCGACCACCGCGTGGATCAAGTTGCCCGCAGGAGGCGCGACGGTCGTGGTGCTGGCGATGTGAACGCACGCCCGACGATCTACGTCGCTCACCCGCGGTACGCCGACGTGTCCACCTTCTGCCTCGCGCGCGCGAGCGCGTCGCTGAAGCTCTCCGCCGCGTACTGCGCGCCGAGCGCATCCCCGTCGGCCACGTCGAGCTCGCGCATCGTGCCGTCGGCCAGGTTCGCCGCGACGAACGTCGTCGTCGACTTCGACGTCGCCTTCTCGCGCGCGACGAACCCGTCGACCTGCGCGAGCGGGAGCTCGAAGTTGCCGCGCGTCGGGATCGGACCGTTCTTCCACGCGACGACGCCATCGCCGATACGAAGGCGTCGCGTGTTGAAGAGCGTGACGAGCGCCTTGTGCGTAAGGAACACGCCGGCGCCGAGATGGAGCAGGCCGAACAGCGCCATCGGCCAGATCCCTTTGGAGATCGCGATGCCGTACCACATGATCATGAAGCCATCCCAGAAGACGCAGAACGCAAGCAGCGGGAGAGCGCGCAGTCGGCTCGGCGGCACCGTCGCCTCGTAGCGCTCGCCGTCGGCGCTCTCGATGAAGCGAAAGTCGGGGGGCTTGTAGAGCTTCGCAGGCGGAGCGACGGCGAGCGCGCCCGACGCGAAGCTCGGTAGCGCGACGACCTCGCCGCAAGGTCGGCACAACGCGATGCCGCGCGCGAGATCGAAGTCCGTGCCGGGGACGGCGTTCGCGCATTTGGGACAGAAGACCTGCACGACGGGGATGGTAGCGCGATGCCCCGCGTGCGCTCGGGCCATGTCCAGCTATAGGAGCTTGCCCGGATGAACCGCACGCTCCTCGCTCTCGCCGTAGTCGCATTCGTCGTCGCACTCCCGCGCGCGGCGTACGCGAGCCCGAAGTCACGACTCGTCTATTCGCGCGGAGCCGGGGCGGAGAGCTGCGCGGACGAGACGGCGCTTCGGAAGGCCGTCGCGGCGCGCGTCGGCTACGATCCGTTCTTCGTCTGGGCGGACAGCACGGTCGTCGCGGAGATCGATCGGAGGGGGACGCAGCTCGCTGCGCGCGTGCGACTCCTCGACGCGCAGGGGATCTCCGGCGGGGTCCGCGAGATCGTCTCGGCGGAGCTGGACTGCCACGAGCTCTTCGACGCGATGGCGCTCGCGATCGCGATCGCGATCGATCCGCAGAGCCTCGTCGGGCCCGCGCCGCCGCCACCGACGGCGCCGGCGAGCGTCCGCTCCGCGCCTCCGTCGGCGCCAGACCCCGTTGCCCCCTCGGCGCCCGATCTGCCGTCTTCGCCTCCGCCGCGAGTGCCGAGCTCGCGCGTCGCGATCGACGTCGGAGCAGGTGTCGCGTCGACCATCGGCATCGCGCCTGCGCCGGCGCTCGGCGGCACCGCGTTCGTCGCGCTGACCGGGAGACGCCTCTCTCTCGGTATCGAGCTCCGCTTCGACGCCCGCGCGTCTCGCGCCGTCGCCGGCGGCGGGGAGGTCGGGTCCTGGCTCTTGGCCGGTGTGCT
Organism: Polyangiales bacterium; assembly: GCA_038209335.1. GTDB lineage: Bacteria > Myxococcota_A > Polyangia > Polyangiales > Polyangiaceae > JBBQXV01. The sequence continues at coordinate 10,593 of JBBQXV010000134.1, read as the reverse complement.
CGCACCGTGCGTGCGCTTCTCGCCGTTCTTCGGTTGCGCGCTCGGTGTCGGGGGTCGGGTCGCCGCATCCGCGGCCGGCGTTCCCGGCGCGACGTCGGACGCCGCCGCGGTCGTCGCGATCGGCGGTCGCGTGGGCAGCGAGGTCTCCCTCGGCGACACATGGGTCGCCCGCATCCGCGCAGATGTCCTCGGCAACGTCTACCGCGCGACGTTTCGGCTCGGGGGCGTCGACGCGTGGACGGCGCCGGTCGCCTCCGCCACGCTCGGGCTCGATCTTCTTTTTCGTTTTCCGTGACGGATTCGATGACACTCCCCAATCCAAGGAGCGTGAGCCCTCGCGCTGAACGCCAGGACGTCCCACTGCACGACTTCCGCACGCTCTTCGAAAGGGAATTCTCCTACGTGTGGAACACGCTGCGTCGCCTCGGGGTTCGCGAGCCCGACTTGGAAGACGTGACGCACGACGTCTTCCTGCAAGTGCACCGTCGCTTCGCGGACTTCGACCAGACGCGCCCACTGCGCCCATGGCTCTTCGGCTTCGCCTTTCGCGTCGCCTCCGATCACCGCCGGCTCGCGCGCCATCGACACGAAGTCCGCGATGATCAGGCCGTGGCGCTCGACCCGTCAGCCCCGGCCGACGAACAGATCGCGCGCGCTCAGCGCCACACGCTCCTCAGTGAGGCGCTCGAGCTCGTGGAGCTCGACCGGCGCGCGGTCCTCGTGCTGCACGACATCGACGGCGTCGCCATCCCGGAGATCGCGGAGAGCCTGGCCATCCCGGTGAACACGGCGTACTCGCGGCTGCGGCTCGCGCGCGAAGAGCTCGCCGCCGCCGTGAAGCGCTTGCACGCAAGACGAGGTGCGCGATGAAGCGCGATGACATCGAGCCGCTCGATCCCGAGCTCGTGGCGCTGCTGAGCGATGAGCGCGCGTCGTCGGCGCCGACGGAAGCGCGCGACCGCGTGCGCGCTCGACTCGCGATGGCGATCCCCGGGATGCTCGGCGGTGGCGGCGGAAACGACGGGGGAGGCGGAGAACCCGGCGCGAGCGAAGGCGGACCGAGCGCGCCGGCGACGGGCGGCGGGCCGAGTGGGGTCGCGGGATCCGTATCGGCGACGGCGAGCGCGTGGGCACCACGAGGCTTTCTCATCGCCTTGGCCGCCTTCACCGCCGGCGGTCTCGCGGGCACGTACCTGGGTGCCCAAAAGACACCGCCGGACCGAATCGTCTACGTCGATCGCGTCGTGCCGTCACCGGTCGCGAGCTCCGCGGCAGTCTCCTCCGCAATCCCGATTCGCGGCGCGCCCGACGTGGCACCGTCGACGGCGACCGTCCCGCCGCAGATCGCGACACCGCCCGCGCGGTCGACGCCGTCCGCAGCTCCTATCGCTGCGGCGTCGGCTCCATCGAACGCGCGCAGCACGCTCGCCGCCGAGCGAGCGCTGCTCGACGAAGCACGCACGGAGATCGTCAGCGGTCGCCCGCAGGAAGGGCTCGCGGTTCTGAATCGCCATGCCCGAACGTTCGCCCGCGGCCAGCTCGGCGAAGAGCGCGAGGCGCTCGCGATCCAGGCCCTCGTGCTGATCGGCCGGAGCGACGACGCGCGCGCGCGGGCGGCGGCGTTCCGTCGAAATACACCGAGCAGCGTCTTCCTTCCTGCGGTCGAAGCGTCGCTAGCGTCGATTCCGTGACGGGAATACCAATGAGCCCACAATTGAATGGCATGACATCAAAATCAAATACCAACTATCGAATGGCACTTTCAATCGCCGCTCTCGGACTCTTGGCGTGCGGCGGGCCCAAGCTCGATCTGGGTGACGGTCGCCCAGCCGATGGCGGACCGGTCGACGCCGGTTTCGACGCGGGAGCGATCTTCATCCCGGCCACGAAGGTCCAAAGCGCTCGTTCGCTGTGTCAGGCGCTGCCGCCCGCCGTGCCCGTCTCGGGCGGGAGTCCCGCGCAGGTGACCGCGCGTCTGACCGGTGTCTGGCTCTTGTGCACGACCTCGGGCTCGCCCCTGGGCGGCGAGTGGCTCGCGCGCAACACCAGGCCGTTCCTTTTCACGTCCGACGGCTCGTGGTACGCGCTCGCCCTCGACTCCGCCGGGAACCTGATCGCCGGCGATGCGCCGGGCGTGAACGACGCGGGCATCGCGCCGTACGGCGGGACGTACTCCTTCGACGACGCGAACGGCAGCCCGGTCGTGGGCAACGGCGACGTTGGGTTCGTGGCCACGAATGGCGCCGCGTGGTTCAAGGCGTCGTTCACGACGGACAACTTCGGCTTGCAGATGGAGGTCGTCGACGGATCGACGCAGACGTTCGCGCGGGTGGAGTAACGGGATCGCCGTCGTTACGCTGCTGCAGGTCCGGGGTGGCCAAAATCGCTACGAACGAAGCGCGCGATCGTAAAACGTGAGCAGCTCGATCGATCCTGGGCCGCGGTTGAACGCGTAGTCGTGCGGCCCAGGAATGTCGGCGAAGTCGTGCGCCACACCCGCCGCGCGCCACGTGTCCGACAGATGCTGAATCGCGCTTCGAAAGTAGTCGTCGTGGCTCGTCACGAGGCGAAGCTTCATCCCCGGTCGCTTCGCGCGCGCCGCCTTCGCGAGCTCGGTCAGCTCGGTCGCGTGATCTTCGGCGATCGCGGCTTGCAGCGATCCGACGGCGCCGAACACCTGAGGATTCGTCATCCCGATCCGCAGCGCGAGCGCGCCGCCCATCGACACGCCGTCGATCCCCGTCGCTTCGGGCGTGTCGATCGCCGGAGTCTCGCGTCGCACGCGCGGCAACAGCACGTCCGTCACGAACTTCGCGACGGCGCGCACGTCGCCACCGTTCGGGCCGATGTCAGGTACGTGCGGACACGCGATGATGAGCCCGGCGTACGGCGTCGCCGCGAGATCCGCGTTCATACGCGCGAGCCGCTGCGGATCGCTGAAGCCCTCGAAGTCGGCGTCCGTGAGCGGCGGCGTCGACACGCGCTCGATCGCGCGTCGCATCGCATAGTCGCGCGGCCATCCCATCGCGCCGACGGCGGGCGACTTGAGCGCCTCACCGCGACCGTGCAGCGCGACGAGCACCGGATAGCGTGCTTCGGGCGGACCGTTCGGCACCAAGATCGCCGCGCGCCCCGGGCCGATCGGTCCCTCGAGATCCCATTCGAGGAGACGCGAGCGCGGCGTCGCGTCGGTCGCGCGCGGCTCGCCCGTCGGTGACGGCGGCGTCGCGCGCGACGTCTTCTCTTGTTTGGAGCACGCGAGCGGAAACGCGGCGAGCGCGCCCAGCGCAAGCAGCAGCTCCCGCCTCTTCATGCGATCACGTCGGGCTTTGCTTCGTCAGTCGTTGCGCGGCGGCTCGGGCGCGTGCCCGGTCGCCTGCTTCACGAGATCGACGAGCGCGGGATCGCTCGCCATCTGCTCGCGCAACGTCTGCTTGATCTGATCGAGATCCGCGGGACGGAGCCCGTGCAGGTGCGACGTCGCTTCTTCGACCTTCATGTCGAGATACCCACGGAGATCGACCTTCCCCGCACGAAGCGCGTCGAGCGGCGCGGCGGCCGTCGGCGCGATCGCTCCCGGCGGCAACGTCGCGCCGGCCTTTTCGGGACGCTCCGAACGCTGCGCCTCGAACGGACGCGAAGCTTCTTGCGGACGCGCAACGCCCCCCGCGTCGTTGGTCGTCGTCGGCGGCACGCCTGCGCCGCCCCCTTTGCCGATGCGATCGATCGCCATGACGTCCTCCAGTCTAGCGGATATTGCCGATGGCGGTCTTCACCGTGTCGTGCTCGGCCTTGAGCACGTTGGACAGCGTGGTGAACGTCCGGTTCTGCGCATTCACCTGCTCTTGGATCTGCAAGTAGTAGAGGTTCATCTCTTGCGCTTGCGCGAGCGACGATTCGACGCCGCCGTCTTGCGGAGTGCCGCCGCCCGTACCGACGCCGCCGACTCCGCCGACTCCGGCGCCGCCGATACCGCCGGGTCCTTCGGGCGCGGCCGTCACGCGCGCGCCGGTGCCGCCGATCCCCGCCGCGCCGACACCGCCGACGCCCACGCCGCCGACACCCGTCGCCGCCACACCGGGCGCCGCCGGTCCGCGCACCGAGACCGCCATGAGCGGCGATCCGGGGAGCTTGCCCATCGCGATCTCGGCGCCACGAACGAGTCCGCCCGCCCCTACGCGAACGACATCGCGAAACTGAACGCGGACGGGAGTCGGTGTGGGACGCGGCGCGCTTTGGACGACGACCGTATCGGTGCGGGCGGGGGGAATTCGATTTTCCATGGTCTCTTCTCGCGGAGGTTTGAGGTCGATCGGGCGCTCTTTCGCCCTTTCCCTTCTTCATCGACGCGCTCCGGCGAGAGTTGCGACATTTCGTACGCTAGTGCGCGCACCGCAGCCGGCACTCGGCCACCGCGTCGAAGCGGCAGTAGTTCGCCGAGAACGGGAGGAGGGCGCTCGGGCCGGTGCATCCGAAGTGGCAGCCGTTGCCGCTCATCGTCGATGCGAGCGCGTAGCCGTTCTGCGCGCACGCGCCTCCGTCGTTGCCACACTGCGGGTTCTCGGTGCGGCAGGCGGAGACGACGTAGTCGGCGGGGCACGCGACGTCGCGGTTCGTCTTCGTGTAGTCGGGCGCGCGCGACTCGCCGGTGTCGACGTGCACGCGCTGGGTGATCGTCGCGCGACCGGCGCGCACGTGCTCGACGACGCGCACGCTGCGTTGCTTCGGTGTGATCGGGGCGCGCGTGTCGCGGGGCGTGAAGACGATCGCCTCCTCGCGGATTTGCGCGTCGCATCCGAGCGCTTCGCCTTGCGGCGCCCAGCGCGCTTCGATGTCGAGGCTCGCGTATGCGGGCACGTCGATGAGCTTGTCCTTGTAGCGCGCGAAGAGATCGATCGGCGCGCGATTGACGACGTGCATGAGGCGTCGGCCTTCCGTGCCGTATGGCACTTCGCCGAAGTCGAGCGGCGCCGGCGTCACCTCGGGCTCCGGGAACGCGAACTTGCACACGTCGGAGACGGGGTAGACCGCGTAGGCGATCGGCACCGGCGACGCGACGTGAAACGCGAGCGCATGCGGCGGCGCGGTGTCGCCTCGAATCGCGGCATCGAGCCCCTGCACCTCGAGCCCGCCGACGCGCGTCTCGGCGATCCGGGTGTCCTTCGCCTCGAGGCGAGCGCGAAAGAGCTCGAGCGCGCGACCGTGCACTTCGCCCGCGCGCACGTCGACCTCGTACGACAGCATGCCGCCCATCTTCACGGCGCCGACGAAATGCGTCGCGCGTCCGCACGCGCACGCGGCGTCGCCGTACGTCACGTTCTCGGTCGCGTCGAAGAACTGCGGATCGAGATCGCGGACGTACGCGATCGCGACCAGGCGAAGTCGGTGCGTCGACGCGCTCGCGCCGCCACCGAGGTGGACGCCGAGATCGACGTCGGCACCGACGAGGACGTTGTCGACGGCGATCCCGACGAAGCCGAAGTCGATCGTCCTCGCGTCGATCGCGCCGCTCGCAAGAGCTGCCGACGATGCGCGCGGGCTCGCATGCGGGCTGGCGCATGCGGTGGTGGTCGCGCTCCAGACACCGTCGTCGGTTCGCTGAAGACCGCGTCCGGGCGCGAAGCTGCTCGTCGGATCGAGGATCATCTCGTGCTTCACGTCGCTGAACGCGCTCGCCGCGGAGAGCAGACCCCGCGCGCGTCCGCACGCCGTGCCGTCGAGTCCACCGCACGCGACGCCCGGCGCATCGGTGCGCGCGCCGCCCGGAACGATCGGCGGGCGCGAAGGGCAACCGCTGACCGCGAGCGCGATCGCGACGAGCACCAACGCGCGCCGCACTACCGCCTCCAGAGGACCGTCGCGCGGCGCAGCCTGCGTTCGCCGGGCTCGCCCGATTCGTCGTCGTAGAAGAGCCATCCGGTGAGCGGCGCGAGCGCGATGTCGATCGACGGCGGACCTTCGACCGCGAGCACGGAGTACGCGGGCGATGCGTCGGTCCCGAGGTCCATCGCGTCGATGCCGAGCTCGGCACGCGACGCGCGCGATACGTACGCGCGCACGCCGGTGCGCGTCGCTTCGAGCGCGATCGCCGTCGCGAGCCCTTCGCCTGCGAGACTGATCCGCACCGGCTCGCGCTGCGGTCGCCCGCGCGAGTCCAGACGCGCGACCATCGCGCCGAAGCTCCCCATGTTGCTCGTGTCGAGCCCCATCGGCGCCTCTTCGATCCACGCGAGCACCGGCACGTCGCCTGCGAGCGCGAGCGACGGCGTGCGCGAGTGCGCCGCGGTCCCGAGGATCTTCAGCTCGTCACCCGCGCGCGTCGCGTCCTTCGTTCTGAGCGGCGCGAGCCAGATGTCCGCGAAGCCGTCCTTCGTGCTGTCGCGCGGATCGGCCCACGCGACGTACGCGCGATCGCCCTGCACGAGGAGCGCGACGTCGCTCGCGTCGCCCGGCGCGTTCGTGATCCGCTCTTCCTTCGACGTGCGGTTGAGATCCTTGTCGAGGCGCGCGGCGTACACCTCGCCGTTGCCGTCACGCGCGTCGACCCACGCGACGAGCCACCCGCCGCCCGCCCACGCGATCGTCACGTCGGCGACGCCGCCCTTCGACGACGTGAGCTGCACCTCGTTCGTGCGCTTCCCCTTCGCGTTCAGCTTCGTGACGTGGACCTGTGTCGACGTGCCGTCCTTCGCCGTCCACACGAGCGCCGCACCGTCCTCGGGCGTGCCGCTCGCGGCGATCGCGACGCCGCCGAGCGTTCGCGCGCGGCTCGTCACGACGAACGGCGGCCCCTTCGCATCGCCGTTCGCGTCGATCTCGCGCACCGCGACGACGGCACCGGGCTTCTTCTTTTTCTCCGTCTTCTCTTCGTCGTCTTCGCTCGCCGTCGTGATCGTCGCGAGCAGCGCCCCTTCGCCAACGCGAACGACGGCGAGATCCGCGAACGGCTCGCCTGCCGCGAGCGTCTTGAGCACGGTGACACGCGGCGCGCTCGCCGGGAGCGACGCGACGATCGGCGCGCGGAACGGCGTGGCGCGAGGCGCGAGATCGACGAGGCTGACCGGGGTCGGCGTCTCGGACGTCGCAGCGAGCGCGGCGCACTTGTCGCCCGCACAGTCGAGCGACCACGCGACCGCGGCCGCGTCGTGCCGATCGCCGAGACGAATCGGCTGCGTCTCGCCCGCGATCCCCTGCGCATCGAAGCGAACGAACGTCGGCGCGATCCCCGACGACGCGCACGGCGGCGCGTTCGGAGCGCTGGACGCGCTCGCGGACACGCACACGCTCGCCGGAAAGAGCATCGCGAACCCCGCGTCGGTCGCCACGAGCTCCGGCGCGCCGCGGCCCTGCACTTCGACCGCGCCGATCTCCTGCGCCGCCGGCGATCCGCCCGGCGTCACCTTCGACAAGTGCACGCGACGCGACGGCCGCACGCGACGCGTCGACTCGTCCCACGCGAGCACGATCCCCGCCTTCCCCGCGACGAGCCCCGCGAGCGAGCCTCCGCCGATCGACTCCATCGCGCGCCGCGGCGCTTGCAGCTTCCCCGCGCCATCGACGATCGCCAGTGTCACCTCGGGATCTTCGCCGGTGCGATCGGTCCACGCGAAGACGAACGCATCGCCCGCCGCCACGACGTCGACGTCGCCCGTCACCGTCGGCGTCGTCGCGATCGGCGTCGGCGATCCCATCGTCCGCCCGTCCCCGTCGAGGCGAATCCAATTGAGCACACCCCCCTTCGCTTTCACCTTCGCCGCGGGCTTCCCCTTCGCCTGCTCCGGTTGCGACACGACCGCGACGCCCACGCCGTCGCCCGCCGCGATCGCTTGCCACCCCGACGCGCCGTGCGCGATTCGCGTCGGCAGACCGCGCGGCTTTCCGATCGCGTCGAGCGCGACGGCTTGGATGTTCGCCTCGCCTTCGCGCGTCTCTTCCGCCCAGACGCAAACGGCGCCGCGCGGAGTCGGCACGACCTCGAGCCACACGACGTGATCGTTGGTGCGCGCGATGTCGACGACCGGCCCCTTCGCCGCGCCGTCCGCGCCCACGCTGATCACCGCGAGCACCTCGCCGCGATCGAGGAGCGCGCTCCACGCCGCGAAGAACCCCGAACGATCGCCCGCCGCGCGCACGATGAGCGCCGTCGTCTCGTTCGGGACGTTCGCGAGCACCCACGAATCGGTCTTCGCTGTCGCGTTCGCGCCGACCGAAAGCGCCGCGAGCTTGCGCGCACCGTCCTCGCCGACGCCGATCCACGCCGCGATCGCCGCGCCGCCGGACCCGCGCGCGTAAAACGGTCCGATCGCCTTCGATCCGATGACCGCGACGGTGCGCGATGGAACGCTCGGCGGCTCGCCGTCGTCTTGCTTTCGCATGCCGCCGTCCGCGTCTTGAAAACGCGACGGCAGCGGCTTCGACTCTTTGCCCGTCGGCACCTTCGCGCGCGAGCTGCACGCGCTCGCTATTGCGGCGACGAGGAAGAGCGCGACGGCGCGACGGCTCATCCCGCACCTCCCGCGTCGGCGGCGCTGGCAGCCGCGGCAGGCACATCGATGTCCGACGCGCTCGGTGGGTCCGTCACGAACCCACCGCAGCATCCGCCGCTCGCGACGACGCGCGCGTCTGCGGAGAAGCGCGGCCCCTGCGTCGAAAAGTCGACGTCGATGTGGCACGCGCCCGCGTTCGTCGGCCCGACGCGGTACTTCGTGCATCCGCGCGACGGCCCTCGCTCGAGGCACGACGCCTTCACCCCTGCGCACGCGACCCCGCTCGGCGTCACGTCGATCACCGAATTCGCGCGCTCGTCCGGAACGCGCACGTAGATCGCGCGGTCTGGGCACGTGCACTCTGGCGTCGACGCTGCGCACGCCGTCGCGGGCACCGAGACGAGCGCGCACGCCAACGCAGCCAACGCAGACAGCAGTCGTTCGAGTCGCATCGGCCCGTTTAGAACACGCGAGCTCGTCCGGACGTTCCCTCGATGCATTGCACGGGGAACTTACACGTTCAGCTGCGGAGCAGGCGCGCGATCTGCGCGCGTTCCCAGCGAATCGCGCGCTCGAAATGGCGAAACCCGCGCTCCTTCGCGACGAACTCCGGCGGATGCAACATCGTGCGCTGCCCGCGGCGAACGCCCGGCACGACGTGATGGAGCATCTCGTGGAACACGATGTACTGGACGAAGTAACGCGGGACCCATTTGCGATCGAGCGACGGATGGATGCGAATGAGGCGCTCGCCCGCCGAGTAGCTCCCGAGCTTTATCGTCGCGCGCGGGTTCATGCGGCGCGACGGCCCGCTCTTTCCCCACGTGATGACGGCGTGCAGCGAGCTGCCGAAGTAGCGGCGATCGAGATCGTCGAAGATGGCGAGGAGATCGTGATGCGTACCGCGCGTCGTGAGCTTCAGCTTGCGCGAGCGCGGCGCGAGGCGATTCGCGTTGTCCTCGATGAAGTGCCCGACGACGGCGCTCGAGTCGCGATCGCCGGTCGCGATGTAGCGAACGAGCGCGTCGACGACGCTCGGCGGCGCGTCGAGGAACATGTGATGGATGCGCACGCGCAACACGCCCGCGACGCGACGATGCGTGATGATCGAGTGACGGTTATCGGTGATCGACAGCGCGACCGCGCCCGGATACGCGGCGGTGAGCTTTCGCTCCAGCGACTGCCGCGCCCCTTCGTGAATGAAGAGCTGCGGCGAGCTCGGTCGCACCAGCGCGAGCTGCGCGCGTACCGGAATCCGCATCGCCGCGGCCACGTACGCGGGTCGCGCGATCGTCTTGCGGCGCCCCATGCGTGCGGCGCGGGAGCGGTCTCCGTGGACAAGCTGCATGCCGTTCCGACCGCTCATGAATGGCTCCATTGGGCGGATTAAGGGACGCGGTCGGGTCCGTCAAGGAAGCGCGGTTTCACCTGGAGTCACCGGCGATTGCGCGCGAGGCCCGCGGCCCCCACGCGACGTGGAATGTGTGCACGATGCAAGCTTCCGCCGATGTGGGAGCGGTTCGCGGCGCCCCGCTTGACGAGCGCGTGATCTCGCGTCTAGCGCGCTCGCGTCAGCGCTGGTCGGGATCGAGCACGAGCGTCTTCGGATCGAGGACGAAGCGGAGCTTCACCTCATCGGTCTTGTCGCGAAGGTGGAGCGCCACGACCATCCCCTTCTGCATCGGCAGCGGCATGCGCGCGCCGAGGAGGAACGCGTAGAGCTGCGAGCAGTCCGGCTCGTGGCCGCAGAGCAGCACGCGCGAGCGAGGCTTCGCGCGGAGCTCGGTGACGAGCTTGGTCGCGTCAGCCCCCGCGGCGAGCTCGCGCCGCGTCTCGACGGTGCCGTTGCGCTCGCCGAGCTTCGTCGCGATCGCGACGATCTCCGCGGTCTGCACGCATCGCACGAACGGGCTGGTGAGGATCGTGAGCGGCGCTTCGTCCGCGTCGACGAGCGCCTTCGCGACGCTGCGGACGCGATCGCGCCCCGCGGTCGTGAGCGCGCGATCGGCGTCGAGGCCACTCTCGGCGTGCTCCTCCGCCGGCCCGTGGCGCATCACGTAGAGCTTCATCGCTGCATGGTACCGGCGATGCGTGACGTTCGCGTCAA
>JBBQXV010000133.1:0-24270 GCA_038209335.1 Polyangiales bacterium | reverse complement strand
CTCGACGCCGAGCTCAGCGCAACGCTTCGAGGCATGGCCGACGCCGTGCGGATGCAGCGTATCGCCATCTGTCTGCTCGACGATGCGCGCGAGCGGTTCGTCGTTACGAACGAGTGGCTGGCTCCTGGGCTTCCGACGTTGGACCGCGCCGCCACGGATTTCCCGGTCGCAGGCTTCGGTTGGCCGCTCGACAACGCGCTTCGCGGCGAGACGATCAACGTCGAGCGCGATGAGATTCCGCACGACGCGTCGAACGCGAGGCTGGTCCTCGACCGCGCGGAGATCCAATCGCTCGCCGTCATCCCGCTCGGCGCGAATGGCGAAGTCATCGGACTGCTGCTCTTCCACTCCGCGCGACGCATCCAAGGCGACGTCATCGCGCGCCTGCAGGTGGTCGCGGGCGTCATCGCGAGCGCGATCGCGCGCGGTCGCGCGGAGGAATCACTTCGCGAATCCGAGTCGCGCTTCACGCAGATCATCGAGACCGCGCTCGACGGCGTGGTCGTCGTCGACGAGAGCGGCGTCGTCATCGAGTGGACGTTGCAGTCGGAGCGCTTGTTCGGGCGCGCGCGACACGAGGTCGTCGGCCGGCGCTTCGCGGAGGTCGCGCTCGACCCGACGGACAAAGATCGAACGAGGTGGCGTGACGGCGCGCTGCCAGAGCCAGGGCGCATCGAGCTCGTCGGCGTCCATCGCGATCAGCGTACGTTCCCGATGGAGCTGTCGGTGACGCGGATGAAGCGTGGGGTGCGCCACGTCGCCGCGCTCTTTCTTCGCGACATCACCGACCGCAAACGCATCGAGAAGGAGCGCCAGCGCGCGTTCGACGACGTCGCGCGCCAGAAGGCGACGGCGGAGCGCGAGCGCGACTATCTGCGAGAACGGATCGGCGACGAATCGCAGCCGGAGATCCTCGGTGAGAGTGCCGCGATTCGGCGCGCGCTCGAAGCCGCCGAGGCGGTCGCGGTCACGTCCGCCGCGGTGCTCATCAACGGAGAATCGGGCGTCGGCAAAGAGCTCTTCGCGCGGGCAATTCACACCCTCAGCAAGCGCGCCGGCGCCGCGCTCGTGAAGGTCAACTGCGCGTCGATCCCGGAGTCGCTCTTCGAGAGCGAGTTTTTCGGACACGTACGCGGATCCTTCACGGGCGCGCACAGGGATCGCATCGGGCGCTTCGAGCTCGCCGACGGCGGCACGCTGTTCCTCGACGAGGTGGGCGAGATCCCGCTCGACATGCAGGCGAAGCTCTTGCGCGTCCTTCAAGAGGGGGAGTTCGAGCGGGTCGGCGACGATCGCACCCGCAAGGTGGACGTGCGGATCGTCGCGGCGACCAATCGCGATCTCGCGGACGAGGTCCGCGAAGGGCGCTTCCGGCGCGATCTCTACTACCGACTCAGCGTCTTTCCCATCGAGGTGCCGCCCCTTCGCGAACGCCGAGAGGACATCGTTCCGCTGGCGCAAACGTTCCTCCGATCGAGCGCGCGCAACGCGGCTCGTTCCGGCCTCGCGCTCAGCGAAGATCAGAAAGCGATGCTCATGGAGTACGAGTGGCCCGGCAACGTCCGCGAGCTACAGCACGTCATCGAGCGCGCGGTCATTCTGTCGCCGTCGCCTCCGCTTCGCCTCGATCGAGCGCTCGCGCCGAGCCTCGGCGCATCGGCGCAGAGCTCGCCGCGAGAGCCGAGCTCGCAAGGCAACGTCATGACGAATTCGGAGCTCCGAACGTTGGAGCGCGCGAACCTCGTCGCGGCGCTCGACAAGGCGAACGGTCGGATCTCGGGAGAAGGCGGCGCGGCGGAGATCCTCGGCGTCAACCCTTCGACGCTCCGCGATCGCATGAAGGCCCTCCGCATCGGCCGACGCGCTTGACGCTCATGGCGCGCGCTCGACGGCCCGCGCCGCCTGACGCAGCCCCGACAGGAGAACCTCGTACGACGACGGTCGATCGTCCGGGTTCGTCGCGATCATCCGGCGGATGAGCGGTTGCAGCGCCGGCGGCACGTTTCGAACGAGCGCGGCCTCGGAGCTGCGCGACGGGCTCGCACCGGTGAGCGCGTGGCACGCCGTGATGCCGAGCGAATACACGTCCGCGCGGAAGTCGACGCGACGCGGGTTGCGCACTTGCTCCGGCGCCATGTAGCCGCGCGTCCCGACGACTTGGCCTACGCCGAGCTTGTCTTCGACGCCGTCACGAAGCGATCCCGCGTACGCGAGGCCGAAGTCGACGATGCGCGCGCGCCCGCTGGACGTGAGGACGATGTTGGCGGGCTTGATGTCACGGTGGATCAAGCCCTCGTCGAGCCCGGCGCGAAGTCCTTCGGCGACGTCGATGGCGAGCGACACCACGTCCGCGGCCGCGAGCGGCCCCGACCTCTCGACGGTCTTCGCGAGCGAGCGTCCCTCGATGTACTCCATCACGATGTACGTGATCTCGTCGGTGTGCGTGACGTCGTGGATCCGCACGACGTTGGGGTGGTTGATGCGCGCGGCGTAGCGCGCCTCGTCGAGGAGCTGCCGCGCGATGCCCGGATCGCGCAGGAGCACGCTCGGGCGAAGAAGTTTGATCGCCACGGGCACGCGGAGGAGCATGTGCGTCGCGCGGTAGACCGCCGCGAAGCCGCCGGTGCCGAGGAGGCTCTCGATGCGGTACTTGTCGAGGATCGCCCCGCGCGTGAGGTGGCCGCGCACTCGCGCCGGTGACGCTCGAAACGCGGCCGGCGATTCACGGGCCGTCGGGCTCGAGTGCGCGCGACGATCCGCGGCGAAGAGCCCGAACAAGTCGGCGTCGCGTGAGTCGTGCCCGCTCATCGAACCTCCGGCGAATCCGGTCCGACGATGGGCACGTCGACGCGCCCCGCCGTGGAGGCCCAAAGTCGCATCCCGCGCACGAGAACCGCTCGAAGCTCGCACGACCCCTCCCCGAGCGTTCCGCTCGCGCAGCGAAGCACCGACGGTCGCGAGTCCGGCAGAAGGCGCCGCAGCCCGCTGTCGAGCGCGCCGTTTCCGATTCCGACGATCGCCGGAGGCGAGAGTCGTTCGATCAAACCGTGCAACTCGACGCGCGCCTTCGTTCCGAGCGAGATGAGGTCGCCTCCGGGCGGCGCGACGATCGTGAACGCCGGCGTACGCCGCAGATGGTCGGAGAGCTCGCTCGGCTGCTCGATGTCGAGGAGAACGAGGTCGATCGTTCGCTCGTGGCGCAAGAAGAACGTGAGACCGAACGCCTTCTTGTGGGCGGCGAGGCCATCGAGCACCCAACGCTCCGTAGGCGATCCCGCGAGCGCGAGGATCGACGACACGCCCGTGGCGAGATCGGCGACGAGGTGAACGTGGAGGCGATCGCGTCCGCTCGGCGCGGCGGTCCACTTCGCGAGGTCTTGCTCGGACCACAGGCGCGGCTCACCGAGCGTGAACGGATCGCGCAGCGCCATCTCGAGCTGCGCGGCGCGCGTCGTCGACGGGATCAGCGCCGGCGCGATGCTCGCCGACAGGCGCACCGTCGGTCGCGCGCTCGTGGGCGCGGGCGGCACGTGGGTGACACCGTTCTGCGACTCGTCGACGATCCGCGCCGCGTCCAAGAGGAGCGCCGTCCCCGATACGCAGATCGTGCGATCCGACGGCGCGATCTCGCAGGCCCCGGGCGTGAGCTCGAAATGCCCCGCCGTCTCGCCGACGATCGCGTGGAACGCCGCGACGCCGACGAGGCTCCCGAGCACCGCGTGCACCGGCGCCCCTCGATCGAAGTGGACGACGCCCGCGCATCGCGCGGTGAGCACGGAGAGCGCGCCGCTCCGCTGGCTCATGCCGAGGAGCGAAACGAGGTCCGCGAAGCCGAGCGTCTCGAAGTCGCCCGCGAGCGTGTAGCTGCGCCGCCTCGATTCGTCGCGTTCCCGCCGGCGTCGCTCGACGAGCGCCGTGACGCGGGCGAGGAGCTCGTTGGGATCAGCGGGCTTCGCGAGGTAGTCGTCGGCGCCGGCGCGGAAGGCCTCGGTGCGCGTGTCTGCGCGCGCGTCGGAGGAGAGGAACACGAACGGGATCCCGCGCAGCCGTTGCTCCTGGGCGAGGCGTCGCAAGAGTCGCAGGCCGCTCGTATCGGGCAGATCGATCTCGCTGACGAGGACATCGACGCGCTGCGAGCCCAAGATGTCGAGCGCCGCGGCCGCGTCGCGTGCACCTTCGACGACGAACGAACCGTCGCGCCCGAGGGCGAGCTCGACGAAACGCCGCGACACGGCGTCGCCGTCGACGACGAGCGCGACGGGCGCGTCGCCGTGCGGGTCCTCGATCGAAGAAGCGCTCATGGCTTCACGCTCGCGTGCTCGCCGCGGCCGATGACGGCGATCGACGCCGCGAGCTCGTCGTCCGTGAAGAGCCTCGCGACGTCGAGCCACAACCCGAAGAGCGCCGGCACCTCCGCGCCGAGGGACGACGCCGCGAACGCGGCTGGGAACGCGCGGCCGCGCGCGCGGAAGATGCGACCCGGCAGCGAAGCCTCGGGACGAACCTGCGTGACGAATGCGCACGCGCCCGTGCGAAGCGCGATGGGAACGCGCGCGCCGCCGTGCTCGACGTCGACCACGACCCACGAGCGCGTCAGCGGCTCGAGATCGAGGAGCACGCCAAGGTCCCACGCGGCGCACGCCTTTCCGGCCGCGCGCACCGTGCCGAGCAGCGCTCCGTGTTTCTCCGCGCGCAGGGACGTGACCTCTTCGTCCATGAAGAGCCGCACGACCGTCCGCGTGGGAATCGCCACGAGGAACGTGTGACACGCGACGAGGACCGCGAGCTCGCCGCGCGCGTTCAGCGTCGCGCTCACGTGCCGCTCCCCGTGCGGCCCGTGCGGATTTTCGCCCACCGCTTGATCGCCGCTTCGAGCGACTGCGCCGTGAACGGCTTCGTCATGTACTCGGTCGCGCCGAGCGCGCGCGCCTGGTCCCGATGCTTCTGCCCCGAGCGGCTCGTCACGACGAGGATCGGGAGATCCGCGTATGCCGGCAAGAAACGCAGCTCGCGAATCAGCTCGTAGCCGTGCATGCGCGGCATCTCGAGATCGGTGAAGACGAGATCGAACGTCTCTTCGCGGAGCTTGTTCAGCGCGTCGAGCCCGTCGACCGCGAGGGTCACGTCGACGCCGAGTGCCTTCAAGTTCATCTCTGCGACTTTGCGTACCGAGAGCGAGTCATCGACGAAGAGGACGCGCACGCGCGAGCGCGTCGACTCCGACGCCTTGGTTCGCGGAGTCAGCGGCAAGTCGTGCTCCGGATGCGCATGCGCCGCTTCGCCGTTGACCATGGTCGTGCGCGCCGCTGCGCCGTTCACGACAGTCGTGCGCGCCGCGGTCCCGCCGAGGTCGACGAGCTCCGGGACGTCGATGATCAAGACGAGATCGCCCGTGCCGCGGATGGTCACGCCGGCGAAGAGCGGGTGCCCGGTGAGGAGCGTCCCGAGATTCTTCACCACGACTTCTTCTTGACCGAGGACCTCGTCGACTTGGAGGGTGAGACGCTGGTCGCCGACGCGGAGCACGATGACCGGTCCGTCGTCCGCGGATGACGGCGACGCACCCGTGAGCACTTCGCCGAGCGTGCGCACCGGGACGAACGAGTCGTCGAGCTTGATCCGCCGATGCCCCGCCGAGTCGACCACGCGCTGCTCTTGCGATTCGATGATTCGCTCCGCGAAGTAGAGCGGCAGCGCGAACATCTGGTGCTTGTGGCGCACGATGAGCGCCTTGGTGATCGCGAGGGTGAGCGGGAGCGTGACGACGAAAACCGTGCCTCGTCCGCGCGCGCTTTCGACGCGGATCGTTCCGCTGAGTCGCTCGATGGCGCGGCGAACGACGTCGCAGCCGACCCCGCGCCCGGCCACTGCGCCGGCCTGGCGCTGCGTGCTGAGCTGCGGCGCGAACACGAGCTCTTTGATCGACGGATCGCTCACGGGCACGTCGGCAGAGACGAGACCCATCGCGATGCCGCGCTCGCGCAACGCCTCGAGGTCGAGCCCTGCGCCGTCGTCGGCGACCTCGATCACGATTTGCCCCGACTCCTGGCGCGCGGCGAGCGTGATCGTTCCAGTAGCCGCCTTGCCGGTCTTGTCACGCAACTTTGCGCGCTCGACGCCGTGTGCGACGCAGTTGCGGACGAGGTGAAGCATCGGCTGGAAGAGCGCGTCGGCGATCGTCTTGTCGATCGAGACGTCCTCGCCGCGCGTCATGACTCGCACGTCCTTCGCATCGCGCGCCGCCGCGTCGCGGATCGGCAGCCGCAGTCGCGCAAAGAGCACCTCGAGCGGCACCATGCGCGCTCGCGTCACCTCGTTCTGGATTCCGGAGATGATCCCGCCGAAGACATCGGAGTCGTCGGTGAGCGTCGAGACGCCGCGCTGGAACTGCGTGTAGAGCTCTTGGAAGTCGCTCGTGATCTCCGCGAGGCTGCGCGAGAGCACGTGCACGTCGTCGTAACGATCGAGCTCGAGATCGCTGAAGCCGGTCCACGCGGCGGGCTGCGCGACATCGTCGGTGCGGCGGATCGACACCGGAAGAGGCGGCAACGCCGGCGCGGTGCGGCGACCGTCGAGGTTGGCGAACTCGTTCTCGCGACGGAACGCGTCGACCGTCTCGACGAGACGCTTGCCCCCACGACCGAGCTCCGTTTGCAGCGTGCGCAGCTCGGTCATCTTGCTGAGGAGGCGTGATCGGCTCACGACCAGCTCTCCCGTGAGGTTCATGAGGACGTCAAGGCGCTCCGTCGCCACCTTGATGAACCGACGCTCCGACCCATCGGTTCCGCTCGCGTGGGCGAGCGCCTCCGAGCTCGCGCCGGAATGCACCGACGCTTCGGACCCGCGCGATCGATCCTCGACCACAGAGCCCGCGAGCAGCCGCGTGACCTTTGCTTCGATCGCCGCCATCGAGGTTTCAACCCAGCCGCCAGGTGCTTGGCGCAGGTTCTTTCGAATCTCCGTCTGCACTTGGAGCAAGAGCGACGCGATGGCGCGCACCGACGGCACGACCGCGCGCCGGAGGACTTCTTCGAGGAAGTCCTCGATGCGATGGATCATCGCGCCTGTCGGCGTGAGACCGAGCGTGTTCACGACACCCTTCAGCGTGTGGTAGTGGCCGAGGAGCGAACGCATCCGGTCCTTCGGCGAGTCGCTCTGTTCGAGCTCCAGCGTCTCGCGCTCGATCGCATCCAGGAGCTCGCTGCATTCGTTCGTGAACGCACGCCAAAGCTCGGGCTCGGCCGGCAGACTGACCGCTTCGCGCAGAGCCAGCGACACGCTCGACCCCGCGACGGACGGAGCGTCGATCTCCGCGAGGCGCGCGACGCGCGCGAGGGCTTCGCGCACCGAGCCCGCCGCGTGAACACCCGCGCCGTCGGTGACCAGCCCTTGCAGTGCGGAGGCCTCGGCGGCGATCGCCTCGTGCGCCACGACGGCGGCGGAACCCTTCAAGCGGTGGAAGAGGGACGCCAGCTCGCGCTGCGCCTGCGTGCTGACCGACGCGCCGTCCGCGCCGAGCTCGTCGAGAAGCGCAACCGCTTCGGCGTGGATTCCGCGCGCCTCTTCGAGGAAGAGCGCACGCGCTTCGTCGAACGACTCGTCGTTCGCACGGTTCGGCCCCGGCGGCTGCAAGCGCAGCGACGCGACGATACGCGCAAGCCCCTGCGCGAGCTCCGCGCTCGCCGCGGATCCTCCCGCGCACGCAGCCTCGAGGCGCGCGGCCTCCGCGGCGGCCTCTTCTTCGCCGACCACGAGCGCCGATCCGCGCACGCGGTGCAGCGATGCGCCGATCCGATCCACGACCTGCCGCTGCGCGTCGCCATACGTCGACCCGAGCGCGTCGATCAGACTCGCGAGCTCGTCGGTGAGGTCTCGCGCCTCGCGATCGAACTGCGCACGCGCCTCGCGCGACATGCCCGCGTCTTCTGGCGCCACGGTCGAGAGCGCGATCGTCGGGAGGTTCGCGCGCGCAAGCATCCGGTTCGCGTCGGCGGTCAGCTTCTCGACTGCGTCGCGCGTCGTCGGACTTGCCGCTTCGAGCATCTCTTCGGCGCGACGCTGCAGATCGCTCGCGTCGTCGCGAATCGCGGCGAGGCCGATCGTCGCGGCTGCGCCCTTCAACGTGTGAAAGAGCCGCTCGACCGCCGCGACGTGCGCCGCGTTCGAAGGGTCCGCGGCGAGCGCAGTGAGATGTCCGCCGAGCGCGACGACGACCTCGCGCGCCTCCTGCTCGAACACCTTCGCCAGCTCGCGTCGCATGTCGTCGTTGCCGTCGGTAGGGACGTCATCGAACGCAATCTCGGTCGCCGCCGTGGGCGCTTCGCCGTCGTCGCCCTCGACGAACGCGAACGCGGATTCAGTCTCGTCCGCTTTCGCAGGCTCGGGCGCGCGCACCTCTACGACAGGCGCTGCCAGCGGCGCGAGCACATCGTCCGCGCGACCCTGCCATTCCAGCGCGAGCCACTGCGCGTCGTCGCCGCGCTTATCGAGCTCGAGGTCGAGCATCTGGTTCATCTCCCACGCGCCGGCCACTGCGACCTCCGCGATGCGCCGCGCGGTCGCCAGGTGCGCGGCCGCAGCCCGCACCTCCGCCTCGCCGCGCTCGGCGAGCTTCTCCATCGAGCGCGCCGACGACGCGAGCGACTCCGCGGCGACGAGTGAGCAGGTGCCGCCCACCGCGTGGCCGCTGTCCCCGATCACGCGGAAGGAGGGTCCTTCCTCTTCCATCAGAGGCTCCGGCATCGCCGCCAGCGCGCGCGCGCTCTCTTCGATGCGCGAGAGGAGCGTCGTGATGTCTGCGCGAAGCGTACCGCGCACGTCGTCTATGGAGAAGCTCGCCATGATCAATCGCCTCCGCGTCTCGTTTACGTTGTGATCAGCTGACCTTGAACTTGCTCATGCCCGCCTTCAGCTCTGCCGACAGCGCGGCGAGCTCCGCGACGTTGGCGACCGTTCCTTCGGCACCCTTTTGGGTCTGCGCGGCGATGTTCGAGATCTGCTCCATCACCTTCACGACGGTCCCCGTGCCTGCGACTTGGCGTTGCGCGATCGTGCTGATGTCGAAGACGACGCTCGCCGACTCGCCCGACACCACGCGGATCCTCTGGAGCGACTGCCCCGCTTGGCCGACGAGGAGCGACTCCTGCTCCACGACCTGCGTCTGCTGTTCGATCGCGCCGACGGTCTCGGTCGTTTCCTGATGAATCGCCTTCACCAGCTTGTCGATCTCCTGCGTCGCTCCCGCAGTCCGCTCTGCGAGCTTGCGGACCTCTTCGGCGACGACGGAAAATCCGCGACCGTGCTCGCCTGCGCGCGCCGCTTCGATCGCCGCGTTCAGCGCGAGCATGTTCGTCTGCTCGCTGATTCGGCTGATGGTCCCGACGATGCCGGTGATCTCCATGGAGCGGTCGCCGAGGTTCTTCATCTTCTTCGCGCCCGCTTGCACGTTCGCTCGGAGCGTCGTCATTCCGGAGATGACGTTCTGGACGGCGTTCGTTCCTTCTTCGGCCGACGCCTCGGTGCGCTTCGCGGCGTCCGCGGCGGAATGCGCCTGCGTGCTGACCTTCGTGATCTCCTCGTTCATGTGCACCACGAGCTGGCGCGCCGAGAGGATTTCCTTCGTCTGGAGCGCAGCACCGGAGTTCATCTGCTCCGAGGCCTCTCGAATCGCTTCGACGGCGATGTTCGTTCGCGCAATCTGCGTCTGCACGCCCGAGAGCAACGCTTGGAGTGACTCCATCAGGGTGTTGAACGCGTCCGACACGTTGCCGAGCGATCCGGCCGAGATCGTCGCGCGAACGGTGAGGTCGCCGTCCGACGCCTCGGCGACGACGCGCAAGAGGCCCATGATGTCGTCCTGGAGCTGCTTGCTGTCTTGTTCGATCTGCTCCTTCAGCTCGCGCGTCTCTTTGAGCGCGACACGGACGCCTTCGAACGCTTGCCGCATCTGCCCGATCTCTCCGCTGGCCGTGATCTGAGCGCGGCCGGCGAGGATCTCCTGCGCATCGCGAACCGTCGCGACGAGCGGGCGAACGATCGAGCGAATGAGCGCGAAGCTGATCGCCGCAGCGACGAGCACGGCGAACACGCCCAACCCGAGATTGATGAACTTCGTGCGCGCGGCCTCTTTGTCGACCTTCACGGGGACGGCCTCCATGATGTCGAACTGCTCTTCGTTCATCTTGTCGAGGTCGAGCTCGATCTTGTGAGTTGTGGCCCTGTTCGCCTCGATCATGGCGTTCGCATCGCTCGCCTTGCTGAACTCCTTGGCGTGAATCCGAGCGACCGTCGCGTGAAACGATGCTTCGTACGTCTTGAACGCTTCGCGAACCTCGACGAGCTGCTTCTTCTCGGCGTCGTTGTCCACGTGCTTATCGAGCTCCGCGAGCGCGGCGACGAAGAGCTCGCGCTCCGCGTTCCAGCTCGACTCGTATTCTCCTTCCTTCGCTGAGTCTCCGATGCTCAAGAAGAGATCCTTCTCGAAGCGACGGAGATCGCCGAAGGCGACGCGCGCGCGCGCGGCATACTCGCTCGTGGCCGCGTTGACCTTGAGCGCGTGGTCGGTCTCGTCGGCGATATCGTCGACGGTGACGAAGCTGACCGTGGCGAGGGCGAGAAGCATCACTGTGAGCACGCCGAAAGCCGCGATGATTTGGCGACCGACGGTGAGCTTGGACAATCGACTGAACATGGCGTTTCCTCTTGGGGCTTTTGGCGCACGACGCTTGCGCGTGCGCGAATTGCGCGCGCGGCGTGCGGTTTTCGACTGTCACGCGCGTGAGAGTCAGCGTTGCGAACGACCCGCGGGCCGGAGACGATCGAGGCGCTCGAGGAGCGCCGCCGGCGCGATCACGGTGACGACGCGCCCGCTCGTCTCGAGGAACCCCTGGACGACCGGATGCTCGTCGCCGCTGGAGGGCGGAGAGAACGCACCGCGGCCGGCCGCGATGACCGATTCCATTCGATCGATCGCGAGCGCTGCGACCAGGTCGCCGTGACGCACGACGAGCGCGTGCGTCTGCTTCGTGTCGGCGCGCGCGTCGAGCGAGAGCACGGTCGCCGCGTCGACGAGTGGCACCGGCGTGCCCCGGAGATTGAACAGGCCGAGCAACGCGTCGTGTCCCTTCGGCACCGGAGTCACCGACTCGACTACGACGACCTCGCCCACGAGCGCGACGTCGAGCCCGAAGCACTTCGCTCCGAGCCAGAACGTGCACAGCGATTGGCGCAGGCCCGATGAACCGGCGCCTGCCGATACCGCGCTACCCGTAGAGCTTTCGGTCGTCATGATCGCTCCTTCAGCGCGCGTAGCGGCGAATGATCGCGGTGAGTGTGTCGGGCGTGAACGGCTTGCCGACGTGATCGTCCGCGCCCTGCTTCTTTCCCCAGAACATGTCGCTCTCGGTCACCTTCGACGTCACGAGGACGACGGGGATCTTCGAGGTCGCCGCGTCCTGCTTGAGCGAGCGGCACGTCTTGAAGCCGTCTTGGCGCGGCATTACGACGTCGAGGAAGATGAGCGCGGGCTGCACTTCTTTCGCCTTCGCGAGCGCTTCGGCGCCGTCGGTTGCGTAGACGGGGCAGTGCCCCGCCGCCGACACGACCTTTCCAACGAGCTCGCGATCTGTCTGTACGTCGTCAACGATGAGAATGTTCTGCATGGTCAGTCTCCATTTCTTGGTCAGTCGATGAGCTTCTCGAGATCTGCGTACTGAACGGGCTTCACGAACACCGCGTCGAAGCCCGCGGCGCGAAGGCTCTCGGCCTCGCACGCGCTCTCGGCTTCGAGGAGCGCCACCAGCGACACGTCGTTCAGGCCGACGGCGCGGACGGCGCGGGCGGTCGCTTCGAGGACGCCGTTCGCTGCGGATGCGTTGAGGATGACGAGGCGCGGTCGCTCGCGTCGAATCGCTTCGAGCACCTCGCTGGCGTCGGTGAGGCTCACGACCGGTGCGTCGACGGCGCGATCGCGAATGAGCGCTTCGAGCGGCCGCTGGAAGCCGTCGACGTCCGGCTCGAGGATGAGCACCGGACGTCGCGAGCTCGCATCACGGTCGACGCGCTCGACGACGAGGCCCACCTCCGCGAGGCGCGCACAGACCGCGCGCGTGGTCTCGAGAGGCAGCGACGCGCGCGTCGAGATCTCGTAGAGCGGGTGGACCCCGTCGCACGCGGCGAGGACACGACGCTCGTTCGCGTCGAGGTCGAAGCGGCGGATCTGGTCGCTGAATCCACGCGCGCGGTCGAACACCACGTCGTCGCGCACGAGCGTCGACGGCGGATCGCGGCGCAACCGCTCGAGCGCGAGTTGCTGGAGGGAAGACGCACGCGTTGCCGGCGCGGGCGCGCCGAAGACGAGCGTGTTTCGTTTCGTCGAGACGTGCCGACCATGGGCGTCGGCGTAAAGCGGCAGTGCAGCGAGATCGCGCCACGCGAAGGTCGCCGCGGTCGAATCGACGGCGTCGAGCAAGAGCCGCCGGCCCGCACGATGAAGCAGCTCCGCGAGCGGCGCGGAGAGCGTGACGCCGTCCTCGGCCAGCGACACGAACACCGGCTTCCCGCTCGCTCTCTGCTCCGCCTTCGCGCGCACGAGCGCATCGGCGGGGACGCGCGAGAGCTTGGCGCCGCGAAGGTACGCTTCAGGATCGTGCGTCGTGACGATGACGATTTCGCCGCGCCGCCAATACGTGACGAGCTTTTGGTCGCGGTGAGCGATCGTGAGCTCGCCCGCGCGCCCGCTCGCAGAGAAGAAGTTCAGCAGCTCTGCGATCGGCCACGACCGAAGCTCGCCGCAGATCGCTGCAGATCCGCCCTCGGTCTGCGTCGTCGCACGCGACGCGAGGACGTCGCGGAAGAGCGGAACGAGTCCTTCGAGGATCGCCTCGACGCGCTCCGCGGTGAGCACCTTGCGCGCGAAGTACGCCGCCGGCGACGCGCTGCCAATCTCCGCCGCCCACTGCGGGACACTTCCGAGCGCGCCGCGCAATCGCGCGAACAAGATCTGCGCCGCGCTCTCCTTCTGCTCGTGCGAAAATGTCGCCCCGCCGCTTCGCTCGCGCCGCGCCAACACCGCGGCCGCGACCTTCGTCAGATCGTCGCGAGTGAACGGCTTTGGTAGGCACGCCAGGACCGAAGCGAACGGCTCGAACTCCGCGCGCACTTCATCGCTCTTCGCGGTGACGACGACGACCGGGACATCGCGCGTCGCGGCGTCGTTTGCCAGCCTCGCGCAGACGTCGATGCCGCGCATGTCGGGGAGCACGTAGTCGAGGACCACGAGCGCGGGGGGAGCCGCGAGCGCGCTCGCGATCCCCTCGCCGCCCGATGCCGCGAAGGTGACCGTCCACGGCGAGCCGCGAAACGTCAGATCGACGAGCTTGCGGATCGTCGGACTGTCGTCGATGACGAGCAGGCGCGCGGCCATCACCGCAGCTCCGCGACGAAGCCGTCGATCGGCTCACTCATCGCACGCAGGCGATCGAGCGTCGCAGGGCCGCCGTCCGCGAGGCCTCGGACGATCGGTTGCTCGGAAAGCTCGAGCGCGCGGTTCGCCGCGAGGACGATCTCGCCCGCGTGCGCGACGCTCCGAAGAACGCGCGGGGCGGCGGAGGCGCGAGACAGTGCGGAGAGGTGCGGCAGTCGATGCGACGAGAAGAGCCACATCGCTCCCGCGCCCTGCGGGCAATAGAGCGTCCATGTCCGCGCTTCGCGTGCGACGTGGACGAAACCAGCGTCGTTCCCGAGGCAGTCGGTGAGCGCGGACGCGAGATCCGGAGCCGCGGTCGCCGCCGCGATCGCATGCGCCGCTCGGAGCTTCGCGCCGGCGTCGATGACCGGCGCGAGCGCGACGAGCGCGCCGACGCCGTCTTCCTCCGCTTCCGCGCGCGCCGCGCCGATCATGCCGAGCCACCAATGAGGACCGCCGTCCTCCAGCGTGCCGTCAACCCCGCGCGTCGGAGGCTCGCGGCGCGACGCCGCGACGAGGATGCGGATCTGCGAGTAGAGGCGATCGCTCGCGGCGTGCTCGACGAGCGTGACGCCTTCGGTGCGAAGCGTCGTCGCCGGATGGACGAGCGCTTCGTCGCACGCGAGCAAGAGCGGAATCCCGGCCTCGATGCGATCGGCAGTCTCGAGAACGTCCGACGGAATGCGCCGCGCGCGCCGCGGCAAATGCGCGACGAGAAGGGCCGGCGTCTCCGTGCGCACGGCGTCGCTCGACACGGCGCGCGCGCCGGCGCGACGGCACGCGTCGCGCACGCGCTCGTCGACGTCCGCCGGCAAACGGTGCACAAGGTCGATCGGGCGTGCGCTCACCGAGTCGCTCCGTCGGCGAAGGCCGCGTCGGCGCGCGCAACGACGTCTTCCACGTCGAGCCACGCGATCTCGCGCGCGTCGACCGTGCGCACACGTCCTGCCCGCGGCGGCTCGACCTCGATGAACGAGATGACCTCGCTCACCTCGAACGCCCAGTGTCCGTACGGCTCCGCAGTGCGAAGCAGAATGCCCTTCGTGCGGCGGCGACCTTCGTCGCAGGCGCCGACGCCGAGCGACACGACGAGCTTGCCGTTCACGATCCCGAGGCCACGCACGGCGCCGCGCGTGAGCGGCAGAGGCGCGACCTCGTATTCGACGATCTGACCGACGGCTTCGACCGGGATCGCGATGCTTCCACGTTCGAGGCGACACTCGAGCGCTCGCACGCGAAGGGCGGCTGGGGGGGACGACGGCCGAGGACGTTCGCGCTGCGCGGCCTTCATGGCAGCGGGACGCAACGTGTCGGGGGGAGAATCGCTCACGCTCATGCGAGGTCACTTCGCAACCCGCATGCCGCACGCGCGGAGCCTTCATTTCACGGGCTTTCGGCGCGCCTCGCCCCTTCGCGCCACGGGATCCCGCGCCCGCGTCGCGGATTCTCGTGAGCCGCGGCCGTCAAAGAGAACGCTGTGAAGGACGCCGGGAAGTGAGCAGTCGTAGCGGCCAATTTAGCCGCCGCTCTTGGTCGTCGCCGCGAGAAGCTCTTCGAGCTGATCGAGCGTTTCGCAGTTGCCGGCAGTCGTGCCGTCGACCGCCTCGTCGAGTGCTTCTTTCGACGGAAAGAGCTGAACCATGACAACCGTAGTCTTCCCGGATTTTTCGGTGAACGTCGTCGTGGTGAACGCCTCACCGCCGGTCTGCTCCTCGTCGGTCGAGACGAGGCGCGTCGGGCGCTCGACCTCTTTGTACGTTCCAAAAAACGCGACCTCTGTGCCGCCTGCGCCTGCGAACACGTAGCGATATTTTCCCCCCACGCGAAGATCGATCTCGCACGCGAGCATCTTCATGCCGCATGACCGCGGCGCCCACCAAAGCATCAGTAGCTCGGGCGTCGTCCATGCGTCGAACACGATCCGCGCGGGCGCGTTGAAGGTGCGAGTCACGACCAGCTCGCGGTCCGAGCGACGATCGATGGTGGTCGGATTCTTCTTCACGAGCTCACTTCCGTTTTCGACGTGCATGTCCCTTTTCCTTTTCTTTGAGCTCCTCGATGAGCCCGTCCAATTCTTCGAAGCGCGCATCCCAGAGTTGGCGATAGCGCTCCAGCCAATCGTGAATTTCCCGAAGCGGCTCGGCGCGCAGCACGTACAGCCTGTGCTGCGCTTGTGGCTGAACATCGACGAACCCTGCCTCTTTCATCACTCGCAGGTGCTTCGACACCTGCGGTTGATTGAGGCTCAGTCGCTCACCGATGTCGTTGACCGTGCGTGGACCGCGTCGAAGAAGCTCGACGATGCGATAACGATTCGGCTCCGCCAAGACAGCAAACGTTTCGTTCACGCTTTGTATATGCCCACGACGGCATATGCTTGTCTAGGCATGCACGAACACTCGGTCACTCGGCTGCGCGTAGGGCGCCCGACCGAGCACCCACTTGGACGACGAGGTTTCGCGCGTTCCTCGGCTAGGCCTAGAACACCGGCCCGGCCCCACCCCGACTTCCGTCCTTCGCCCTCCTCGAAGGCAGCGGTGGCGGCGAGAGGACGACCGGCGGCGCTGGCGTCGATGCGCTCGGCTGCGCCGTCGGGACGAGTCGCAGCGCCTGGCGCGGTGGAGCCGCGCTCGCCGTCGCGTCGATTGCGCCGGCGTCCTCCATGTTCGCAACCTTGCTGCATGACAGAGGGTCACCCGCGTCGCACGCCTGCGCGTAGAGCGAGCGCGCGCGCGCGACGTCCAAGGCGGTCCCCAAACCTTTGGCGTAGAGCTCGGCGAGCGAACGGCAGGCGGACACCAGGTCACCGTCGCATGCCCGTTGGTAGAGCATCACCGCGCGCGCCTCGTCTTTCGAAACGCCGTCGCCCACCAGGTGGAGCGCGCCTAGATTCGCGCACGCGTCCGCGTCGCTTGCTTCGCATGCGCGCTTGAAGAGCGCCGCGGCTTGCACGGCGTCCTTCGGCGCGCCGCGTCCCGATTGCAGCATCACGCCGAGCCCCAAGCACGCCTGCTGATTGCCGGCTTCACACGCCTTGCGGTAGAGCGCGACGGCGCGCGCTTCGTCCTTTTCGCCACCGATGCCGTCCGCGAGCATCCCGGCGAGCTGTCCGCACGCTCCGGCCACGTCTTTGCACGCGCGTTCGTCGAGCTCTCTCGCGCGCGCGAGATCCTTCGGGACGCCGCTTCCGAGCTCGTACATCAACGCGAGGTTCGAACAGCCGACGCCGTAGCCGAGGTCGCACGACTGCCGATAGCGCTCCGACGCGAGTGCGGGGTCGACGAGCGCGATGAGGCGACCCGCCGAGTTGCAGCCTTGCGCGTTGCCGCCCGCGCATGCTCGTTCGTGCATCACGAGCGCCGCGGTCGCGTCGACGGCGACGCCGGTGCCCATCTCGAGCGCGTGGCCGAGCGCTTGGCATCCGGATGCGTGCTTCGCCTCGCACGCCGTGCGAAAGAGCGCCGCTGCGCGCGCTTCGTCTCTCGCGACGCCGCTGCCGTTCATGTACATGCGGGCGAGCGCGAAGCAGGAGTCAGCGTTGCCGCGTTCGCATCGGACGTTGCAGTCGTTCGGATCGGCGGCATTGCACGTCTCGCTAACAGGTGGCGCCCTGAATCGACCGCGAAGCGCGAACGCGCCGAGCCCGACCGCGACGACCGCCGCGCCGACGATCGCCGCGCGAGACCGCCCCGACATCCGCGCGCGCGCAGGACGAAGCGACGTCGTGTCCGCGCTCGTCGGCCCTTTCAACGCCGAAACGACCTCTTCGGCGGAGTGCGGTCGCGACGCAGGATCCGGATCGAGAAGACGGTCGATGAGATCCGCGAGCGGCGCGGGCAGATCCGGCGCTACGACTCGAATCGACGCCGCGCGCGCGCGACCGTCGAGCACCTCGCCGCGAAGTCCGGTTCCCGGCGGGGCCATCGCCTGCGCCGGCAACAGACCGGTGAGGCACTCGTAGAGCGTCGCGCCGAGCCCGTACAGATCGCTCGCGGGCGTCGCGGACGAGCGCTCGGCGACGCAGTTCGGATCGATGTAGCCGACAGTGCCCGTGAGCAAAAACGGGACGCCATCCGCGCTCGCATCGTCGCTCTCGCGAACGGTGTACGCGGCCGCGAGCATCGACATCTTCGTTCCGACGACGTCGAGTGGAAGATCGTCGAGCACGACGCGCTTCGTGCGCGCGCGCGGCGCGGGCTCGCTCGCGATCTCGGCCGCGGCGATACCGAAGTCGATGAGCTTGTGGACACCGGCGCTCTCGACGATGTTCGCGGGCTTGACGTCGCGGTGGACGATCCCCGCGGCGTGAACCGCCGCGAGCGCCGACGCGACCGCGATGCCGATGGCGATCGTGTCCGCTGGCGAGAGCTTGCCTTCGTGTTCGAGGCGCTTGTCGAGCGGCGTGCCGCGCACGTACTCCATCGCGAGGCCGATGACACCGCGCTCCTCGTCGAGCGCGATCGCGTAGAACCTGACGATGTTCGGGTGCTCAACGCGGCAGAGCGCGCGCGCCTCGTCGATGACTTGGTCCTTGTGTTGCGCCGCCGCCGACACTCGCGACAAAGCTTCCCGATCCGCGTCGGGCCCTTCGAGGGAGAAGAGCTTCAGGGCCGCTGTGCGGAGCTCCTTCGTCCCGTAGACCTCGGTCGCGAGCCACACCGGCGCGAAGCCGCCGCTGCCGAGCTGGCGGACGAGCTTGAACGCGCCGAGGCGTCGCTGATCGTCGGGAGAGGTCGTCAGTCGCTCGAGCGCAGGAGCGAGATGCATCGAAGGAGCTTAGCTGCTTTCCGTATCTGCCTCGCGAACCACTATGCGGCGAGCGTGCCGTGGCTCACGTTCGTGCTCGGAGCTTGTCGAGCGTCTGGTAGCGGAGCTCGGCGGCGTCTCACCGCTTGCGCACCGCATAGCGCACGTGGGTCACGCGCGGCGACGCGATGGTCTCGACGAGCTCGACACCGACCTCGCGGCTGATGGCTTCGAATAGCCGGCGCCCTCCACCGAACATGACCGGCGAGATCGCGAGCGCGAATTCGTCGACGAGCCCGGCGCGCAGGTACTGCTGGATCACGTCGGCGCCACCGGCGATGCGGATGTCGCGGTCGCCGACCGCCGCGCGCGCCTGGCGCAGCGCGCTCTCGATGCCGTCGTTGACGAAGTAGAACGTCGTGCCGCCGGGCCGCACCCATGGCTCGCGGACCTGCGAGGTGAGCACGAACACCGGCGTGTGGAACGGCGCTTCTTCGGGCCACATCGCTTCGCCCAGCTCGAACATGCGCTTGCCCATGATGCTGACGCCGCTGCGCTCGAACGTTTGCTGGACGATCTGGTTGTCCGTGCCGGTCTCGCCGCCGGCGCCGAACCCCGCCCTCTCGCGGAAGTAGCGCTGCGCGATGAGCCAGCTCTGGAGCTTGCCCCACTGCGCCCCCCAGCTCTCGAAGCTCGGATCGCCGGCGTGCGCCAAGTCCATGCCGGGCGGTACGAGATATCCGTCGAGGGAGACGCTGACGCTGAAGAACACCTTGCTCATGTGTACGGGCCTTTCGCCGTGGGGTCTGGTAGTGAAACGATGGCCGCGCCCGCCGGTCATCGGTCCATGAGCGAAGATTTCGAGCCCTTGGTCAAGGCCGCCCGCGGTGGCGACGAGCATGCGTTTCGCGCGCTGGTCGAACCGCTCGGCCGCGAGCTGCACGCGTACGCCTACCGCATGCTCGGCGGATTCCACGACGCCGACGACGCGCTCCAGGAATCACGGCTCAAGGCGTGGCGTGCACTCGCGACCTACGAGCCGCGCGCGAGCTTCCGCGCGTGGATGTATCGGATCGTCACCAACACCTGCCTCGATCTGCTCAAGGTGCGATCGCGCCGCGTGCTGCCGCAGGATGTGAGTCCGTCGATCGCGCCCGGCCCACCCACGACCGCGCCGCGCGCCGACATCGCGTGGATCGAGCCGTACCCGGACGCGCTGCTGCCTACAGTGCCGAGTCCCGAGCAGGCCGTGCGGCTGCGCGAGGGCATTCGGCTCGCGTTCGTTCGTGTCGTGCAGATGCTGCCGCCGCGTCAGCGCGCCGCGCTGATCCTCCACGACGTCCTCGACTGGAGCGTCGCCGAGGTCGCCGACATGCTCGAGACCAGCGAGGCCGCGATCAACAGCGCGCTGCAGCGAGCACGCGCCACGATCGCGCGCCCGCACGCCGCGTCGTCGGCGACGTCTGCGATCGCGCCGCGCCACGCGGAGGTCGTCGAGCGCTTCGTGCGCGCGTGGGAGAGCCATGAACATGCCGCCCTGGGAGTACTGGCTCGACGGCAAGGATGCGGTGGTTGCGACGATGCGATCGCCCGGCACGTGGGACGGCGAGCCGCGCCCGGGCCGCTACAAGATCCTGTCGGCGCCGATGAACGGAGAGCCCGCGGGGCTGGCGTATGTCCGCGCACCCGACGGTCGCTACCACGCCGTCTGCCTCACCATGCTGTCGCTCGACGCCGACGGCCGCATCGTCGAGCTCACGACGTTCGTGCTGCCCGAGCTGTTCGCGGCGTGGGGCTTCCCGGCCGTGCTCGACGCGTAGCTCACTCGCATCCTCCGTCTCAGACCGACAGAAGGCGAACGCTCGGAAACTGCCGCTGAAGTCGCGTCAGATCGTCGATGTCCGACGTGTACACGAGGCCTCCGCCGTACGTCGCTGCGAACGCCATGACCATCGCATCGACCGCGAGGCCCGCGCGGTGGCCATCACGGGTCTCGCCCAGGCAAATCCCAGCGGCTTGCGCCGCGGCAACCGGAAAGGGAACGACGGTCACGGCGCGCTTGATGTCGTTTCGGCGATCCGACGGCCCGCGCCACCACTCCGCGATCACCGGCGTGATCGCCAGGAGCTCGGCGCGGTGCTGCTGCGACGCCAAGAGAAGCATGTTCGCGCGAGGTTTTCGGTTCTCCATCGCGATGAGCGCGCCCGTATCGAGCGTCACGCGGATCATGCGGCGGGACGGCGCCCGCGCTTCGGCGCTTCCGCCATCTCGTCGAGAAACGCCTTATAGGCGCCATCGTCGATGGGCGGGCAATCGCGAAGGAGTCGGTCGAGCGCCTCTTGCCGATCGGCTTCGAGCGCAATGGCTTCGATCAACGCCGAGACGTTGCCGCCGTACGAACGCTTC
Source organism: Polyangiales bacterium (assembly GCA_038209335.1). Lineage (GTDB taxonomy): Bacteria > Myxococcota_A > Polyangia > Polyangiales > Polyangiaceae > JBBQXV01. The sequence continues at coordinate 3,653 of JBBQXV010000133.1, read as the reverse complement.
GCGGCCGCCTTCAAGCGGCGTTGTGCAGCGACCGACACGGACACCGAGAACGTCGTGCTGCTTCCTTTGCGTTTCAGCCGAGGCATGCACGTAGCTTGGGTGTGTTTTGTTGGGGCTGCAACAACATCGGTCGACGAGGAGGGCCGCCTGATCCCAGTCGACGCGCACGAGGATCTCGGTTAACACACAACCCCGATGTACCGCCGCACACTCCCCTCCATCCTCGTGCTCGCCGCGATCTCCGTCTTCTCGTCCGTCGGCGACGCGGCCGCCGCCAAGGCGAAAGCCAAGCGGCCGCCGATCCTCGCCGTCCTCACCGACGGCGTCGGGGAAAAGCTCTACGGAGCGCCGAAGCTCAACAAGGTCCTGCTTGTCGGAAAGACGCTCAGCGCGATCTGCGACGGCGGCACGGCGACGTGGAAGGTCTCCGACGTCGGAGACAAAGGCGAGCTCACGGGGCGCTTCGTTTCGGGATCGAAGACGAAGCATTGCCTCTTGCTCAGCGTGAATCGGGAGATCGCGCACGCCCCCGCCAAAGCGCGCCCGACGCCCACGGACAAGCAGCTCACGGACGCGAAGGCCGCCGCCCTCGTCGCGCTCACGCCGAAGAAGGGCGACGCGCCCACCAAGATCGACGTGGTCGTCTTCCACGACGGCGAGAGCTTCATCGCGATCGCACAGACGAAGCTCGCCGCGAGCGACAAGGGAAGCTGCACCGATAAAGGCGCGGTCGTCGTCCTCGCGGAGAAGGCGGAAGGCGCGTGGAAGCCCTTCTTTCGACCGCAACCGAAACAGAAGAACGTGTGCGGCTACTCCTTCTTCACGCACGGCGACGTCGACGGAGACGGCAAAGACGAGATCGCGCTCCGCATCGACAAGGCGGACGAGGTCGGGTACCGCGTCCTCAAACGCAGCAAGGGGAGCTACGACGTCATCGCGAGGTGACGATCATCATCGACCCCCACCGAATGCGTCGTCACCGCGAACGACACTCGAGGCAGCCGCACGTTCCGTCGATGCGAACGTAGCAGCAGGTGCATACCGTTCCGCCCGTGCCGCCGCCGCCGCGCGAAAACCAGCTCGCATTGACGCCGTTTACCGGCGCTTGCGGCACGTCCGTAGACTGCATCGAGGCGAGCTCCGCCTCAGGGATGGACGCAAGCGGTCCCCAGACGATCTCCTTGTTCGCGCCGAAGCGGCTGTAGCCGTGCTCGTAGTCCCAGAGGACGCTATGGGTGGTGTTCACCAGGCCGAGGTCGCGACCGTCGTCACCCTTGAAGTTGTGCACGTCGCTACGCGCGGTATCGAACAGGGGATCCGGACCCCGCGACTCCGATGATCCCCCGCAGGCGACGAGGCAGGTGATGAGAGCAAGGAACGCAGAAACAAGAACGTGACGCATGGGAGCACCTCTCTTGATGTGCCGGTGAATGCCGGCGGCACCAGGACCTAGAGCAAGCGGAGAGCCAGGTCCGGATCTCCCGGCAGCGCGCGATCGGATGGCGGGTTTCGACGCGAATACGCATGAAAGCGCCCGCAATGGCGTCTTCTTCGGCGTCGCGGTGCAACCCGAGCCGGAGTTGCATGCAACGCGGTGGCAGGGTCGCGCAACTCGCCGGCGCGCTTGACTCTCGCGCCGGGACGATTAGTAACTCTTGCATGAGGCACGCACGCACGGTCGGTTTTTTCCCTCTGCTTCTCGCCACGGCGTGCGGCGCCGCGCCCGGCGAAGGCGCGCCGTCGTCGTCGTCGAGCGCGGACATCGCGGCGACGCCGCCTGTCATCACGTTCGCGTCGAGCTTCACCCAGGGCGCGTCTGAGCCGCTCGTCGCCGGCAAGCCCATCCGCGTCGCCTACGACTCCGCGCGCCTTCCGCAGTGCCGCGGCGATCTCGCGAATGGACCGGGATGGTCGATCACGGGCGCGTACAGCGTCAACGGCGTGTACGGCGGGTCCTTCCCCGTGGCCGGAGCGGGTCTCTCGAACGGCCCCAACCCGCCCGCGTTCACGCCGTCCGCGAGCGGTGATCTCGCGATGTGGTTCGAGGTCACGAGCGCGTGGGGATGTCACGGCTACGACTCGGCGTACGGCGCGAACTACCACTTTGCCGTGGTGCCCGCGGCCAACGCGCCCGGGTGGATGGGCAACACGTCGTCGCTCATCGACCGCGCGACGTGCGGCGGCGCCACCGGAGCTTGCTACGATCACGCCCAGCCCGCGACGAGCGACTTTCGCTACGACACCTGGGCGCGGCAGCGCGCCGCCATCGCCGAAGTCTTCTTCGACGTGTGGAAGCAGGGCGTGACCGATTACGCCAATCCCAACTTGTGGCGCGAGCTCGACGTCGAGCTCCACTCGCGCATCGGCGGCGCGGGCGCGTTCACGACGAGCTACGTGCGCTTCGCCGAGTACCACGGCAACGACGCGCGCTACGCGATGAACCTACGCGCGCTCGATCCGCTCGGCGGCGTGAACGGCAGCGCGCTCACCGACAAGAGCCAGTGCCCGGCATTCGCGACGACGATCTCGCCGGACGCGCAGTACGTGCGGGCGACCTTCGACTACTACTTCACGGTCAACGGCGTCGACCTGAGACCGGCGCCCGGCGCGGTGTTTCACGGCACGTACGAGAACTACGCCGGCCTCTACGCCGTTTGCGCGCGCTGACGAAGGATTGCCCTCACGACCAAGTTGAGATTGGTCGCGACCGATACGAGATCGATCGCGACCGACACGGCAACCGTCGCGACCAATACGAGATCGGTCGCGACCAGTACGCTATCGATGCGGTTCGATCCTGCATCGGTCGCGTTCAATGCCACGTCGAACGCGACGCGAAATCGTGCAACGGACGCCGATCCGATCCCGCATGCCTAGTCGAGAGATCCTCGTGGCTTTCTTCTTTCGACTAGGCACACCGGGATCGCTCGCTCAGGCGGCTGACGCGCTCTGCTCAGCGACGCGCTCACGCAGCCTCGCAGCCATCGCCGCGGAGATGGCGCGCTCACCGTTCGCATAGCGCACGATCGTCGCCAGCCCGCACGGCATCTTCGTCGCCGTCGCGCGAAGCCCGCCGAGTCGGTCGACGGCCGCTCGCACCTCGTCGCGAGTCATCGCGGCCACGTTGCGTGGCCTGCCGCCCGTGAGCTTGACGATCTTCACCTTGTCCTGCGCCCAGCCCGAGCCACCCGGAAGCACCTTGCCCACGTGCAGCACGCGCGCGGGGCGCGTGCGGTGAACGGCGCGGATCCGACCATGCGCTTGCTCGAGCTCCGCGCGGCAGATCGCTTCGAGGCGCGTCTCCCATTTTCCGGGCAGGTTCAAGAACGCGACGTCATGGCGCACGACGCCGAGGTTTTGCCAGGGGTCACCGATGGTGACGAGGCAATCGGCCTCCTTCATCGAGTCGAGCCCGCGCATCGCTCCGTAGTGACCGAAGTGGAGCTCCCCTTTCCACGTCGCGAGCACCGACGCGAGCGCCACCTGGAAGGAGTCCGCGTCGGGTGCGAGGGCGCGGCCGACCGCGAGGCTCGCGTCCTCGAGCTCCTTGGCGAGCGGACGATACGTGATGATCGCGAGTGACCGCGCCTCGCGATCCGCCTGCGCCCACTCGAGGACGCGCCGCACGAGGGTGACGACGCTTTCGGCGCGCT
>JBBQXV010000132.1:0-24585 GCA_038209335.1 Polyangiales bacterium | reverse complement strand
GGCAACGCCATGAAAATCGAACTCCTCCCCGCGCCGAAAGAGTCCGCCTCGGTGCTCGCCCATCTCCTTCAATATTACGTCTACGACTTCAGCGAGATCCTCGGAACGGACGTGGCGGACGACGGCCGCTTCGCCTTCCCTCCCCTCGACGCGTACTGGGAAGACGACTGGCGCCATCCCTTCCTCGCGCGCGTCGACGGAGAGCACGCGGGGTTCGCGCTCGTGCATCAGCGGAGCCGCGTCACCGCGGACACGAGCACCTGGGATGTCGCGGAGTTCTTCGTGATGCGAAAGTACCGTCGGCGAGGCGTCGGGGCGATCCTGGCGACGCGCGTCTTCGACTCGTTCCACGGCACTTGGGAGGTGCGGCAGCGCTTCGCCAACACCGCCGCGACCGCGTTCTGGCGAAAAGTCATCGACGTCTACACGAGCGGACGCTTCGAGGAGATCGTGATCGATGACGAGCGGTGGCGCGGACCGGTGCAGAGGTTCACGAGCCGGACCCTCGAGGCAGCGCCCGACGCTACGGCGACGTCCAACCGGCGCTGAGCAAAGGAAACAAATACGTCGCGATGTCGGCGCTCGTCCCGGGAACCGCGTGGCCGTTCTCGATCGCGCCCGGCGCGTCGTAGTGACCGCCGTCGACTTCGATGCGCGTCATCGGAAAGCCCGCCGCAGTCAGACTGTTCGTCTCCGTGCGAACACCGGCGATCGCGTAGGTGGTGTCTTGGAGGTGCGCGAGATGCACGACGTTGAATTTCCATGACGCCGCCGCCAGCGAAGCCGCTTGCGTCGAGCCCGTATCGCGATACGGCGACGTGTTCTCGACCAGCACGCCCGCGAAGAGGCCAGCGTTGTAGAACGCCGTGCGGTACGTGAGATCGCCGCCGGACGAGTAGCCGCCGAGGATGACGCCCTTGGGCTTGATGTTGAAATGCGTTTTGATGTTTGCAATGGCCGCCAGCACGCGCGGCGGATCGCTGGTCATGTTCCAGCAATTGCCCTCTTGGCCGCCCACCGCGAGGCTGATCCAGCTCTGCGAGGCCCCACCGGGCGATACCGTGTAGATGTCGCCCGAGCTCATTCCGCCGCAGCCGTGGAGCCAGACGAAGAGCGTAATCGGCGTCATGTGCGTGCCGTCGTACGAGCTGGGGACGAATACGTAGTTGGTAGTCCCGCTGTCCACCGTGAATGGCATGTTTCGCGGGAACGAAATGGGATTGGTCGGTACCGACGACACGGTCGATCCGGCTTCGCCGTCGGCTCCCGCGGAGTCGACTGCGCGTGCGTCGCGCGTGGCGTCTCCGCCGCCATCGGTGGTGAGCCCGCCGTCGATCGCCGTCGACGCGTCGACGCCCGCGTCGCTCACCGGGCCCGCATCGACCGAGGCGGCGCCGTTGTCGTCGGAGCTCGAGCTGCAGCCCGCGGCGGTCGCGAGCAGGAAAAGGACGAGCGCGGGGCGAGCGGACGTGTCGTTCATCGCCTGAGGATACAGCGTGTGCACGACGGCCGAAGCCGATCGATTCGCATCTGGTATTCGTCGTCGATCATGGCGCGCATCACCAATCGGCAGCTCGGCAACGTCGGCAACCTCGGCGACGTCATCAAGCACGCCGTGCTGGTGGAGCTGGCTGGGCTCCTCGCGCGCGCCCCCGAGCGTGTGAGCTTCGTCGATACCCACGCATTTCAAATCCACGCGCCGCTCGCCGACCCGACGCGTTGGGCGCGCGAGGTGGAAGCGCTCGTCTGCCGCCACGTCGCGTACGCGAGATACGCGGAGCTCGAGCATTCGGCGCTGGCCCGGGCGAATCACTATCGCTGCTCGTCCGGCCTCGTGCTCGACACGCTCGGCGAGAGGCGCGAGTGCGCCGTGCTCGGCGAGGCCAACGCGGCGAGCCGCGCGGAGATCGCCTCGCAGATCGCGACCGAGCGGATCGCGAACGTGCTCATCGTGGAGGACGCCGCACGCGTCGACGACGGCATGCGCGTACCGGCGGGCGGGGCGCTCCTCGTCCACGTGGATCCGTTCGCGCTCTCGGCGGCTCACTGGTCGGAGATCGCGCCCGCGCTCGACGCCATGTGCAGCCGCTCCGTGGCCGCAATCGTAGTCGTGTATCGCTACTCACGAAGCGCCGCAGCGCCGTGGTCCGCCGCGCCGTCGGGAACGACGGGGCCGGTCGCTGCAACGCGCGGCGGTCCGCACGAGGTCGCTGCGTACGCGTCCGCGGGGCTCGCCGGCGCGGTGCGCGAGGTGTGCGCGTCCCTCGGCTGGCGGGCGATGTGAATTCGGGCGCGAGCTCAAGGTCGCAATTTCATCCCGTCCCCTCTCGATGGGCTCGGCTCGATCCAGATCGCGATGGTGGCGCCGGCTGCCAGTTCGTGAGCTCGCCGTGTCGTCGTCGCCGATTCCGCCGACGGCGATCCTCGTCTCATCGATCCATGCGAAGGCGTGATCCCAGTAGTAGCTGCGGTCGCACGCGTCCAGCTTGCTCGGTCCATCCTCGGACTCCCACGGGTTCTCGAGAATCCAACGCGGCAAGCTCCACGTCGTCGGGATTCCCACCGGGTGCCAGACCCACCCGTCGTCGAGAACGCGAGAGCCCTTCGGGCTCACCTGAAGGGCGCCGTGGAAGTAGTCGAGGTAGTGGCTACCTCGACGGCGCGCGCCGCGACACCGTGATGACGTAGGTGCCGGCCAGGTAATCGTGAAGACACCGCTTCTCGGATCCGATGAAGATGAGCACCACGTCGACGATGCTGACGAACGGGACGAACGCGGCACCGATGCTGAGGACGAGCCAACGCAAAACGACGACGCGCCACAGCGGTGCCTGCGTGCCGTCGCGTAGCACCATGCGTGTCATCGCGAATTTTTTGCCCAGCGTCTGCCCAGACATCTGGATGAAGTAAGCGTTCACGATGGCGTAGGCGAGCACGCCCGCAAAGGGGGCGAGGCTCTGGACGCGCTCGACGCCGAAGCGCATGGCCGCGTACGTGGCCGTCCCCGCGACAACGAGCACGCAGAGCCCGTCGACGAGCGCCCCCATCAGCCTTTGGCCGTACGTCGCGAGCTCCCACGACTCACCGCGTGCGTCGGCCTTGCGCTTCTTGCGGCGAGCGCGGCGCGGCGGGGCGTACGGGTTCGGGAGCGCACCACCAGCCGTCTCGGTGTGTACGGTCCGACGCGAACGGTACCATTTGACGCTGGCGCCCGGTCCCTCGTCTCATCGACATTGGCTGGTCAGTTCCGGGCTGCATCGCCGTCGCGATCTCGGGTTGCCCGAGCGCGCGCGGCGGTCGCGTGATGCGGCTCGCGGTTGGTCAGCCGCGCTCGTGGCCCCCGGCGCACCACACGGCGTGGAAGGTCCCCTTCGCGCTCCCCATCGGAAACGTGACGTCGATCGTCCCATCGGCGGCGACGCCTTTGGCGTAGCTCGTCAGCGTGACGCTCCCCGACGTCGCGCGCGCTTCCGATGCCGTCTGCGCGAAGAAGTAGTTCACCTCCGACACGTTCGCGCCCGCGTGCGCGCTGGCCGGCACCGGCACTGCTGTGCCGGTCGTGCCGACGATCAGCTCCATCACCTGCGTCCCCGCGGGAAGCGACGCTACCCAGGCGGAGCCCTTCGAGATGTCGTCGCAGGTCACGGGCGTCGAGAACAGATAGAGGAACGGACCGCCCCCGGATTCGTCCGCGTTGCCCGGCACTCCGATCCAATAGGCAGCGACGATCGGCTTGATGGCATCGGTTCCGAACGTCCCGCTGACGTTGGCGCTGCCTCCGAGCCCGCCGGCGTCGCCATTCAGCGACGATGTGTCGGGCGCGGTGGTCGTGGAAGATCCGCAACCGATCGCGGCGGCGCAAAGCACGGCGAGGGACGAAAGGGAGCGCACATCGAAAATCAATTTGAGCATGATGGGCAGACTGCAAGACCGTGCCCCGTCGAGACGCCGCGCCAACCGCTCGGAATGAAACGGATCGAGCCACGACACCGCGCCGAGGCGAGGCGTTCTCGTCGATGCCATCGCGCCTCATGCCCGCGCGCATGACTCACTCCCGGTCCGGCGCTACGCTCGTCGCGACCCGACGATGAACGCCCCGCCATCACCGGATCTCTCCGGGACGCTCCTCGCAGGTCGTTACCGCGTTTCGCGCATGCTCGGTCGCGGGGGAATGGGCGCGGTGTACGAAGCGCTCCAAGAGGATCTCGGGCGGCGTGTCGCCGTGAAGGTGCTGCATCCGCATCTGTTGGTGAACGCGGATGTCGTCGAGCGCTTTCGTCGCGAGGCGCAAGCCGCCGCGGCGCTCGGGCACCCGAACATCGTGCAGGTCACCGACTTCCAGTGGCGCGCGGGCGAGCCGCTCTTCCTCGTGATGGAGCTCCTCTCGGGCGCGTCGCTCGGCGCCGTCTTGCAAGCGCAGGGCGCGCTGCCGTCCGCGCGCGCGGCGTTCATCGGCGCGCAGGTCCTCGGCGCGCTCGCGACGGCGCACGCGGCGGGGATCGTTCATCGCGACGTGAAGCCGGACAACGTGTTTCTCACGTCGACCGCGGCGGTCCACGACTTCGTGAAGGTCCTCGACTTCGGTGTCGCAAAGCTGATGGGGCAACGTCCCGACGCGGCGCTGACGACGACGGGGATGGCGATCGGGACGCCGTATTACATGGCGCCGGAGCAAGCGCGCGGACGCGAGGTCGATCCGCGGACCGATCTCTACGCGGTCGGCGTCGTCCTCTACCAAGCGCTTTCGGGGCGATTGCCGTTCTCGGGGAGCAGCTTCAACGAGCTGATGTTCGCGATCGCCGAGCAGACGCCGACGTCGCTCGCGTCGCTTCGACCGGATCTCGATCCGCGCCTCGTCGCGGTCGTCGAGCGCGCGATGCAAAAAGATCCGCAGCATCGTTTTCAGCGCGCCGAGGAGATGCAGGCCGCGCTCGCGCCGTGGGCGCAGCCGACGACGTCGACGCAGCCTCCACCGCCGATGACGCAGGCGGATCCGACCGCGCCGACGATGCAGGCATTCGGAGGCACGCGCCCGCCGGTGCAGAACGCGGGCTCCGCGCCGCCGCCGGCGAAGGGATCGTCGGCGGGTTTGATCATCGGGCTCGTCGTCGCGTTTCTCCTCGTCGGTGGAGGCGTCGCGGTGGCGTACGTGAAGCTCGCGCGGCCGAGCGATCCGATCGCCGCGGCGAGCACGCCGGCTGCCTCGAGCGCGGCCGCCGCACCTTCCACTGCCGCGAGCGCGGTCGCCGTTCCGAGCGCGACCCTCGACGACGCGGGCGCGAAGGCGGCGATCGCGAAGCGCGACGGCGGCGCCCACGACGCGATCGCCGACGCCGCAACGCCGACGCCCGGCGCGCTCAAGCCGAGCTCGTACATCGGATCGATCAACGTCGTTGGTTCGACGTACGATCTCGACGTCGTACGATCGGCCGTCGGCGCCGTGGTCGGATCCGCGACGCAGTGCTTCGCGACCGCGAGGCTCACCGAGCCGCACCCGACGTTCGAGTACCACGTCACCGCGTCGGGCCAGGTCACCGGCGTCAGCCTTCGCGGATCGTACAGCGGCGCGGATCAAGCGATGGCGGCGTGCGCGGCCGCCCGGCTCGCGGCGACGCACTTTCCGCCGAACCCGAAGAACATTCCGGACTCGATCATCATCGGGTTGACGGTCCACTACCCCTGACTACTCGCAGATGCCACCCTTGTCCGGGATGGATCCGAGCACGCAAACAAGGCCGATCGCGCACGGGGGCGCGTTGACCGCGGAGCCGCCGCAGTGCTCGCCCTTTTGCGCGACGACGATGCAGATGCCCGGACGGTCCATGTGCGCCGTGCATTGCAAGTTCGCTCCGCACTCGACCGCGGTCGTGGTGAAGCCTCCACACGTCTCGCCGGCCTTGGCGTAGTTGCACGTGCCGCCCTTGTCGGCGATCGGGCCGAGCACGCACTCGAGGCCGCGCTCGCAAACGGGCGGGTTGTGGATCGATCCGCCGCACGCCTTGCCGACGCCCGTCTTCACGCAGATGCCGCCCTTGTCGGCGACCGTGCCGAGCTGGCACTTGAGCCCCGTGTCGCAGACCGGTGCGTGGCGCACCGAGCCGCCGCAGTGCTGGAACTCGCCGACGACGGGCGCGTGCGTCACCGCTTGCGACGACGTTTCGGCGTCGGACGAGGAGGTCTCGACGGCGCAACCGAAGAGACCGAGGGCCAGGAGAGATGCGGTCGCGCGGAGAATCGTCTTCATGATGTTGCCTCGTGTCGCCCTTCGCAGCGTGCGAGGGCATGGGGAAGATGGATCGATGACGGCAACGCGACGCTACGCCGCGCGCCCGCAGTGATTCACAACGTGCGCCCAATGCGCCCGATGCAAGCGCTCATACGACACGAGGGGGGCGGACCTAACGGGGGCGCGTCCGATTTTCCGTTCGGGATCGGAGAGGGGTCGCCAAGAGCGCAAAGAAGCGCCAAGGAGGCCAAGGGGTTTGGGGGAGGAGGCGAGGCCGGGAGGCAGCGCGCGGATCGATGAACGGTCCTTCTACCGCCGGAGCGCGCGGAAGTTCGCCCAGTCGCTCGTTGGATCTTGATCGCGCACGCGGAGGCCTGCGTCGCGTGTCGCGCGTGCGAGATCCGGCGTTGTTCGGAGCGCGGCGTAGAGCGCGCGTGCGAAGCGGGCGGAGAGCTCGTCGGATACGGGGCGCGTCGGCGCGACGACGACGTCGCTGCCGGCGACGAGGAAGGCTTGCGCGATCCCGAGCGTGTCCCCGGGCGATGCGCTCGCGGTGCCGGCCGCGCTGCAACCCGAGAGGACGACCTTCGCGGGCGCGCGGCGGAGCGCCAAGATGTCCGAGACGAGGAGGCGGCCGTTCGCGGCGAGCGGGAGCGTGCTGTCCCAGCCGTCTTCGCCCGCGAACGTCGCGTGACCTGCGTAGTGGAAGAGCGCGCCACCCGTGAGCGCGTCGACGACGGCCGTGTGCGTCGCCGACGCTTCTTCGAGCAGCGTGACCGAGATGGTCCCCGCGTCCGCGAGCGCCGCCGCGACCTCCCGCGCTTCGGCGCGCGCCGCAGGCAAGTTGCGGCGCGGATCGCCGACGACGAGCGCGCGTCGATCGGCGTTCGCTTCGTCCGGTGCTTCCGACGTGCGCGCGAGATCGAGGCCGTACTCCACGGGCGCGTGCGCGACGAGCGGCGCGCCGTTCCACGGAAGCGCATGCACGTCGACGTGCGCGAGACCGCCCGGAAGAAGTACGCGGATGCGCGACGCGCGATCGATCCGCGCGCGCGCCGGCGCGAGGAGGCTCTTCGCGAGATCGTCGGGGCTCGGCGAGGGACCGAGCGCCGTCACGGCGAACACGGTGATCCCCGACGCGTCCGCGGCGATCCCGGTCCATCCGTGGGCGGCTGCGTGAAAGAGCAAGACGAGCTCGCCGGGCGCGGGCGGCGCGGCAGCGAACGTCGGGGCGGACGTGACGCCCTTGTCTCCGCTCGCGAGAACGCTGAGCAGCTCTTCGAGCGCGCCGCGCAGCGAAGCTTCGCGCGCACGGCGCTTGGCGCGCACGGGGCCGAGATCCTCGACCGCGAGCTTCCAATCGCGCGCGGCCTCTTCGTCGATCGCGGAGCGCTCGCGTGTGTAGCGAAGGACCGCTTCGTCCCATCGCGTGCGTTCGGCCGCGCCGAGGCGCGCGACGCGACGCGATGCCTCGAGACCCGCGAGCACGCGACGTCGAGAGCGCCGCGCCCAACGGAGCGCGTCGTCGTTCTTTCCCGACGCGACGAGGAGCGCGATCCCAGCCGTCGCGCTCCGCTCGCGCTCGACGAGGAAGCGCGCGCGCCCTTCGCCGATCGGGATCGCGAGGCTCGCGTCGTCGAGGCGCCCCTCGGCCGCTTCGTAGGCGACGAGCGCGTCGCGTTTGCGACCGAGCGCCTCGAGCGCCACGCCGCGTCCAGCTAGCGCGGACCATTCGTAGCTGCTCAAGAGCGCGGTCGATGCGCGACGATGCATCTCGTCGTACGTCGCGAGCGCGCGAGCGGCGTCACCGCGGGCGAGCGCGATGCGTCCGTCGAGATCGAGCCAGAAGAAGCTCTCGCTGAGCGGCGCCTGCGGCACACGCGCGCGCGCGGCGGCGAGGAGCGTGGCCGCGTCCGCGGGCAAACCGCCGAGGACCTTCGCGAAGGCGAGATTGCCGAGCGTGACGGCGTGGAGGTAGCTCTCCGCGCAGCCCGTCTCTGTGCGCGCGCGCTCGAGGATCTCGGTGGCTTCGCGCACGCGATCCGCATCGCCGCCGGCTCCGACGGAGATCAAGAGCAGCCCGAAGCCCATGCCCGATCGAAGCGCGAGCCGATCGCACGCTTCGGGCGCCCCTTCGAGCTCGCGTTCGAGCGCACGCCGGAGCGCGAGCGCGTCCTCGAGCCGACCGAATCGATCGAGCTGCGACGCGGTCAGCGTCCGCACGACCCGCGAGAGCCGCGTCATCCCGAGACGCGTCGCGAGTCGGTCGGCGTCGTAAAACTGCCGGAGCGCCTCACGACGGTTGCCGGTCTCCGAGACAATCTGCGCGCGATGGTAGACCTCGAGCGCGCGCCCGTCGGGGTAGTCCGCGAGGAGATCCTGCACGCCGTCGAGCGCGTCGCGCGCTTCGGTGTATCGGTAGCTTCGCTGGCTCAACGCGAAGGCCAAACCGATCGCGTCGTCGACCGCGCCGGAGACGCGACCCGCGCGGCGGTCCTTCGGGATGGCTTCGCGAAAGAGCCGGACGCTCTCGTCGACGTGATCGCGGACGATCTCGAAGCGCGCGGCTTGGCCGATCGCGAGCGCCGACTCGGCGTCGTCGGACGAGTCGGCGTGCGCGCGGACGACGGCGAGCGCGTCGTCCATCTTCCCTTGCTTCGAGAGCGCGCGCGCTTCGATGTACCAAGCCGGAAACGGATCCCAGCGGATCGCGACGTCGGCTTCCGCGTCGACCGCGGCGCCGTTCGCGTCGACGCGCGCGCGTGCGCGAACGTGCTGCGCGTCGCGCGGCGGGTGAAGGCGATAGAGACGCGCGTCGTCGAACGTCGCGAGCGCGTCGGCGGCGACGGGACCTCGGTCGCTCGTGAACGAGACTTCGGCCACGCTGTGCACGAGAAGACGCAGCGTGCCGTCGTCGCTCACGATGCACACGCGATCACGTGCGACCGCAGCGCAGCCGGACATCTCGACCGCGAGCGCGATCGGCGGAGGCGCGGGCGGCGGCGCTCGCCGACAAGCGACGCCCGTCGCGAGGCCCGTCGCGAGGCCCGTCGCGAGAACAGCGGCGAAGAAGAGAGGCGCGCGAAGCTCAAAAGACACGGCGAGCCTCCTTACGGCGCGCTCGCGCGACGTGCCAGCGTTCGTTCGTGCGCTTGACTCCGATACCGCCGCATGTAACCGCTTCCCCGCCCGCAGTTCCACGTAGCGAGGCGCCGGAGCAACCAAAGACCCCATGCCCACGTCACTGTTCCCTTCCCTTTCGCTCGTCGCGCGCGCCGTCACGTCGCTCGCCTTCGCAACCTGCGCCGTCGCCAGCATCGCGTCGTGCAGCGCCGCCCCGTCCGACGACTCCGAGACGCGCGAGACGAGCGCGACCACCGAAGCCCTGACGAGCGCGTCGACCTGTCCCGCAAGCACGACCTACGGCGTGATCCGCTTCGTCGCGCCCGGAGACGACGTCGTCTGCCCGTCGGTCGCCGGCAAGCACGGCAAGTGGATCAGCTCCACGGAGTACCCGGCCCAAGCGTGTTACCCAACGCGCGATCTCGGGCGTGGAGTCCCGGTCTTCTGCACGTACGTGTGGACGCCGTCGTCGCGGCATCCGCACGCCGCGCCGGACGAAGGGGCACTCGCTTCGTTGCCGAACGTCTACGAGGCTCCCTTCGGCAACGGAGGCGAGACGACGTGCGAAGGTCCGTCTGCATTGCCGCACGCCGCTCTGCTCGACCACGCGGGCGTCGTCTGTCCGCCGCGTTCGTCGCACCATCCCGACGGTCCTGCGGCGTGCACGGTCTGTGGCGTGTCGCTCTTCCCGGGCATCACCTCCGGAGCGCTCTTCGTTCCGACGACGTCGAACCTGCACACGATCGCCCTCGCGTTCTCCAACGGGACGCAGCGAATCGTCACGTTCGACACCGGCGTACGAACGGCGATGCAAAACCGATCTCGCTACGTCGAGGTTCCGCTCCCGTCGCTGCCGTCGGGCCTTCACTACGTCAACGGGCCGGCCGCGGGCTACGGGTACGGCCACCAACATCCATGACCGGCGCTTGCGAGCAGGCCGTCGATCACGAGCTCCTTCGGTCCGCGCTCGCGGGCGATGCGCGCGTGCGACGCCAGCTCGTCGAGCGGTTGGTCCCGACCGTGCGCGCCCGCGTGCTGCACGCGCTCCTTCGGTACAAGTCGCACGAGCAGGCCGCGCAGGTCACGGAGGATCTCACGCAGCAGGTCTTCCTGCTTCTGTTCGAGGACGGCGGACGTCGCCTTCGCGCGTGGACCCCGGGGCGCGGGGCGTCGCTCGCGACGTTCGTCGGGCTGGTGTCCGAGCGCGAGGTCATCGCGATCCTGCGCCGTGGGCGTCGCAATCCGTGGACGGAATCGCCCACCGACCACGACGAGCTCGTCGGCCGCGTCGGAGCGGGCGAGGATCAAGCGTCGCTGGTCGAGCGCCGCGAGCTTCTCGACGCGGTGCTCGACAAGGCGCTCGCGACGCTGGACGAGCGTGGGCTCCTCCTCTTTCGGCGCATCATCGTCGACGAGGCCCCGGTCGCGACGGTCGCCGGCGAAATGGCGACGTCGATCGCCGCGCTCTATATGTGGAAGAGTCGCTTCGCGAAGCTCGTGCGCGAGATCGCAGAGCGGCTCGCGAGGGACTCGGCGCCTATGCCGACAGCGCGGCCGGTGTCGCTCCTGCTTCCGAACATTGCGAGGACGCGATGAGCGACGCTCTGCATGACGAGTCGTTGACGAAGGCGCTCGCCGAGCATTCACGCGCGCGGACGGCCGAGCAGCACGCCATCGAGTCGCGACTCGGCGACGGCGCGCCGGTTTCTCGCGTCGATGCGATCGCGGCGGCGCTCGAAGCGCAGGCCGAACGCGAGTCGTCGGCGCGTGCCGCATCGCCAACGAAGCGCGCGCCGCGGCCGCGTGTCGCATGGCTCGCGGTCGCTGCTCTGCCGCTCGCCGCCGCCGCAGCGATCGTGCTCGTCGCGCGAGAAAAGGCGCGCACACATACAGAGGAGATCGGCGCGGCCGAGTACGCCGTCGCGGTGAGCGGTCACGTCGACACGCTGCGCGCGGGCGGAGACGATTCGTTCGCCTCGCTGCAGGCGCGCCCCGACGCGATTCAGCAAATAGTCCTGCGACCGCGCCACCGATCGAACGCGGTGCTGGCGGCAAAGGTTCTCGTCGTTCGTGACGGAGTCGGTGTACCGGTCGACGTCGCCACCGAGATCTCGGACGCGGGAGTCGTTCGCTTCGACATCGCGGGGGCGCTGTTGATCGGCGCGTCCGAGGTACGCGTCGCGATCGCGCCGCCGGCGCTGCTCGCAGAAGTCGCGGCCCGCGCGGCGAACGAGGCTCGGCCGACGACGACGATCCGCGATGTCGTCGTCGTGCGTGTGCCGATCGAGTGAGGCGCCGCACACGTCGCCGTCCCACGCAGCGTCGACTTCGAGCGTGTCACCCGTGCGCCTCATCCCGAGCCCACCGCCGCGCGGATCGACCATCATCCCCCACGCGACGCGCCCGCCTTCCACGACGCGATGTAGATTCGTGAAGGCCGGCGTAGAACCACTTTTGCAGTCTTCTTCGCGCGACACGATGAAGAGCAACCCATCCACGATCTCGGCGTGTCCCATCGCGATGACGTACTCGCTCGCCTGCGAGACGAGCCCACCGTCGAACGAGACGGCTTTCTTCATGAGGCGAGGAGCCTAGCGGATGCGCGTCGAGCCGTTGACGTCGGGATCGTCGCCGTCGATCGACACCTTCATGCACGCGGTCTGCGGGGCGGCGTGCGATCTCGGCGTCGACGTCTTGCCGATCGCGCGTTCGTCGTACGCGATCGGTCGCACAGCCGAGGCGCACGTCGAGGTGATCGGGACGCCCGGCGCGCGGCTCACGCTCGGATGGTCCATCCTCGAGGACGAAGATCCGCGCGGCGACGACGGCTTTCATCGCGTCCTTCGCGTCGAGGTCGTCTCGCCCCGCGGTTCCTTTTGGATCGAGCCGGTGCGTGCGTGGGTCGACGGATGGCTCTCGGCGACGTCGGAGGATGCGCTCAACGGGCTCGAGATCACTCTCCGCGACGACATCGACGGCGTCGTCGACGACACGCTCCTCGCGTGGCTGACGCTCGCCGGCTTCGGCCCGCGCGGCGGCGTGACCGATCCCGCATACGACGCAATCGTCACGAGCCTCGGTCACGGGCTCTCCCACCTCGCCAAGGACGAGCGCGGTGCCGTCGCATGCCGGCACGTCGGGCGCGCGCTCGGGCTCGTGCTTCGCGTGCGGCGCAAGGCCCGCCGCTCGCGGGTGCTACTGGCGCGCGCGCATGCGGCGATGATGGACGCGACCCCGGCGTACGCGTGTCTTCCCGCGCCGCTCGTTGCATCGATCGACGCAGCGCTCGCCCCCGCGATCGCTGCGATTGAAGCCGCGCTGCACGCGACCCCGACGGACGAGGCCGATGGCCGTTTGCGACCGACGCGATCCAATCTCGCACGCGCTCGCGCCGCGGTCGGCGACGCGACGGGGGCGACCGCGTGGGCCGCGCTCGTTCGCGCCGGGGTCCTCCCCGCGTCGTGGGACACGGACCCGCTGCGCCGTTTCCTCGGCGAAGAGCTCGAGACGTGCAGGGAGTGCAATGGCACCGGCGTGCTCGAATCGAGCCTCTTCGGCGCGAACCAAATCTGCGAGGCGTGCCGCGAGGGCAAACGATTCGCGCGAAACGTCGCGCTCCTTCAGCCTCAGTCCGCGAACGATTGTGCCCTCTTCGCGTCGGACGTCGAAGGGATGACGCGCGCCGAGGAGGCCGCGCGTGCGCTCGCCCGCGCGATTCGTCCCGACGGCGCGGCTCCGGTCGCGATCGTGTGGCAGCTCCTCGACAGACATCCGTTCGTGATCGACGTTGCTCCCTTCGAGGCGACGGGTGAAGCCGCACGTGACGCCCTTCGCGAGCTGCACGCGACCGGATACGGTCTAGGCGGGATCGATGCGGCGCGAATCGCATTGTGCGCACCGAGAGAATCGTTCGAGTGAGCGAAGATCGCCCGCGAGAAATACGATGCTGAGAAATTGGGACGTCCGCGCACATCAACTGATCCACCTACGCCCCCTCGACGCGCTACTTCGACTTCTTCGCGCGCGACGTCTTCTTCGCCCCCTTCGCTTTCGCGGTCTTGGCCGGAAGCTTCGACGCGGCGTCGAACGCGCGCAGGATCCACTTCTTCAGCTTGGCGGTGTCCGTCATGAACGACCGCGGCAGCATGATCTTGTCGCTTCGCGCGCGTCCGTCTCCCATCGGGTCGAACGGCGCCGCGCCTTTCAACGCGAGCGCTTCGGCGCGCGCTTCCTCGGGCAACCAAATCATCGTCGAGAGCCCGAAGAGGCCCGCGAAGAGGTTGCCGTTCACCTTCGCCGCGACACCGCCGAACATCGCCTTCGTCTCGACGCGCGAATCCTTCGGGAGCGCGGCGAGGAAGATCGGGTGATGCTCGGGCGGAACCTTGACCCATGCCATGCGCGCGAGCGTACCGCGATCACGCCGCGTTCGCGCGCGCATCGCCGCGCGATCCGCCCGCGCAGAGTTGGCGCGTAGCCCACGTTCTCACGCGCGCGCAACGCGGGCAGCATTGCATGCAACACCTCCTCGGTTGCGATTCGCAGCGCGGACGACGAAACATCTGACGTTCCAGTCACGCGCAGCTGGCACGTCGCGTGCGAAGCGCGCGCATATGACTCTCACTCCGCAGACCTCGCGTCTCCGCTCGTTCTCTCTTCTGGGTCTTCTCCTCGCCGTCGGATGCTCATCCGCCAATACGGATGCAGGCTCCGATGAACATTCCGGCTCAGCAGGCCAAGCCGTCGATCTCGCCGCGATTCCCGCGAACCAAGCCGCGGTCGTGCAGGACGGCTCTACGCCCGCTAGGGCAACGGGCGCTGTGTTCATTCCGTTCTTGGATGGAAGCCACGCTCCGACCTACGTCGCCTCTACGCAGTACGGCAATCTCCCGCTGCGCGGCAGCTGTGGTGTCACCTTCGTGTCGCCCCACTATGCAATCACGTCCTCACACTGTTTCGCGAACACGAACGCCTACGATCCGGCCAATCAAACATTCACGACGACCACCTTCGATGTGACGCAGGCGAACCGCAACGACTTCTACTTCGACGCGGCGATGCAGGGCACGTTCCCCAACTACACGCCGATCTTCGGCCACACGATGAACCAGGCCGCGGGATACACGTCGACCTCGTTTACCTGTAAAATTGCGTCGCGCTGTGCAGGTCAAGGCGCGAGCGCCTACAACTGTGACGGCATCAGCGCGTCCGACGTCACGGTGCTCCACTGCTCCACACGCCCGGCGCACGGCGCGTGGCTTCCGATCGCGAATGATTCGTCGACCAGCGGCGCTGTCGCCATGTACTGGTTTCACGAGCTGTTCATGACCAACAACAACCCGGACATGATTACGCACTACACGAACAAGACGAGCCAGGCCTCCAATTGGCACTACTTGGCCGCTCCCACGAACGTGTTCTTGCCATTCAAGTCGGTCCCGTGGTCGGGCGGCGCACAGCGCGGCCGGTTCGGCGGCGGTGGCGACAATGACGTCAGGACGGATCTCTACGGGTGCCACGGCACGTCGGGCTCGGGCGTGCTCAGTGTCAACGGCAGCAGCTACGCGCTTCTCGGACCGGTGCACAACGGCGGCTCGGCGTGGGTCGGCGGACGCTTGTGTGACGATCCGAATGCGCTCACGCAAGGAGCGCCGAACGGCCACGGTCTCACGTACAACTCGAACGCCTCTGTGAACAACCTCGTGAATGCGAAGTACTTGTCCACGTTGCAAACGGATCGCGTACCACCGCCGGTGTGCGGCGACGGAGTCTGCAACGGCACCGAGACCCACGCGCATTGCCCTGCAGATTGCGAGGTCGGCGACTGCACCGGCGGGAAAATCGATTGTTGCGGCGACGGCGTTTGTCGCGTTCCCATCCTTTGTAGCAAGCTGCATTGCCTCTGAAGAATCGTCCCGATGTTCGGGATGATCTCCGGCGCGTGACTCCGCTACGATCCCGCGATGCGGAGATCGCTCGTGACGACGTGCGAAGGTGTTTCGTTCGACGGTAGCCTCGTCTCCGCGTCGCTCGATTCGGACGGTGTCTTCGTCATCGTCGTCACGTGCAAGGATGCCTCGGAACGTTCTACGCCGGCGTTCACGAATCTACATCGCGTTCTCGAAGGCGGACGCGCCACGTGGGGTGCGGGCCGCAGACTATGAACCTTCGCAAGATCGGCATTGCTGTGGTGGCGGTCGTCACCGTCGGCGCGGCGGTCGTCGTCGGTGTCGGCGTGCATCGAAACGCGCGCGTCGCACGAGACGCGAGCGCGCTGGACGCGGCGGCGAAACCGCTCGTCTACGAATGCAAGTGGAAGCGCGCTCCTATCCGCGGCGAGGCCCACGATTGCAACGCGATCGACGAGCGCACGGCCGCCGTGAAGAAGCTCTTCGCCGACGCGCGGCCCGGGCAGATCGCCGACGCAAAGCTGCTCGACGTGCTCCAAGCGTACGGCTGGGTGCCGACCGACATCGACGAGCTCGTCGCGGGGCACGCCGCGGACCTCGCCGCGGTGCGCGAAAGCACGCGCTGCGCATGGGCGTGCCAGCGAGGAGCGACGCACGATGACTTTCGGCGCGGGACGTCGAGAGACGCGATGCGTCTCCTTCTCGTCGTCGCGCGCCGCTCGAGCCCGGACGCTTGCCTCGCGATCGCGCTCGACGTCGTGAGGTTGATCGAAGACGCGGCCACGGGCATCGGAGAGATGTCGCTCGACGCGCCGACCCACGTCGAAGCCGCGAGCACGCTCGTCCACTGCGCAGCGAAGGCCGACGCCGCGACCATCGAACGGGCCGTGCTCGACGCTGCGATCCTCGCGTCGAACGCGCCGCCCGTCGGCGACGCTCTCGCGTGGGAGGCCGTCATGATGGCGACGCCGCTGCTCACCGCCGTCGAGAACCCGAAGCGCGTCGGCGCGGAGAACGTTCTTTGGATCCAGCGCGGTTTTCTCGTCGACGCTGCCGATGCGCTGATCGCACGCATCGACACCTGGCGCGCGTACGCGAGCGCCGACTTCCCCGCGCTGTTCGATCGGCTCGAAGGTGATCTGCCGCCGGTCCCGTACGTGCCGTTCGCGTCGCACAACTCGTCGGGGTATTCGCCTTCGGCGGGAGACATGGTCGGATCCGCCCACGCCGCGCTTCGAAAGAGCCTCCTCGCGTCCGCGAGCTTCCACCGACGCTTGCGCATGAACGCGGTCGCGCTCGCGGCGCTTCGCGATCGCATCGCGACGGGCAAGTGGTCCGAGAGCGGCCCGACCGAGCGCGACTTGCCCGCGCTCCGCGATCCAATCGGCGGCGCTCCGTTCGCGTGGGCGGTCGACGGAGCCGTCGCGAAGCTCCACGCGCCCGCCGCGCGCGATGCCGCCGCGGACACGGTGACCCTCGACGCCCCTCCTCCGCATTGAATCGCGCGCGAGGCGGAAGCCAACGCACGCGCTCGGATTCATCCGCGCGGGCGCGGGCAGTGAGCCGCGCGCGTCGTGAGTGTCACTCGTTGGAAGGGGCGGGCGGCGGCGGAGGTGCGGGCGCCGAGGGGGCGGGGGCGGGCGCGGCCGACGGCGACGCGGAGGGCGACGGCGATGCGGACGGCGACGATGAGGCGGACGGCGCGGGTGTGGGCGCGGGCGCCGACGCGGAGAGCGCGGGCGAGGGTGCCGGAGCGGGGGGAGCGACTTTGGCGACGGGCGGCTTGCGCGCGGTCGGCGCGGTCGATGCGACCGGCGGCGTGACGACAGGGATCGCGGATGGGATCGCCGATGGGATGGCCGCTGCGGGGAGATCGGGCGGCGGCACCGGCGGAGACTCGTTCTTGACCGGCGCGCTCGGCGGCGACGCGAGCTGCTTCGGAGGAGAGATGCGCGGCGCGACGACGAGCGCTCCGCCGACGCCGGCCAACGCGGCGGCTACCGCGACGACGATCCACATTCGCTTTCGCGACGCGCGCACCGGAGGCTTCGGGTCGGCGGGCGTCCAGGGCGACGCGGTCTCGCGATGGGGCCCCGTCGACGCGGCGACGCGCGCGACGTCCGACGGATCGACGCGCGGGACGTCCGGGAGGCTCGGCGAGCGCGACGCGCCCGGCGCGAGGCGCGTGATCCGGTTCAACGTCGCGCTCGAATGCGGCGGCGCGAACTCGGCGAGCGCGTCCGCGAGCTCGCTCACGTTGGCGTAGCGATCGCTCGGCTTCTTCTCGAGGCACTTGGCGACGATCGCCGAAAGACCACCCGGCAGGTCGGGACGCTTCTCCAAAATCGGCGGCGGCGCGGCGACGAGAACGGCCGCGCAAACCTGCGGGAGCGTATCGCCGTCGAACGGCGGCGCGCCCGCGAGCAGCTCGTACAGAATGATCCCGAGCGACCAGATGTCCGTTCGCGCGTCGACATCGCGCGACGACGCGAGCTGCTCGGGCGACATGTAGAGCGGCGATCCCATGAGGTCACTCGTGCTCGTGAGCTTCGCCTTGCTGTCGGCGGCGTTCACCTTCGAGATCCCGAAGTCGACGATCTTCACGACGCTCACCGTGTCGTCGCGACGCGCGAGGAACAAATTCGCCGGCTTGAGATCGCGGTGAATGATCCCCGCGGCGTGCGCTTCGGCGAGGCCGGCGCATCCTTGCAAGACGTAGTCGATGGCGTCGTGGACCGGAAGCGGTCCGCCCGCCTTGAGGATCTGCGCGAGGTCTTCGCCTTCGAGGTACTCCATGACCATGAAGGGAGCGCCCGATTCGAGCGTGCCGACGTCGGTCACGTGCACGACGTTGTCGCTACGGAGCTTCGCCGACGCGCGCGCTTCACGCGCGAAGCGTTCGACGGCCGCTTCGTTCGCCGCCGCGGCGGGGAGCATGAACTTGAGCGCCACGCGCTGATCGAGCTCGATGTGGATCGCCTCGACGACGACGCCCATTCCTCCGGCGCCGAGCACGCGCTCGATGCGGTACTTCCCGGCGAGCACCTCGCCGATTTGGACCGGCCCCGTCGATTCTTTGTCCAAGAAAGCTCCTGCCGCAGTGGCGGTCACGCGCTGAGAGTGCAAGCGGCGGGCTTGGTCTTACCCAATGGGTGACGTGGCAAACCCCGCCGCTTTCGCAGGGGCCGCGCTCCAGGACAGCACGGACGCGTGACCCCCCGGTAGACTTTTTTGCCTCACATACGAGGCGTAATAGCTCAGACAGGACGCCGCATTCCGCCCGCGCGAACGGCTCATGTATCCGCCTTCCCTAGACACGATCGCCGTCTCCTTCCCGCGGCGAGCCCATTGATCATCGCACACCTCGCCATCGGCGAGGGCGCATCTGCGAAGGCTACGCGAGCTCGCGCTCACCGGAGGAACGAACATCGACGCCGCGCGCGCTCCGCATCGCGCCGCCGATCGTCGCGGCGTTTCTGCGCGGACGCCGTCGCGGTGCATTTGTTCGGTGGCCGCGCTTAGCGGAGCAAGGTAAACCGGTAGATCGTGAGCTCGCTCGCCCCCGCGTCCGGCGCCGTCATCGGCGGCACTTACCAAGTCTTGAGCCCCCTCGGCAGCGGAGCGATGGGCGTCGTCATGCTCGCGCGCGATCTCGTCCTCGAGCGCCTCGTCGCCATCAAGCTCATTCGGCCCGAGATGCTCGATAGCGAGGAGCTCCGTGCGCGGTTCCTCAAAGAGGCGCGGGCGATGGCGCGCGTGAATCATCCGAACGTGCTCCACATCCACGCATTCGGCGACTTCGAGGGCGCGCCGTATTTCGCGATGGAGTTCGTGAACGGCCAGACGCTCGACGCGTGGATGCGCCCCTCGGGCGACGCGGTCGTGGTGCCGGCGCTGGAAGAGACGATGCGCGTACTGGACGCGACATGCCTCGGCGTCCAGGCGATTCACGCCGCGAAGACGGTGCATCGCGATCTGAAGCCGAGCAACATTCTCTTGGGGAAGGACCTACGCGTGCACGTCGCCGATCTCGGCGTCGCCCACTTCGTCACGCGCGGTGAAGCGAGCAGCTCCGAGGTCCGCGAGATCGTCGGCACGCCGTCGTACATGGCGCCGGAGATCGCGCTTCAAGAAGAGACAGCGCCCGCGCTCGCGGCGCGCGCCGACGTGTACTCGCTCGGGTGCATCGCGTACGAGCTTCTCACGGGCGCACCCCCGTTTCTCGGGCACACGCTGATTGCGATCATGGTGGAGCAAGTGTCGACGGCTCCCCCGCGACCGAGCCTCCGCAACCCGCAGCTCTCTCCCGAGTTCGACGCCGTCCTGTTGCGCGCGCTCACGAAGGACCCGGCGGAGCGCACGCCGAGCGCCGAAGCGTTTCGGCGCGAGCTCGCCGCCGCGTTCGCGAAGACGACCGAACCGGTTCGAATCTTGGTCGCGGAGGACGACGACGACTTTCGCGGGGCCCTCGAGGTCATGCTCGGCATGGAGTTTCCGCACGCGGAGATCGAGTGCGTGGCCGACGGCGACGCTGCGCTCGCCGCCTTCCAAGCGCGCCGGCCTTCGGTCGCGATCTTCGACTATCGCATGCCCGGGCTCGATGGCCTCGAGCTCACGCGGCGGTTGCGCGCCGAAGCGGGCTCGGAAGCGGTGCCGATCCTCGTGCTCACCGCGACGGGAGGGCCCGAGCAGTGGCGGCAGCTCTCCGCGATGGGCGCCGACGGCTTTCTGCTCAAGCCGGTCAACCTCAAGGACGTCGTCACTCTCGTCCGCCGCGCGCTCGGCGAGCGCACGCTCTCGAAGAGCTCCATGCGCCCAAAGCTCACGTGAGTCCGTCCACGCGGATCCGCTCATGGCTCTGCCGCGCAAACCAAAGAAACCCGACTCCGCCCTCGCCGCCTCCTGCCTCCCGCCACCTTCATCGCCTCGCTGACCGGCAGCAACACGATGTGGTTCGCGACCGCGTTGCTCGCGCCCGCAGAGAACCTCACATTCCGTAGCCGATGAGTCGCAAGATCCGAGAGGCGAAAGAGAAGGCCAAGGCGGAAGCGCTGACGAAGCGCACCGCCGATCGCGCACGGCGCGAGCGGGGAGCGTTCGCGAAGAAGCTCGAGGCGGCGAAGGACGCGGCGAAGGTCACGCCCGCGTCGGGCATCATCGAGGACGACGCCGACGCCGAACCAACTCGCTGAGCGCGCTCGCGCGGACCGCGTCGGGTCCGACCTCGCGCGCACATTGTCCGGATCGAGAGTTGAGCGACCGAGCCCGAAACGAGAGTCACATCGGCGGCTCGTCCGTCGTCACATCACTGCCACGCGGCCAACAACGCGCACCAGTTGGTCGGGTATCCCGCCGACGATGGGCAACAGCCGCCCGAGTTCGTGATCCCCGATGGAGCTTTGAGGCATACGAGCAGCTCATTGAAGTTGGTGCCCAGCGCCGTCGTGCACCCTTCGACATAGCAAGAGTGCTCCGCGGTGTACCCCGCGCCTGCGACGCCCCAACCGATTTCGCAATCCGGAGATGCATTCACCAACGTTCCGACGACCGTGCCGGCGTAGACGAAGGAGCCCGCGTGCAACGCCGGATTGAGGTCGATGTTCTCGGCGAGGAAGATCGTCTTTCCGGCCGCCGGACCTGCGCTGAGCTTGTACGAAACGAACGTGCCGCCGGGCCAGCCGGTGTCGTTGCGGTTCCGGTAGACGTCGATGGTGCCGGGACCCATCGCGTAGATTGGACCCGACCCCCCGTAGTCGACGCCTTGGTCGATGCGCTCGGCCCGAAGGCTCGCGACCGCGCGAAACGGGTTGCAGTATTTCTGGTTCTGCGGAGACACGGGAAGGCATCCGTGTGCACCGGAGGTGCCGCAAACGGAGACCGTGCCGTCGCTCGCTTTGTCCGCGAGCTTCGCCGAGGTGGCCGTCCCGTTCGCGGGCACGGTGGTCGTGATGGTGGTGCTCCCGTTGCCGAGCGTCACGTCCGCGGGACTCGCGCTCCCGTTCGCGGCGACGACGTAGCTCTCTCCGCACGCCGAGCAAACTGCGACGGCGATGACGGTGTTCGGAATCACGCCCGACCACTCGTTTCGATCGCCTGCGGGACAGGAGGGTGCTCGAGGAGCAGCTGCATCGACCACCACGTCGTGGCCCGCGTCGGAGGAGGAGGACGAGGAGTCCGACGGAGCCGAGGAATCCGAGGGAGCGCCCGGGCCGCTGTCCTGCCCGACATCTTGAGGTGCGCTCGCATCACCCGACGAGCAGGCAACAACCATCCACGCCAAGGCACCGAGGAACAACCGCATCACCAACGTCGAGCAACCGCCATGCCGCGCGAACCCGCCCAATTCTCAAGCCTTCGTCTCGCGATGGGTCGCGAGACCGCGGCACATCGCGAGAGCACGTGATGCTCGTCACGAAGGAATCTCTCCTTCGAGATTGGCACACTGTCGAAACGCCCGCGTTCGTGCCGGCCCCTTCAGAGCGCGATCGCCGCCGCCGGCACGTGCTTGTGGATCGCGTCGGTGATCGCGCGCGCGGTGTTCGCGCGAAGGTCGCGGTTGAACGCCTCGTTCTCGCTGCCGGTCGTCGCTTTGACGTTCTCGCTGTTCGCGGCTTTGAAGTGGATGCCGCCCAGCGACTTGCTCGTCTGGATGTTGAAGACCAACACGTCGCCCTCGACCTTGCCGGGCTTGAACGTAGAAACGCCGCTCACGTCCGGATCGGTCGTGCTCCACACGCGCACGATGAGCATGTACTTGAACGACTCGCATCGCGACAAGATGTGCTCGGCTTCGGCCGCGCTCGGGATCACGGGCTTGCCGTAGTCGTGTTCGATGTTCCCGTCGTGAAGGAGCTTGTAGCAATCTTCGAGCAGCTTCCCCGCCGCTTCATCGATCCTGAGCGAGAGCCCTTCGAACTTCCCGCCGACCTCGTAGAGGAGCGGCGCGTTCGACGTTTCGCCGCCGAGGACGAGCGGACCGTTGTCCAGCGCGTGAAGCGTGTCGCTGAAGACGCGCGCCGGTAGCTTGTTCATCAGGTTGAAGCGCTGGTCCGCGATCGGCTTCACCTTCGCGCGGTGCTGCTCGATCGCTTGGCCCGCGCTCGGCGTGGGCGCTGCGGTCGACGCTCCGGCGTCGGTCGACGCGCTCGACTTGGGCCGGCACGCGCCGGACAGCGCGGCGCACGCGAACGTGCTCCACGCGACGGTCACGAAGAAACGATTCATGAAGAACATTTCTACCACGCGACTCGGATCGCCCCGCCGACGATTCACGGGTTACTCTGCCACCGGGATGACTGACCGGATCGAACGCGCGATCAAATCCACGCGACTCGGTCGTGGGCTCTGGCTCCTCGTCGTGAACCTCGATCACCATCACGCGGGCAGCGTCGCCAACTCGATGGCGTTCGACGCCTTCCTCAGCATCATCCCGCTCATCGCCCTCGCGGGGTGGGTGCTCGATCGTCTGCACGAGTCGGGGGATGTCCTCATTACGACGCTCTTCATGGCGGCGCCGCTGCCGATTCAGAAGCTCGCAGGGGCAGAGTTCTTGCGCCTCTCGGAGGGCGGCATGGCGGCCGTCCCGCCGATCAGCCTCGTCGCGTTTACGTGGGTCACGTCGTCGGGCATGTCGACGGCGATCGGCGAGTTCGAGGTGATCTTCCACGCGACGCCGCGCGGGTATTGGGCGAGGCGCGCGATTGCGGTCGGCTGCGTGCTCGCGTCGATCGTTCTCTTTGCCATCGTGACCGCGTCCACCATCTTCCTCGCGAGCACGTTCGGACCGACGGGCGCGCGCGTGATCGCCTTTCTGCTTCCGGCGACCGTGAGCGTCGGCGCGCTGACCGCGTTCTTCCGCATCGCCGTGAGGCGCCCCAAGACGACGCGCCGCCGCTTGCTTCCCGGCGCGCTCGTGACGGTGGCGTTGTGGACGGTGCTCTCGCTCGTCTTTTCGTTCTACGTGACGAAGCTCGCGCGCTACGTGACGCTCTACGGTGGCCTCGCGGCCGTCGCGATTCTTCTCTTCTGGCTGTGGCTGTTGTCGCTGGCGGTGCTCGTCGGCGGCGAGGTGAACGCGCAGCTCGAAGGGATTCGCGACGAGCCGACGGACAAGCCGCTTCCGATGGCGTGACACCCCGGCTCGACGATCGCACGCGGGTGGGGTCGCGGGTGGTAACCGCCGGCAACGTCGCGGCTCGCGGCGGCAACCGGCGGTGGTAACGCAGGCGCGCCGACGCTTCTGAACGCGAAATCGCGCGGGGATTTCGCATGGCGCAGACGTTGCTCAGCAAGAGTGCATGCTGAGAAAAACCTACTCCATCCTTGCAGTCGCCATAACGGCCTCGGCCTCCGCCGCTTGTGGTGGCACGACGACCGAACCCTCCACTCATCAGACTCACCAGGAGACCAAACAGGAGCTCGCAGCCGAGCTCGCGAACACGACCCTCGCGGACGCGCTCGCGCGTCGCGATCACTTCGCCCCGCTTTGCGACGGCGATGGGTATCCACTCCCGGGCAACGTCAACAACAAGGAGGGACCGCGGACGACGGTCACCGAGTTCTGCAACGCCATCAAGCCGCCGGCTCCGACGCCCGACGCGGGCCCGGATGCCACGAGCACGTGCGATTTGAACGCGCTCAACATGGAGCTCTCGACCAGCTTCATCCTCGACGACGCCGTCACGCAGCGCGCGCACTTCCGATGCCTGTGCGATGACCAAGGGTACCCGCTCGTGGGTAACATCAACGGCAAGGGCGCGAGCGCGAGCCAGTTCTGCGCGGCGCTGAAGGAGAAGGGACTGCTGTGACCGAGTTTGCTCTCGAAGCCATGGGCGGCCTCTGGGCCAAGCGCCTCGACAAGCGTCGCGCAGGCCTCGAGGCGATCGATTGGAGCGAGATCTCGCACGAGGCGACGCCGGAGCTCGTCGTCGCCGCGCGTGAGGTCTGGACGCGCAGCGCGTTCAGCGAATATGCGAGCGGCGCGGCGTTCGCGCAGATCGCGGCGCACCTGCTCGCGGCGCGCGCGCCGATCGATTTGATCGCTGCCGCAGGTGACTTCGTGGGCGACGAGATGTTCCACGCGGAGCTCGCGTCGCGCGTCGCGATGGCGCTCGGCGGAGCGCTTCCGCTCGAGGTCAACTACGAGAAGCTCGTTCGTCCGCCCGAAGGCGATGGCGCGCTCCTCCGCGCCGCGGAGCTCGTCGTCCGTTCGTGCTGCGTCGGCGAGTCGCAGACCCTCCCGATGTTGAAGCAATCCCGGCGCGCCGCGGGATCGTCCACGAACCAGGCCGGCAACTCGCGCCTCATGCGCGACGCACCGCAGCACGC
>JBBQXV010000131.1:0-24610 GCA_038209335.1 Polyangiales bacterium | reverse complement strand
GACCGCGAGCGCGCTCGAGCTCCCGGGCACGCCGAGATCCAATCGGAACGTCGGCGTCATCGCGCCGAGATCGAGACCGACCGACGCGTTGACGAAGCGATCGTCGGCGAGCGCGAGCGCCTTGAGCCCCTCGTAGTGCGTCGTCGCCGCGACCGCGCCCCCGCGCGCGCACAATGAATCGAGCACGCCCGCCGCGAGCGCTTCGCCTTCGCGCGGATCGGTCCCGCCCGCGAGCTCGTCGAGGAGGACGAGCGCACCGCGTGTCGTGGCTTCGAGGATCGCCGCGAGGTTCGACACGTGCGCGCTGAACGTGGAGAGGTTCTTGTGGAGATTTTGATCGTCGCCGACGTCGGTGAGGACGACGTCGAAGAGCCCGACGGTGCTCTCCGCGTCGCAAGGGAAGGGGAGCCCCGCGCGCGCCATGAGCGCCGCGAGCCCCATCGCCTTGAGCGCGACCGTCTTGCCTCCGGCGTTCGGCCCGCTGACGACCATCGCGCGTCCGCTTGCGATCGTGAGATCGCTTTTGACCACGTTGGTGGCGCCGAGATCGAGCGCGAGGAGCGGGTGACGCGCGCCGCGAAGATCGAGCAGCGGCTCGTCGACGACGGCGGGAAACGTCATCGCGAGATCGCTCGCGAGACGCGCGATGGCGGCGCGAACGTCGGCGAGCGCGATGGCGTCGGCGCACGCCTCGACGCTGGGCAATGAGTCGCCGAGGCGGCTGGACAGTCGCGTGTAGACTGCAATTTCTTCGCGCTGCACCTCGGCCTCGAGGACCTTGAGGCGGTTGCCCATCGGAATGACCGCGCGCGGCTCGATGAAGAGTGTCGCGCCGCTGCTGCTCGTCGAGTGGACGATCCCTGGGAAACGCTCGTGCGAATCGGATCGGACCGGAATGACCCAGCGCCCTTCGCGCTCGGTGACGAAGCGATCCTGCAAGACGCCTTCGTAGCGCCCCATGAGATCCTCGAGGCGCGACACCATGCGTTGGCGCGACACGCCGTATTCGCTACGCAGCTCTTTGAGTCGCGGGCTGGCGCGATCCGCGAGCGTGCCGTCGGACTCGAACGCGCCGCCCACTTCGTCGGCGAGCGCGTCGAGCGTCGGGTCCGTCGCGCACGCCGCGAAGAGCGCCGGGCACGCCTCGCGACGCGCGGTGAGAAATCGTCGGAGCGCGCGCGCCGCCGCCAACGAATGCGCGACCGCGCGGAGCTCGGGCGCCGCGAGCACGCCGCCGACGCGCAGACGATCGAGCGCCTCGCGCACGTCGGCGACCTCGGGCACCGGCAACGATTCGCCGCCTGCGTGCAGACGCGTCGCCTCGGCCGACTCGGCCAGCGCCGTTCGCGCCCCGTCGCGCGTCTGGGCGAACGGAAGCGCACGCGCGAGATCGCGCCCCATCGTGCCGACGCAACGTTCGGCGACGGCGCCGAGGACGCGGTCGTACTCGAGATCGCCGCGCGTCTTTGCGGGGCACGGATCGGAGAGGAGCGGAGGGAGCACGTTCGGACCGGCGGAAACGAAGAGACGTCGCGACGCGACGCACCTGACGCTTACGATTGTCTCTCGCCGCCGCCCGCGCCACCGCCGCCGGACGCCGCGTTTCCGCCGGCCGGAATCGGATTCGCCTCGCGTTCGAGGTACCGAAAGATCGTCCGCGGATCGACGCCGAGATCGCGAGCGGTCTGCGTGCGGTTGCCGTTGTTTCGCTCGAGCACCTCGAGCACGTACTTGCGTTGAAATTCTTCCTTCGCCTTTTCGAGCGGGAGGATCGGATTCTCCGCATCGCGCCCGAGATCGAGATCTTCCGGGCCGAGGAGCGTCTGCTCACAGAGCACGAGCGCCTTCTTGATCCGATTCTCGAGCTGGCGAATGTTCCCTGGCCACGGGTTCTTCTTGATCGCCGCGAGCGCTTGCGGCGTGAAGCCTTGGACGTGCGAGACGAGCTCGTCGGCGTACTTCGAGAGGAGCGCCTTGGCGATGATGAGCACGTCGTCGCCGCGCTCGCGCAACGCAGGCAAAAAGAGGTTCACGACGTTGAGTCGGTAATAGAGATCTTCGCGGAAGCGTCCGGCGCGGATCTCTTCTTCGAGGACGCGGTTGGTCGCGGCGACGATCCGGATGTCGACCTTCTCGGGCTTGCTGTCGCCGACGCGGTACACGACGCGCTCTTGCAGCGCGCGAAGGAGCTTCACTTGAAGGTTGAGCGGCAGCTCGCCGATCTCGTCGAGGAAGAGCGTCCCTTTGTCGGCGACCTGGAATTTCCCGGGCCGCGACGCGATGGCGCCGGTGAACGCGCCTTTGACGTGACCGAAGAGCTCGCTCTCGATCAGGTTCTCGGGGATCGCGCCGCAGTTGATGACGACGAACGGCCCGTTCACGCGGTTCGATCGGCGGTGGAGCTCGCGCGCGATGAGCTCTTTGCCCGTCCCGGTCTCCCCCGTGATGAGGACGCTGATGTCGGTCGTCGCGACCTTCTGCAGCTTGCGGAAGACTTCCATCATCGACGGGCAGACGCCGATGATCTCGCCGAAGCGTTTGTCTTTCAGCTCGGCGCTCAGGCGATCCTTGTCCGCGCGGAGGGCGTTGAGCAGCATCGCGTTTTGGAGAATGAGCGACGCTTGGCCGGCGAAGATCGAGAGCACGTCGAGCTGCGATCGCTCGAACAGGCTCTTCACGCGATCGTTGCCGCAGTAGAGGACGCCCGAGACGTGCCCCTGAGAGATGAGCGGCGCGCAGATGACGGAGGACAGCTTGAGCGCGACGACGCTTTCGCTCGTGCCGAACTGCGAGTCGCTGAGCGCGTCGCTGACGATGAGCGGGCGCCCGGTGTCGAGCACCTTGCGGACGATGCTGTCGGAGATCTGTCCCGACGGATCGGTGATCGCTTCGCGCTTCACGTGGCGCGACGCGCGGATGACCGGCTTGCCTTCGCGCGACGACAACGGCGGACTGCCTTCGCCCCCCGCGATGATCGGCGCGCCCGCGACGCCCGCGGCGTTCTTCACCGACTCGGCGGTGAAGGCGTCGTCCATCAAGAGGATGAGCCCCTTCTCCGCGCCCGTGACCTCGATGACCGCGTCGAGCATCGCCTCGAGGAGCTGATCGAGCTCCTTCATCGTCATCAGCTTCTCGCTGAACTCGTACAGCTTGCGGAGCCCCGCGAGCGCCTGGTTCGTCGAGAAGAGCTGCGTCTCGCTCACGCTCACCGAGTGCGTCGTCTTCGCTTCGCCGCCGCCGGCGCCCGGTTCTACCGTCGTCGAAGCGCGCGCGCGCTGCGACGGCTCGTCGAACATGCTGAAGACGAGCTCGGTGTCGCCGAGCTTCAAGCGGTCGCCGTGCACGAGGCGCGCGCGGCGCTTCTTCTTGCCGTTGATGAGGATCTCGCCCTGCTTGTCGACCTCTTCGAGGTTGAAGTCGCGGCCGTCGAAGAGCACCTGCGCGTGCGTCTCGGAGATGCCGTGGCTCGGGACGGCGATGTCGTTGCCGAGCGCGCGCCCGATCGTCGAAACCGGCTTGTAAACGACGAAGGTGCGCGGCGAGCCTTGAGGCGGGAACCATTTCAACGTCGGCACAGCACCGACATTACCATTCGCGACCACCCAATTGACCTATTTTGCCCGCTCGGGCATAAGAGCGGTCAGTTCGGAGCAACACTACTGAGGAGAGAAAGATCATGAAGAACGTTGCGATTCTCGCGCTGATGGCGGCAATGGCCGCCTTCGGGGCTGCTGTGGTGGCGTGCGGCGATGCGAAGGCGCCGACGAACGCTGATCCCGCCGGCATGGCCTCGAGCGCTGCGCCGAGCGGCACGGACTTGCCGGCGACCCCGTCGAGCGCCAAGTAAAGCTCGTCGTACCCAAGTCGGACGGTGCGGGTCCTTCGCGTGAGCGAGTGGCCCGCTTCGTCTTTAAGCGGCGGCGCCCGAGCTTTGGTAGCATGGGCGTCATGATCGGACGGACGACGTGCGCGCTCTTCCTTGCCTGGCTCGCCCTCGCGGCGATCGCGTGTGGCGACAAGAAGGATCCTCTCACGCCCGACAATCCAAACGCAGACCCGCTGATGATGGACGCGGGCGCGGCTGGACCGGTCGCTACGGGAACGGCCGACCCGCCGAAGTAGCCCAAGTGCTACGGCGGGTTACCAGAGCCCGCCGGCGGTGAGCACACCACCGCCTTGCGCCGGGCTGAAGCCGAGGTGCACCGGCGGAAGGAACGCGCGCGGCGGCGGCGGCGGCATGCCGGGTTGCGCCGGAGGTGGAGGCGAGTCGTCCGTGAGGTTCGCCGCGAGGATGCCCGCGAGCCCCATGCCAGCGAGACCGCCAGCCGCGTTCGCGATGAGACCGTGCCACGGTGGCGCGTCGCTGAACGCGTAGAAGATGTAGACGACGGAGCCCGCCGCGGTGCCGCCCGCGAAGCCGAGCCACATGTACTTCTGCATCTCGTACGACGGCGTGTACATCGTCGCGAGCACGCCGGTGGCGGCCATGCCGATGTTGTATCCGAGGAAGCCGGTGACGGCGGCGGTGTCCTTCCAATCGGCGTCGGGGCCGGCGCGACGTGGCGTGAGGCCCGCGCCGAAGAGCGTGCCGGAGATTGCGCCCCAGCCGGCGCCGCTCGCGATGAACGAGAGCTTGCGTGGATCCGGACGGAGCCACTCGCCGAAGAAGTAACCGCCGACGCCGCCGCCGGTCGCCGTGAGGAACGTGACCGTCGTTTGCGTTCCGAAGCTCCACGTGTTCGGACCGCCGTTGCCGGTCGCCTGCCACTGCAGTCCGCTGATCGCCATTCCTTCGACGCCGCCGAGGAAGAGGCCGGTCGCGATCGATGACCGCACGCCGCGATGAAGCGTGTCGTAGTCGTCCCAGAAGTAGAGACCGATCGGCATCGCCGCGCCGAACGCGAGCGGCGCGATCACCGCGGGACCGGGATCGGTTATTTTCGCGATCGCGTCGAGCCAGATGCCGGTGCCGATGCCGTAGGCGATCGACGTCCCGTAGAGGAAGCCCATCTCGCTGCCGGATCGCTTGTCGGATTTCGGCGGTGGCTGCTGCGGGTACTGCTGCGGCGGATACTGCTGCGGGTATTGCTGCGGAGGGTATTGCTGCGGCGGGTACTGCTGCGGCGGATATTGCTGCGGCGGATATTGCTGCGGCGGATACTGCTGCGGAGGCGCAGGCTGCGGCGGGTACTGCTGCGGAGGCGCAGGCTGCGGCGGATACGGCTGCGGCTGCGGCTGCGGCGGATACGGCTGCGGCGGATACGGCTGCGGCTGCTGCGCGAGCGACGTGCTCGCCGCGCTGATCGCGATCGCTGCGACGACGACACCGACCAATGACCTTCTCATTCCGTCCTCCAAGCGATCTCCACCCTAAGTTCTCGTGCGGCGAATCGCCGCTGGATCGAACTCGTAGCTCAGGTCGCGTGCCATCAAGTCGCCGACGGCTTGACGGAGCGGCTTCTCTTCGAAGAGGACTTTGTAGACCTCTTGCGTGATCGGCATCTCGACGCCGAGCTTCACGCTCAAGTCGTACGCGCTCTTCGCCGTCTTCACGCCCTCGGCGACGTGACCGAGACCGGCGAGCACCTCGGCGAGCGTCCGCCCTTTGCCCATCTCGAAGCCGACGGTTCGGTTGCGCGAGAGCGCGCCGGTGCACGTGAGAACGAGATCGCCCATCCCGGCGAGCCCGGCGACGGTGAGCGCCGATCCGCCGCGCGCCATCGCGAGCTTCGCGACCTCGGCGAGGCCGCGCGTCATCAAGAGCGCGCGCGTGTTGTGCCCGAAGCCGAGACCGTCGACGGCGCCCGACGCGATCGCGACGACGTTCTTGAGCGCGCCGCCGCACTCGACGCCGGGGACGTCGTCGCTCGCGTAGAGGCGCAGGTACGACGTGTGAAAGCGGCGCATGACCTCGGCGCCGACGGCCGCGTCGTGCGCGGCGATGACGACCGCGGTGGGCTGCTCTTCGGCGAGCTCCTTCGCGAAGCTCGGGCCGCTCAAGTACGCGAGGCGCGCGCGGACGTCCGCATCGCGACCGAGCTCGTGCTCGAGGACCTCGTCCATGAACATCAGCGAGTCGTTCTCGATCCCTTTGGTCGCGCTGACGATCGTCGCGCGCGGCGCGATCATCGGCGCAGCGAGACGTGCGACCTCGCGTGTCCCGTGGCTCGGCACCACGAACACGACCATCGACGCGCCGTCGATCGCGGCGGCGAGATCGTGGGTCGCGGACAACGTCGGCGGGAGCTTCGCGCCGGGCAAGTAGCGGACGTTCTCGCCGTGTCGCTCGATCTCGACCGCGAGATCCGCGCGACGCGACCACAAGACGACGCGTTCGCCTTTCGCGGCGAGCACCTTCGCGAGCGCCGTCCCCCATGCACCGGCGCCCAGGACGGCGACCTTTTGCGCAGGGGAACCGCCACCCGACATCCCCGAACAGTACCATCTGGCTCGGCGAGGCGCGCTATGCTTCGCGGGATCTCTTCCCGTATTCGCCCTCTTCGCACGGAGACAAGTTGCGTCACGACGTCCGCTCTCGAGCAGTCACCTTCGCTCCTCTCGCCGCGCTCGGCGTCCTCTTCGGCGCCCTCGCGTGCAACGGTTGCGGCGCCACGGCCGTCTGCAGGACGATCGGGATCAACGATCCGGGCAACCGCACGATGCGCCGGCAAGCGCTCTCGTACGGGCTCGGCGAGTTCTGCAAGCAGATGCTCTCGCGCAACGCGCCGCTCAAGCTTGCGGACGACGCGCCGATCGTCGGCCGCTTCTACCCGACGAGCTGCCACACGCGCGAGCTCTCGAGCGGCGACCTGATGATGGACTTCGACGGGTGGGGCTACGCCTGGACGAACGTCTCGCAGAAGGTGACGTTCACGACGTCGGGCGCCGTCGAGTACAACCAAGACTTCCGGTGCTCGGACAAGAACGAGATCTACGCTTATTTTCCCGTCAAGAGCGTCAAGTCGTCGAACTTCCAGATGCACGTCATCGAGCAGAAGCTCGCGAGTCTCGCGCCGGGATGGATCCAACCGTTCGCCGACAAGTTCGGCGCCGAGATGCTCTCGACCAAGCTCGCCGAGGGCTTCACCGTCATCCGCGACTCGGACGACCAGACCGATTTCGATCTCGGGATCATCCCGCTCGGAAAGAAACCGCAGCACCCGTTCAAGGTGAAGAGCGGCAGCCGCATCACCTACGAGAACGCGCGCGTCGAGGTCCACCAGAACGAGCGCGACTTCATCGGGCCGATCCGCCTCGAGAAGTCCGGGTCGCTGTTCATCACGATGACGGTCGAAGGTCAGCCGGCGGTCGACGTCTTCGTGATCCCGAAGGACGAGGCCGACGTCTCGATGCACTGGTACTTCGACGTCGGCGACGTGACCAAGCTCTACGCCGAGCCGCGCATTAGCGGTGTCGCGCAGCAGGGATTGGAGTATCGACAGACCGTGCCGTTGCCTGCCGGAGCCTATTACGTCGTGCTCGACAACACGCTGCTCGCCGGGCAGTCGGCGCCGCAGAACGCGAACGCCGCGGCGGTCAGCTACGTGATCGAGATCGGTGACGCTCCTTGAGCACGGAGCCCGCTTCTCCTTCCGCCGGCGCTGCGGCTTCTGCGTCCGCCGGCACCGCGGACGCTGCCGTCGATGCGGGGAAGCCGCCGGTCGACGCCGTGCCCGAAGGGCGCTCGGTCGACGATGCCCCGCCCCCTTCGCCGTCGTTGCCGCCGCCGCCCGTCGCGCATCGATCGCGCATCCAGCGCACGCTCTACTGGTTCGTCTGGTTCATCGCGTTCCCGGTCTTCCTCGCGTGCATCCTGGTGTGGGCGTTCACGCCGCCCAGTGGCGTCAACTTGCCGAGCGACATCATCGGGTGGATCGGCGGCATCGTCCGCGAGCAACCGGTCCCCGTCGGCATCGTCGTCTTCACGCTGTTCGAGATGGCGCTGTGGGCCGCGCGCCACCACCTGCCGATGGCGCGCCACGCGCACGCGCCCCTGCGCGCGGATCTCCCGCATCACCTGCGCGGGCCGTTCGAGCGCGCGCGATCGCTCATCGACGAAGCGGACGCGATCTTCGAGAAGCACGAGAAGGCGATCATCCGCGAGCTCTCCACGAAAGAGCGCGACGAGATCCGCGAAGACCTCGCCATCCTCCGCGCCGCGATGGAGAAGCCGCGCTTCGACGAGGACGCGTTCGTCGACGCGCTCGTCGCCGCCGACAACGAGGTCGACGCGAAGCTCGGTCGCTGGCGAAAGAGCGAAGTGCGCGAGTACGTCGAGGCGATCCTGATGGCGACGCTCGTCGCGTTCGGCCTCCGCGCGTTCGTCGTCGAGGCGTTCAAGATCCCGAGCGGCTCGATGATCCCGACGCTTCAAGTCGGCGATCACATCTTCGTCAACAAGTTCAGCTACGGCCCGGCGATCCCGTGGACGCACCATCGCTTGTGGACGAACATGCCTCCGCAGCGCGGCGACGTGATGGTCTTCGCGTTCCCCGAGCACCCCGAGCAAGACTTCATCAAGCGCGTCATCGCCATCGAAGGCGACAAGCTCGAAGCGCGCAATGGCCACCCGTGGATCAACGGGTGGGAAGTGCCGAACTGCCACGTCGGGACGTACTCGTACAGCGACGGCGACTCGACCATGCTCAAGCACGAGGGCGATCTGTTCGTCGAGTTCCTCGAAGACGAGGCGTACCTCACGCTCTACGATCACTCGTCGGGCATGTTCCCCGAGTACCAAGGTCCGTACCTCGCGAAGAAGGGCGAGGTCTGGGTGATGGGCGACAACCGGAACAACAGCCACGACTCTCGCATGTGGTTCGGCGGTCAGGGCGGCGGAGTGCCGTTTGCAAACATCCGCGGGCGCGCGCTCTTCGTGTGGCTCAGCGTGAGTGACAGCGGCGTCGACATGTCGCGCCTCGGCGCGCCGGTGATGGGCCGTCCACGATTGCCACATGCGAACAAAGGGCTCGAGCCGGCGTTGTCGAAGTGCCTCGGTGAGCGCCCGAGCCTCGACAAGACGACGCCGCCGAAACCGTAGGCGGCACGGACCGAAGTCGCGCGGTAGAGTACGGGCATGCGATCGTTCATGCCTTTGCTCGCGTTCGCCGCGTTCGCGTTCGCCGTCGTCGGCTGCGCGGCCGCCGAGAAATCCGCGTCGAAGGATCCGATCAAATGCGAGCGCAACCCCGACTGCGCAAAGCAACTTCAGAAGTCGCGCGACTGCTCCACGCAGTGCAGCGACGATCCCGCATGCATGGATCGCTGCCGCGAGATGTCGCCCGACAGTCTCGGTCACAAATAGAGGAGGTCTCGGTATGACTCGCTTCCCTTCGTTCATCATCTCCCTCGCTGTCGCGGCGCTCGCTGCGGGCTGCACGCAAAACGAGACCGCGGGTCAGCTCGACGCCGGAACGTCTTCGCAAGACGGAGGCGGTGACGCAGCCGTCATGCCGCCGACCGCGGCGTGCGAAGGCGATCCGATGCTGTGCCTCTCGGGCACGATGACGATGAAGGGCTTCACCGCGACGTACCAAACGGGGAAGGTCGAGCTCTATCGCGTCTTCCCGAACGGCGCGGTCAAGCCAGTCGATTCGCACATCATCGCGAAGGACGGAAAGTTCGCGTTCTCGAGCTTGCCGGCGTGGTCGCACTATTACTTGCGCGGCGTCGTGCGCATCGGCGATGCGACGACGGGCGCGTCGGTCACGACGATGCGCGGGCGTTTCACGGTTCCGATCGGCGCGAGCAATCCCGGCTTCGACTTGACGGTCATCCCCGTCCAGCTCGAGATCCTCGAGACGATCGTCGGCACCGATCGCAAGCTGCAGTTCGCCTCCGCGCACGTTTACGACCCGGCGACTGGGCACGATCTGACCGACGCGACAGTCTCGTTCCAAGGGACGGCGTCGCCGACGCCGCTGCCGTACGTCGCGAATTCGAGCGGCGCGAAGAGCTACTTCGTCCTCTTCAGTCCGGCGGTCGCGGCGACGCCGCCGTACACGTTCACGACGTCGCACGCCGCGCTCGGCGCGATGCCGCTCACGTGGAGCGTCGCATCGGAGACGTCGACCTTCGGCGCTGCGCTCACGGCGCCGATGGAGGGGGCGACGGTTCCGGCAAATCAGGCGCTCGACGTCACATGGCCCACGCAGGCCGCAGCTGATTACACGCTCGTCGAGCTCTTCGCGAAGCAGGGGACTGCGTTCACCTCGAAGTACACGTCGTCCGCGTCGATCGCGAGCGACGTGACGAAGGAGACGATCCCAGCGACCTCGGTCGCGACGCCGGGGTCGTATCTCCTCAACGTCGATCTCGGTCAGGCGCTTTGCCAGCTAGGCACGTCGCAAGGGTGCGCGTACCTCGTTCATCCGGCGACGGCGAATCTCACCGTGCAGTAAGCATCCGCGCGCGCGACGTCACAGCGCGAGGCGGAAGTGGATCGACTTGGGTCGCGTGAGGTGATCGAAGCCGAGCGAGCTGAGTGAGACGCCGCGGCCCGACTCCTTGACGCCGACCCACGGCAGCGCGGGATCGAGGAAGTCACAGCGGTTCATGAAGACGGTGCCGCACTCGAGCGCGCGCGCCATGCGTGCGGCGCGATCGCGATCTTTGGTCCAGATGCTCGCGGTGAGGCCGTAGCGCGAGTCGTTCATTCGGAAGAGCGCGTCGTCGTCGGAGTCGACGGGACACAGCGGGAGGATCGGGCCGAACGATTCGTCGCGAAAGAGCTTCATTTCGTGCGTCCCGTCGACGACGAGCGTCGCCTCGAAGAAGCGTCCGCGATCACCGACCATCGCGCGCTTTCCGCCGACGAGCACGCGCGCGCCGCGAGCACGCGCGTCGGCGACCATCGCTTCGAGATCCCCGACGTGGCTCGGCTGCGCGATCGGGCCGAGCGTCGTCTTCGCGTCCATCGGATCGCCCATGACGTACGCGCGGACGAGCGGCTCGCAGAGCTCGACCAACTTGGAGTAGACGACGCGGTTCACGTAGACGCGCTCGACGGCGCAGCAGCTTTGACCGGCGTTGTAGATCGCGCCGTCGACGATGCTCTCGGCCGTCTTCTCGAGATCTGCGTCGGCGGCGACGTACGATGGATCGTTTCCGCCGAGCTCGAGGCACGCGCCGACGAAGCGCTTGGCCGCGGCTTCTTGGATGCGATGACCGCCGTAGACCGATCCGGTGAAGACTACGAAGTCGACGCGCGGGTCGGAGACGATGCGCTCGCTCGTCGGGTGATCGCAGTCGAGCGCTTGGACGAGATCCTTCGGTGCGCCCGAGCCGGCGAACGCGCGCGCGAAGTGCTCGCCGCAGAGCGGCGTGCGCGGCGAGTGCTTGACGATGACCGCGTTGCCGGCGAGGACGGCGGGGACGACGGCGCTGACGGCGGTGAGCAGCGGGTAGTTCCACGCGGGGAGATCGAAGACGACGCCGAGCGGCTCCTTCGCGATGCGACGCTCGAAGTTGTCCTTCGGCGGGAGCGCGACGTCGGCGAGCGACGCTTCGGCGATCGAGATCATGTGTCGAGCGCGCGCCGCCATTCCGGCGACCTCGCCCTTCGCTTGCGCGAGCGGCTTGCCCATCATGCGGGTGATGTCGGCGGCGATCTCGTCGGCGCGCGATTCCATCGACGCGACCGCGCGCTCGCAGAGTGCGACGCGGTTCGCGATCGCGCTCGTGCGCCACGCGCGTGCGGCGACGCGTGCGCGATCGAGCGTCGCGTCGACGCGCGCGGCGTCGGCGAGCGGGACGGTGCACGCGGTGTCTCCGGTGTACGGGTTGTCGACTGTGAGCGTGGTCATGGGTGCGCGGAGCATAGCCCGACTCGCGCGCCGCGCAGCAACGGGGCGCCGCGCTCCGCTCGATGTCGACGGTCGCGACACGCTGGCCGTTTTCTCGGTCGAAAATGCGGAGAAACTGCATCTTCATGGAGAAATTCCGAATGGCACGACGCGTGCGATGGCCTCTTCGCGATCACGGACCACTCAAGGAGGTCGTCATGCGAAAGATTCTGTTGGTCACGTTCGTTCTTGCCATGCTCCCCGCTTGCTCGCGCGCGGCGTCGTCCACGCCGCCGAGAGCACCCGCGACGCCCGCGGCCGCCGTGCAGAAGGCGCAAGCCAAACCGGCGGCGAAGATCGCCGTCCTCGAATCGAAAAACGTGAAGCGCAAGACCGAGCTCATCGGGTTTCTCGATGTGTCGGGCGACAAAGGACATCGCGAAGCCGCGCTCGAAGCGCTGCGCGCGAAGGCGGCCGCGATGGGCGCGGACGCGATCGTCGGCGTCGAGTTCCACGAAGGGAACGGCGAGCCGGGGCACTACTCGGGCGTCGCGGTTCGTTACAAGAAGACGCACCGCCGCGGATCGAACGGCGCGGTGAAGGCACTCGGCGCGAGCCAGCCGAGCACGCAGCAGCCGCTCCCGGCGCCGCAAGAGCCCGCGCCCAAGAAATGATCGCGCTACGGGGTCGCTTCCGCCAGGAACCGCCCCGTCGCCGTCCTCGCCTTCGGGAGCTTGCGCGCTTCGCCTTCGAAGACGATCTTCCCGCCCGCTGCGCCCGCGTCGGGCCCGAGCTCGATGACCCAATCGGCGGAGGCGATGACGTCGGGGTGGTGCTCGATGATGACGAGCGTGTCGCCGCGTTCGACGAGACGCTCGAGCATCGAGAGCAGACGGCGCACGTCGCTCAAGTGAAGGCCGGTCGTCGGTTCGTCGAGGACGTAGACGGTCGCTTCGTGAGCGCTGCCGGCGGTGAGCTCGGCGGCGAGCTTCAAGCGCTGCGCTTCGCCGCCCGACAACGTGTTCGATCCTTGTCCGATCTGCACGTAGCCGACGCCGAGCTCGCACATCGTCTGCAGTGGGCGCGCGATGCGTCGGTGGTTCGCGAAGACCGTCGCGGCGTCCTCGGCGGAGAGATGAAGCACGTCGCCGATCGAGAGCCCCGCGTAGCGCACTTCGAGCGTCGACGGCTCGAAGCGTGCGCCGCCGCAGTCCTCGCATGGTGAGACGACGTCCGGGAGGAACGCCATCTCCGAGACCTTCACCCCTTGCCCTTCGCACGACGGGCAGCGTCCTCCGGTCGCGGTGTTGAACGAGAAGCGCGCCGGCGTGTACCCGCGCGTCTGCGCTTCGGGAAGCGACGCGAAGAGTCGGCGAAGATCGTCCCAGACACCGAGGAACGTCGCCGGCACCGAGCGCGGTGTGCGACCGATCGGCGATTGATCGACGGCGAGCGCGCGCTTCACCGCCTTGTGCCCCTTCAACGACTTGAACTCGCCGGGCTCGTCGGCGACGAGGCCGAGCGCGCGACGAAGCGCGGGATGAAAGACGTGACGCACGAGTGTGCTCTTGCCCGAGCCGCTCACGCCGGCGACGACGCACATGCGTCCGACCGGAACGCGGAACGTGACGTCCTTCAGGTTGTTCGCGCGTGCCCCGGACAGCTCGATCCAGGCGTCGGCGAGCGGTCGGCGCGGACGTTCGACGCGCGCGGTCTCGGCGAGCGCGCGCGCGGTGGGCGATGCGGGATCGCTGAGGACCTTGGCCGCGGGGCCTTCGCTCGAGATGTGGCCTCCGCCGCGTCCGCCGCACGGTCCGATGTCGATGACGTGATCGGCCGCGCGGATCGTCTCGGCGTCGTGCTCGACGACGAGGACCGTCGATCCGGTGTCGACGAGCGCGCGCAGGTTGGCGATGAGCGCGCGCGTGTCGCGTGGATGGAGTCCGATCGTCGGCTCGTCGAGGACGTAGAGCGCGCCGGTGAGCCCGCTGCCGAGCTGCGCGCTCAAGCGGAGCCGCTGCATCTCGCCGCCGGAGAGCGACGCAGCGGGGCGATCGAGCGCGAGGTAACCGAGTCCGACGCGATCGACGAACGCGAGTCGGCGAAGGAGCTCGGCGTGCGGTGCCTTCGCGATCGCCGCTTCGTTGCCGGTGAACTTCCAGCGTTTCGCTTCGGCGAGCGCGCCCGCGACATCACGCCCCGTGAACGCGGCGTACGTCTCGCCGGCGAGCTTCACGCGACGCGGGATCGCGGCGAGGCGCGTTCCTCTGCACGTCGTACAGCGATCGGTCTCGCCGGCCGCGTGTGCTTCGGGTCCCCCTTCGACACCGGTGCCGAGGCACGCCTCGCACTGCCCCTGCTTCGTGTTGAACGAGAACCATCGCGGATCGAGCTCGGGCACGCCCGTCCCGCACGCGGAGCACGCGCGCGTCGTCGAGCGCACGTCCTCGCCCTCCTTGGCTTTGGGCGTCGGCGCGCCGGCACCGACGCGCACCGCGCCCGCGCCCCACGAGAGCGCGCGCTCGAACGTCGGCCGATCGAGCGCCGAGAGCGCGCCGTAGTAGACGATGAGATCGATCGTGTGCTCCTTCGCCTTCGCGAGCTTCGGTGGCGGATCGATCGCGACGATCGCGCCGTCGACGCGCGCCGCTGTGACGCCCGCGCGGGACGCCGCCGTGAAGAGATCGAGGTACGTCCCTTTTCGCGCGCGCACCGCGGGGGCGTAGAGCGTGCGCTTCGTGGAGTCACGCTGCGAGGTGAGCTGCGCGAAGAGCTCGTCGCTCGACATCGGCGCGACGCGCGCGTCGCACTTCGGACAGAAGAGCTCGCCGACCTTCGCAAAAAGGAGACGCAAGTAATGAGCGACCTCTGTAACGGTCGCGACCGTGGAGTTCGCGCCGCCGCGCGCGGTGCGTTGCTCGAGCGCGATCGACGGAGGCACGCCCCAGACCGCGTCGACGTCGGGGCGGGGGAGCGTCGGCAGGAACTGACGCGCGTACGGCGTGAGCGTCTCCATGAAGCGGCGCTGCCCTTCGGCGAAGACGACGTCGAACGCGAGCGACGATTTTCCCGAGCCGCTCGGACCGGTGACGACGACGAGCTTGCCGTGCGGAATGGAGAGGGAGAGCTCTTTGAGATTGTGCTCGCGCGCGTGCTCGATGCGGATCGCGTCGGGCGAGTGGACGGTGCGGGTCGAGGTCGAGGTCGAGGCTCCGTTCGAGGTCGAGCTCCGGGTCGATCGTGCGCGGAGGGCGAGGGCCGTCTTGGATTTCGTCTTCGTGATTTGCTCGGGCGTCCCTTCGGCGACGACGCGTCCGCCGTGCGGTCCCGCACCGGGTCCGAGATCGATCACCCAATCCGACGCGGCGATCACGTCGAGATCGTGCT
Source organism: Polyangiales bacterium (assembly GCA_038209335.1). Lineage (GTDB taxonomy): Bacteria > Myxococcota_A > Polyangia > Polyangiales > Polyangiaceae > JBBQXV01. Next base: position 9,440 of record JBBQXV010000131.1, on the reverse strand, counting down.
CGACGACGAGGACGCTCGCCCCTTCGTCGACGAGCGAGTGGAGCGCCGAGATGACCGACACGGTGTCCTCTGCGTGGAGTCCCGCGCTCGGCTCGTCGACGACGAAGAGCGTGCCCGCCGGCGTCTCGCTGAGCGCGCGCGCGAGCTTCAAGCGCTGCGCTTCGCCGCCGGAGAGCGTCGACAGCGGCTGCCCGAGCGGCAAGTACCCGAGGCCGACGCGCACGACCGGATCGAGCGCGCGACGAAGGACGTAGTCGCGATCGTCGTCGGGATCGAGGAGCGCGATCGCACGGTCGACGGTCATCGCGAGGATGTCGGCGATGCTCTGCCCGCGATGCTTCACGGCGAGCACCTCGGGCTTGAAGCGCTTGCCTTGGCAGACCGGGCACAAGAGCGACACGTCGGCGAGAAACTGCATCTCGACCGTCTCGTAGCCTTCGCCGTCGCACGCTTCGCAGCGACCGACCGCGACGTTGAACGAGAAGTGCGCCGCCATGAGGCCACGTCGCGCCGCGTCCGGCTCGGCGGCGAAGCGCGCGCGGATGCGATCCCACGCCTTCGTGTACGTCGCCGCGTTTCCGCGCGCGGTGCGTCCGAGCGGCGACTGATCGACGAGCGTCGCGCGCGCGATCGCGTTCGCGCCTTCGATCGACGCGTGCGGTCCGGGTTTGTCGACGGTCATGTCGCCGGCCGCGCGCGCGACGGCGCGGTAGACGATCTCTTCCGCGAGCGTCGACTTGCCGGAGCCGCTCGGTCCGGTGATCGCGCACACGACGCCGAGCGGGATCGTCACGTCGATCGCGTGCAAGTTGTTCGCGCGCGCGCCGCGCACGACGAGGTGCTTCGTCGGCGTGCGTCTCGCTCGCGCCGCGTCGCCGAGCCGCGCCCACGCGCGCCCCGTCGGGAGATCCGCACGCGACTCGAGCTCCGCCGGCGATCCATCGAACAAGATCCGCCCGCCGTTCGCCCCCGCGCCCGGCCCGAGCTCGATCGCGCGATCGCACGCGCGCACGACGATCGGCTCGTGCTCGATGACGAGCACCGTGTTCCCCGCGCGCGCGAGCTCGCGCATCGCATGCGCGAGCTGCGGCACGTCGGACGGATGCAGTCCCACCGTCGGCTCGTCGAGCACGAAGAGCGATCCCGTGAGCGACGCGCCGAGCGCCGTCGTGAGCCCCGCGCGCTGCGCTTCCCCGCCGCTGAGCGTTCGCGCTTGCCGATCGAGCGTCAAGTATCCGAGCCCGACGTCCTCGAGGTACCCGAGCCGCGACCCGAGCTGCTCCTTCACGCGACGCCCTTGCGGATCGCGCGCCGACACCGTCTCGATCCGCGCGCGCGCGTCGGCGACCGACAGCGCGTGCCACTCCGCCATGTTGAGCCCGGCGATCCGGTACGTGAGCGACGTCGCGTTGAGCCGCGACCCATGGCACGACGAGCACAAGTTGTACTCGCGGTACCGCGACAAGAGGACGCGCACGTGCATCTTGTACGTCCGCGTCTCGAGCCACTTGAACCACGCGCGAACGCCCGGGTATTTCCCCCCTTGCCACGTCCCTTCGCCGTCGAGCACCATCGCGCGCTGCGCTTCGCTGAGCGTGCTCCACGGCGCCGTCATCGGGATCTTCCGCTTCTTGCAGAACGTCTCGAGGACGCCGCGCTCCCACTCCGCGCTCGCGCCGGCCCACGCGCGGATCGCACCTTGGGCGATCGACTTTCGCGGATCGGGGATCACTTTGTCCCAGTCGACTTGGATCATCCGGCCGAAGCCGTGGCACGCCGCGCACGCGCCGAGCGGCGAGTTGAACGAGAAGAGCGACGGCCGCGCCGCATCGAACGCGCGCGCGCACGACGGGCAACGGAGCCCGCGCACGATCGCTATTTTCGCCTGCTCGCCGACGCCGTTCTCTTCCGCGCGAAGCTCGGCGCGTCCGGCGCCACGCGACCACGCGACCTCGATCGCTTCTTCGAGCCGGCGTCGATCCTTCGTGCTCACCGCGACGCGATCGACGACGACCTCGACGCGCACGTCCGGCGCCGCCGCTTCGCTCGGTCGCACGTCGTCGATCTCACGGAGCGTCCCGCCCACGAAGAGCCTGCGGTATCCGTCCTTCGCGAGCGACTCGCGCAGCTCGAGGAACGCCTCCGCATCGTCGACGCGCACCGGATAGCTGACGACTCCACGCGCGCCCGCGAAGCGCTCGGCGAGCGATCGCGACGCGTCGCGCGGCGTCGTGCTCACCGCTTCCTTCTTGCACTCCGGGCACGTCGGCAACGCTTCGCGCGCGAAGAGCGCCGCGAGGTACGGCTCGAGATCCGCCATCGTAGCGAGCGTCGATCGGCTCGACTTGATCGGCGCGCGGCGATCGACCGCGACCGTCGCCGCGACCGGATCGAGCGAGTCCATCGGCGGACGCTCGAGCCGCTCGAGGAACTGACGCGCGTACGGCGAGAAGCTCTCGACGAAGCGCCGCTGTCCTTCGGCGTAGAGCGTGTCGAGCGCGAGCGACGATTTGCCGGCGCCGCTCGGTCCGGTGAGCGCGACGAGCTGCCCGGGCGGGAGCTCGAGGTCGATGCTCTGGAGGTTGTGCGTGCGTGCGCCGCGTAGGCGGATGGGGAGCATCGGGCGAAGCACTATGCGAGGTTTTCGAAAAAGCGGAAGAGTCGCCGGTCGTCCTCGGTCGTCATTCCTGACGTTGCGACGTCAGCTATGCTCGAGCTCATGGGCACGTCCGATCCGCCGAAGGAGCCGTCGCCGACCGCGTCGGCGTGGATCGAGTTCGAGCGTCCCGTCGAGACGGTGCGCGCGCTCTTCTTCGACGTCGATCACGCCGTGCGCTCGAAGATCCATCGCGGCGTACGGTTGAAGTGGCTCCCGAAGGACGCGACCGGCGCGCGGCGCATCCACCAGCAGATGCGCGTGCTCGATCGCATGGTGGTCGAAGAGCTCGTCATCGAAGAAGGCCCGGGCGGCACGTGGGTCAAACGCTTCGTCGAAGGGCCGAACGTCGGGACGCATTTCGTCGCGCACTTCGACGCGAACGGCGCATCGGCGTCGCAGGTGCAGCTGCGCGCGTACGTCGGCAAAGGGGGCTTCGCGTTGGGGCTCGGCAAGCTCTCGCCGGTCGGCCTCGAGAAGGCGCTCAAAAAATTACTTGGAGAATACAAGCGTGCGCTCGAAGGCTACGAGCCCGGGCGCGCGCGTGGCGCGGTCACGACCGTGCTGTCGACGTGGACGGACATGACCGGGCCGATGAAGGCGCTCGACAAAGCCGTGCGCAAGGCAACGATCTCGACGTTGCTCGAGACGGCGTGGTCGATCGCGGCCATCGACGAGACGCCCGACACCGCCGAGCGCGACGCGATGCAAGCGATCGTCGGCGTCCTCTGGCACACCGCGATCGAAAAGACCGCGGAAGATCGCATGGTCGTCGCCGCGTGCGATGCGATCAAGAAAGACGGCGTCGCCGCGCGATGCGACGTCCTCGGCGGGCGCTTGAAGGCGCTCGGCTTCGCGCAGCTCGGCGTCGCGCTCGCCGTCCTCGTCGCCGAGGTGAGCCGCGGCCTCGACTCGGGCGAGCTCGAGGCGTTGCGACGATTGAGCGGCGCGGCGGGGCTCGACGACACGTGGCTCACCGCGATGATCAAGCGCGTCGACACCGAGCTCTCCGGCGGCGACAGCCCGTCACGCATGAGTGTCTTCATCTGAGGATGTGCGCGCATCGTGACAGTAGACCTCGGCGCCGCGATCGGTCAGCCTAGCGATCATGAAGGACGCAGGTGCACGAGGACCTGCCGCGCCGAAGCCGGCGGTCGCGCCCGTGGCGAAGGGGGTCTCGCCGCCTGCGCCGCCCGTTGCGCCCGCGCGTGCTGCGGTGGCCGCCGCGCCGCGCGTTGCACCGCATGCGCCGTTGACGAGCGCGCACGGCACGCCGACGCCGAGTCCCGTGCAGAGCAAGGTGTCGCCGAAGCTGCCTCCGGCTGCGGCCGTCGCCGCGATGGTCGCCGCCGCGACGTCGATCGCGCCTGCTCCGCCTGCTCCCGCGGCTCGGCCTGTCGCCGCGCCGCCGCCGGACGACGACGGATGGGACGAAGAGCCGACGCGCGTCGGGGACGACGAGATGCCGACGGGGATGTTGCAGACCGCGACGAATCCGCAGCCCGACGTGCGCGCGATCGTGAAGGACGCCGTGGACGCGGCGCTCATGCCGATGCTGCGTTCGCTGATGGACTTGCAGCGTCGCATCGAGCAGATAGAGCAACGTCCGGCCGCTCCGGTCGCGACCGCCGCTTCCGCCGCCGCACCTGCACCTGCACCGAGGCAACCCGATCCTTTCGCGTCGGCGATGGCGCGACCGCTCTCGTCGCCGCCTCCTGCGATGCCGGCGCCCGTCGCGCGCGTTGCGCCTGCTGCTCCACTCGCGCCCGCCGCGCCCGCCGCGCCCGCCGCGCGCTCGCCGTACGCGCTCCCCGTCGGTCCGAGCGGTCCGACGCTCGACATCGCCGCGATCAACCGCGACGTCGCGCTCGACTTCGACATGCCGTTCAACGGAGCGCGTCGCCGTAAACGCATGGCGATCGGCTGCGTGACGATCTTCGTGGTCTCGCTCGGTGGTCTGCTCGCGATCCTCTTGCACAGCTACATGCGCTGAAGCGGATCGCTACTTCGAGGTAGCGCTCACGCCGGCGAGCTCGACCCAGAACGTCGCTCCCTTTCCGCTCTCGGCATCCGCGAGCCCGATCGTCCCGCCGTGCGACGCCGCGATTCGCTTCGCGAGCGCGAGGCCGAGCCCCGTCCCTCCGCTGCGCGCCGTCACGAGTGGTTCGAAGATCCGCGTCGCGATCTCCGACGGCACGCCCGGCCCGTCGTCGCTCACTTCGATCCGCACGCGCCCATCGGCCACCGCCTTCGCGCGCGTAGAGATGAGCGGCGCGCGCGGATGGCTCGCGCCGATCGCGTTCTCGTAGAGCACGTGGACCAGCCGTGTCGCGAGACCTACATGCACGCGGACGCGCAGATCGCGTGGCTGGACGTCGTCCTCCCACGTCGCGCCTTCGACGAGATCGTCGCGCGCCGCCGCGAGCACCTCTGCAAGCAACGTCGGCTCGGCGTGGAGTGCGTCGCCGCGCGCGAGCCCCATGAGATCGTCCACGATTCCATGCGCGAGGCGCGCGTTTCGCTCGATCTTCATCACGTGCGGCAAGCTCGCCGCCGGATCCTGCCGCGCGAGGTACGCGCTCGCCGAGATGACCTGCAGCGCGTTTCTCAGCTCGTGCGCCACCTCCGCCGCGATCTCGCCGATCGCAACCAAGCGCTCGCGAACACTCGCGTCGTCGTCCCCACCCGTACCTGCGGCCACAACTCCACGCTATCGGCGCCCATGGCACGAATCGAGCAAAAATCGAGGGAGACGCCGTTCCCCTTTGCCGGTAGACCCCGGGAAAGCGTAGCTTAAGCCGGAGCGTCCTCCACGCATGCCCGTCGCCCAACCCGAAACGAAGATCCTCGCCGGAGCCCTGCTCATCGGTAAGTATCGCGTTATCCGCGAGATAGGCCGAGGGGGCATGGCTGCGGTGTACGAGGCGGAGCACATCGCACTCGGCAAAAAGGTCGCCATCAAAATACTGGCGTCGGAGCTCTCCAACTCTGCCGTCGTCATCGAGAGATTCTTCCGCGAGGCGCGCGCGGCCGCGAGCGTGAAGAGCCCGTACATCGTCGAGGTCTACGACTCCGGGCGCCTCGAAGACGGTCGCCCGTTCATCGCGATGGAGTACCTCGAAGGCGAGTCGCTCTACGATCGCATGGCGCGCGTTCGCCTGATCGATCCAGTGACCACTGTTCGGGTGATCTCGCAATGCGCGAAGGGGCTCGTGAAGGCGCACGCCGCCGGGATCGTCCATCGCGATCTCAAGCCGGAGAACATTCACCTCACGAAGAACGAAGAGGGCGAAGAGATCGCGAAGATCCTCGACTTCGGTCTCGCGAAATTTTACGCGCCCGTTCGCACCGACGAGAAGACGGCGCGGCTCACGCGCGAAGGCGCCGTGTTCGGAACGCCCGCGTACATGTCCCCGGAGCAAGTGAAGGGGCAGGGGACGGTCGATCATCGCGCGGACTTGTGGGCGCTCGGGTGCATGGCGTTCGAGTGCCTGACGGGGCGTCCGGTGTGGAACACGGACCAAGGCGTCGCGATGACGTTCGCTGCGATCGCCGCGGCCGCGCCGCCGATCCCGTCGAAGATGCGTCCGGACTTGCCGCCCGCGTTCGACGAGTGGTTCAAGAAGGCGCTCGAGCGCGACGTCGTGAAGCGATTTCAAACCGCGAAGGAGCTGTCCGACGGTCTCGCGAAGGCGTTCAACACGTCGCAGATCTCGTTCGTCAACGTCGGCGATCTCGAGCGCGTCGCCGCCGAGGCCGAAGAGCTTCCGAGTGACAGCGTTCAGATCTACGAGTCGGCGAAGCCGCCGGCGATTGAAGTCACGCCACCGCCGCGATCGTCGCCCAGCTCGCAGCGCGGGAGTGACAACAGCGCGATCCCGCTTCTTCGTCCGCCGGGTCTCAGCGCGACCGATCTTCCGCCGACCGCGGGGCCCGAGGCGCCGTTGTCGACGCGCCCGCCGCCGCGTCCGAGCGGCGCGGGGCGGTTCGTCGTTCCGGTGATCGCGGTCGTCGCGATTGCAGGCGTCGTCTACTTGGGTTGGACGCGGATCATGGGACCGAAGACGCCGCAGCCCGCGACGTCCGGCGCCGCGTCCGGATCGTCGACCGTTCCGCCTGCGTCGGGCATTCCGGATCCGACGCCGCCCGTCGCGCCCGAAGAGCCGAAGTGGGCGGTGACGATCTCCGAAGGCCAACGCTTGCTCACCGCGGGCGACTCCGAAGGCGCGCTGAAAAAATTCGCCGAGGCGCAAGCGCAAGGCGGCGGCGCGGTCGCGAAGGCGTTCATCGAGCAAGTGAAGATCGGCGCGTCGACCGTCGGGCCGTGCAAGCTCGTCGCGTTTTCGCATCCGCGCTTCGGCTACGAGCGCCCCGCCGGTCGTCCGAGCGTCGCGCTCGGCGTGAAAGGCGCGGTCGTCGTCTGGACCGACGATCACGAGCAGTCGAAGCACGACCACGCGTACTCGGTCGTCATCGACAACACCGGTCACCCGCTCTCGAAGCCGCGCGACCTCACGCCGGAAGGTGACTTCGTCATGCGCCCGTCGCTCCTGACGGTCGACGACAAAGTCGTGCTCCTCTATTGGGATCGCAGCGGCAACTCCGGCGGCGTGCGCGCGCGGTGGCTCGACCAAGACGGACGCATCGACGCGCCCAGCGTCCTCCTCAGCGCGGCGAAGGGGGGCGACTACTGGCCGTCGATGGATCGCGGGCCGGACGGATTCTGGGTCGCGTGGCAAGACGAGCGCGATCCGCAGAAGGGGAACGATCTCTTTCTCCGTCACCTCGACACCGACCTCAAGCCCATCGGTCCCGAGATCCGAGCGACCGATTACATCGTCCCGCCCGCGCCCGAAAAAGGCAAAGCGGCGAGCGCGCGCTTCCCCGGCGTCGCGGTCGGCGGCAACACGCTCTTCATTACGTACGGGCTCGATCGCGACAAGGCGCACCAGATCGTCCGCATGCGCCTCCCGCTCACGATGCCCGAGCTCAAAGGAAGCGGCCTCGACGACAAAGCGGCGATCGCGCCTGTCCCCGGCGGTGGCCACGAAAAACCGAAGGACCGTGAGCTCGGTGACGCGACGATCGTGAACGACGATCGCGTCGACGGCGATCTCCCGACGATGGCGTGCGGCAAAGAAGGTTGCTTCATCGTGTGGCAGTCGACCGGTCGCGCGCAGGGCGCACAAGCCGCGCTCATCGATCCGGTGAAGGGCCTCGTCGTCTGGCGAAAGAAATTCGCGCCCAAGGGATCGCACCCGTCGCTCGGCGTGCACGCCGACGGTCAAGTCGAGGTCGCGTTTTACGAAGAGGGACGCGTGCGCGTCGCGGCGCTCTCGCGCGACGGCGTCGGCACGACGACGACGTTCGGCAAGGTGTCCGGCGATCAACCGCGCCCGTGGATCTCGGGCGGGCGTCTGAAGGGAGAGTGGTACGTCTCCTGGCAGGACATCGAAGGCGGACACACCGAGGCGTACGTCGCGCGTCTCTCCTGCCGTAACTGATGACCCCATCGGGTCCGCACACGGGCGCGGCCGAAGCTAGCGCGCCGGCCTCCGATCAAAAGCGCGATCGGATACGCATGGTCGGCGAGGCGCTCGCCGCGTCGGTGATCGTGACGGGCGCGGTGACGCTCGCGTCGATGTTCGTGCCGGAGAAATACGTCGCGACGAGCGTCGGCTTCTTGTTCCTCGCGGCGACATGGTTCTTCGTCTGGCGGCGCGACGACGCGACCGTCGTGCGTGCAGGGCTCGCGCTCGGCGGGCTCGTGATGCCGGGACGCGCGCCGATGTCGCAATCGGTGCGCGACGCGGCGCGGTCGTTCGGGTGGGCGCTCGCGTTCGGCGTCATCGTGTTCGTTCCGTTCTGGCTCGGTTGGCGTTGGTGGTGGTCGCCCAAGCTGCCGTTCGCGCTTCATGTGATGCCGCTCGAAGCGCTCAACGAAGTGTTCGGTCAGATCGTCGTCATCGCGCTCCCCGAGGAGGCGTTCTACCGCGGGTACTTGCAGTCGCGGTTCGACGACGCCTGGACGCCGCGGCTGCGCGTCGCCGGCGCGATGCTCGGTCCGGGGGTGATCCTCGCGAGCTTGGTTTTCGCAGTCGGGCACATGGCGACGATCCACGTGCCGGCGCGTCTCGCGGTGTTCTTTCCGGCGCTCCTCTTCGGATGGTTGCGCGCGCGCACAGGCGGCATCGGAGCGGCCGTCGCGTTTCATGCATTGTGCAACTTGTTCTCCGAGGCGCTCGGGCGCGGTTACGGGATCTACTGAGGCGCCGTCCGCGCTTGCTGGGCATTTCCCCGGAGGCGCGAGCGTAAGATCGCCTATACGCGTCCTCTCGCATGCCGCTCGTCTCGCATCTTCGTACGATCCTCGCGGGCGCGATCGCGCTCTCCGTCGCCGCGTGTGGTGGGGGGAACGCGGCGTCGACGATCGCGAAGCCGCCCGAGTACGCGCCGGCGAATCAGTCGAAGTGCGCGGTGCGCGCGAGTCAGAGCGAGCCGCTGATCGTCGAGTGGCCGCCGGCCGAGCGCGGTCGTCTCGAAGCGAGCGTGCGGCACGGGCTCGTCGCGGTTCGTTACGTCGGGTGCGAGATGCAGCTCGTCACGCGGTGCCGCGTGCGCGACTCCGAGTACAGGTACGCGCCGGTCACGCGCAAGAGCGACTCGGTGCGGATCAAGAACGAAGACGAGCTCTACGCGAGCTTGCCGACGGGCGCGGTGCGCTTCGAGGCCAAGCTGAGGAGCGCAGGGCAGCTCAACGTGCAGATGACGATGGTCGGGCGTT
>JBBQXV010000130.1:0-24646 GCA_038209335.1 Polyangiales bacterium | reverse complement strand
TCGGATCGACGTGCACCGTCAGGATCTTCTCCGGCGTGTGCTCGGCGACCTTCTCGATCTCGACGCCGCCTTCGGTCGACGCCATGAAGGCGACGCGACGCTGATCGCGATCGACGACCGCGCCGAGGTAGAGCTCGCGCGCGATGTCGAGCCCTTGCTCGATGTAGAGGCGGCGAACCTTCTGCCCCGCAGGACCGGTTTGGTGCGTGACGAGCTGCATGCCGAGGATCTTCTCGGCGAGCTGACGCGCCTCTGCAGCGCCGCCCTTCGCGACCTTCACGCCGCCGCCTTTGCCGCGTCCTCCGGCGTGGATCTGCGCTTTGACGACGACGACGGGGCTGCCGGTCTCGGCCGCGAGCTTCTTCGCCTGCGCCTCGGCTTCGTCGACGGTGAACGCCGGATACCCCTTGGGGATCGGGACGCCGTAGCGCGCGAAGATTTGCTTGCCTTGGTATTCGTGAATCTTCATCGGGCTCCTCGGATGGCGCGGGAACGTAGCACGGCCCGCGCGCCCGCTGACGCGCCGAGTCGGTCGTTTCCGGGTGCGGCCATTCGCACCTCAGTCTAGAGTGACGGAACTCATTCAAGAGTGACGAAACGGGCCTCGCCATGCGCCTCATCTCTCTCTCGGCGGTCGCGTTCGTTGTCGGCGCCATCGCGTTCGCTCCGAGCGACGCCGCCGCGCTCCAGCAGCCGAACGGCGTGACGGTTCCGACGGCGCCGGGGTGCGCAAGCAACGCGCCGAGCGGTCTGCTCGCGGCGTTCTCGTGCGTGTGCACGCAGCCCGGCGTCTGCAACATCGGCACGCCGTGCGCGAGCCAACAGTCGTGCGACGACGGCCATCACGGCACGTGCGAGTCGACGATGTGGCACGCCTTCAACGACAACACCTGCATCCCGTCGATGCACTCCGGGCTCGATCCCGTCGTCGAGGCTGCGACGATGCCCGAGACGTTTCATCCGACGTGCGCGCTCACGTTCACGATCGTCACGCGCGGCACGTCGCTCTTTCGCGACGTCTTCGGCTGGTACAACGTCACGTCGCAGAAGCCCGCGCCGAGCGATCTCCATCCGATGCTCGGCTGCGGCGACGCCGCCGGCAAGTCGGTCGTCCTCGACATCACCCACGAGCCCGCGTACCTCGGCGGCGACATCGGCTTCTTCTTGATGACGCCGGAGAACCACGCCGGGAACAAGCAGTGCGCGGGCGGCGACTGCTGCCCGACGGTCGCGCGGATCGGCGCCGGCGAGGGCTACGTCTTCTATTCGCAGCGCGACTACAACCCGGATCACTCCGGACCGAGCTCGTTCATCCACTTGCTCACGTACGGCAGCCACCTCACGCACGCGAAATTCTACTTCGCGTGGGAAGACTTGCTGAGCGGCGGCGACAACAACTTCACCGATCTCGTGACGAGCGTCGAAGGGGTGCAGTGCTCCGGCGGCGGACAGACGTGCGACACCGGCAAGAAGGGCGTCTGCGCGAACGGCGTCACGCAATGCGCGGGCGGCGTGGTCAGCTGCACGTCGATCACGATGTCGGGATCCGAGGCGTGCAACGGGCTCGACGACGACTGCAACGGCGTCGTCGACGACGGCGCGACCTGCCCGACCGCAGGCGACGTCTGCCAAAATGGAAAGTGCATCAAGCCGTGCAACAAGGGGGAGTTCCGCTGCGCGAACGGGACCACGTGCGATGCGCCGACCGCGCTCTGCGTCGATCCCGCATGCGTCGGCGTCGCGTGCTCCGCGGACAAAGTCTGCCGCGCGGGCGCGTGCGTCGCCGCGTGCGACGGCGTCGTCTGCCCGCACGGACAGAGCTGCGTGAGCGACAAGTGCGTCGATCTCTGCGCCGGCGTCGCGTGCGCGACGGGCCAAGTATGCCGACAAGGTCTGTGCTTCGCCGGATGCGCGGCGTGCGACGGCATCGTCTGCGGCGCAGGATTGAAATGCCAGACGTCGAAGAACGACTGCGTCGATCCGTCGTGTCCGAATGGATGCGCGAACGGGAAGTTCTGCAAAGCGGGGACGTGCGTCGACGATTGCGACGGCGCGAAGTGCCCGGCGGGCCAGGCGTGCGTCGCGGGCGTGTGCGGCGGGCCGGGCGGCGGCGCGGACGGCGGGTTCGATCCGACGATGGATCCGGACAGCGGCACGAGCGACGGCGGCGCGACGAACGAGGACGAGTTCGGATCGCAGCACAAGGGGTGCGCGTGCGACTTCGCGGGCGGCGCGGGGAGCGCGGTCGGCGGCCCCGGGATCGCGTTCGCGATCGCCGCGCTCTTTGCCCGTCGGCGACGGCGCACGGTACCGTGAGGGCGCTTCTCGCCCTCGCATGATCGATCGACTGCGCCGCATCGCACCGGAGATCCTCGCGGCCGCGCTCGCCGTTGCGGCGGCGCTGTACGTCGCGGGGCGCGCGCTCGACGATGGGTTCCCGCTCGACGATGCGTGGATCCATTTGCAGTACGGGCTCGAGCTGAAGAAGAGCGGAACGCTCGCGTACAACGACGGGATCGCGTCGACGGGCGCGACGTCGCCGCTGTGGGCGACGTTCTGCGCGATGGCGCACGTGCTTGCGGGCGCGAGCGGGCCGTCGATGGCGGCGGCGGCGTGGTCGAAGGGATTCGGCGTCGCGCTGCACGTGCTGACCGCGGTGCTGTCGTGCCGGCTCGCGCGCGCGTGCGTGACGCGGCGACGATGGGCGACGCCGGCGGCGCTCGGTGCGGGCGGGATCGTCGCGACGTCGTCGGTGCTCGACTTCGCCGCGGTGAGCGGGATGGAGGTCGCGCTGACGTCGGCGCTGATGGTCGGCGCGGCGCTCGCGTCGGTGCGCGGGCGCGTTTGGATCGCGGGGGCGCTCGGCGGGCTCGCGGTGATTGCGCGACCGGAGTGCGTCGTGATGGTCCCCGCGATCGTTGCCGTCGTCGCGATGCAGTCGCGCGGACGCGACGCGATCGTGCGTGGCGCGAAGGCGTTCGGCGCCGCGGCGATCCCAGTCGCGTTGCTCGTCGCGCGCAACGTGGCGGTGTCGAAGCTGCCGCTCCCGGCGACGTTCTACGTGAAGGCGACTCCAGGAGCGCAGACGCTCGCGAGCGCACTGCGTACGGGGTTCGTCGACGTGCTCGGGCGGACGCACCCGACGTCGCGCGTCGCGTTCTGGTTCTTCGTCGCGAGCGCGATCGTCCTCGGTGCGATCGCGTTCACGCAGCGCGTTCGCAAGACAGGTCGGGCCGCGCAGTCGATCCAGCGATCGCTTTCGGTCGGCGCGTTCACGCTCGCGGCGATCGTCTATTCGGTCGGCGTCGCCGCCATCAACGTCGTGGGCAACCCGTCGTCGTTCTACTACCGGCGCTACTTCGCGCCGCCGTTGCCGCTCCTCGTTGTCGGCGCCGTGTGCGCCGCGATCGCGATCGCCGCGATCGTCGCGCGCTCCGTCCCGTCGTCACGACGCGCGCTCGTCGTCGTGATCCCCGCGGTCGTCTTCATCGCCGCGATCGTCGACGACGTCGCCGCGCTCGGCGCACCACGCGCGCAATACGCCGACGACGTGCGCAGCATCAACGGCCTCCAAGTCACGACCGGCATGTACGTCCGCGACCACGTCTCGCCCTCCGGCGTCGTGTGGACCATCGACGCGGGCGCCGTCCGCTACTGGGGCGGACACCGAACGGTCGATCTCGCGCGCCTCAACACGCGCGAAGTGTTCCACGGAACCAAAGTGCCGAAGGATTGGTGGCCCGAGGCGATCGTCACGATCCCCGAGGTCTTCCAAGCGTTCGCGCCCGACGGGCTCCTCGACGTCGGAATGTCCGCGCCGTCCCCCGTCCCCGCGACCGAAGCGGAGCGAATGCTCTGGCGGCACGAGGTCTACCTCTGTCGCAAAAATGCGAACGAGCACCCGGACAACCGAGTGCTCGTCCTCCTCTACAAGAGCGAGCTCATCGCCGTGGGGCGATGCGCGCCGAAGTGATCAGCCCTTCTTCACGACGTCGACGACGCTCTGAACGCTCTTCGCGCTCTTCGCGAGCATCGCTTTCTCTTCATCCGTGAGCGGGATGTCGATGATCTTCTCGACGCCGTTGCCGCCGATGATGCACGGCACGCCCATGAAGAGATCCTTGTAGCCGTACTCGCCGTCGAGGTACGCCGCGCACGCGAGCAAGCGCTTCTGATCGCCGAGGTACGCCGCCGCCATCGCGACCGCGCTGGACGCCGGCGCGTAGTACGCGCTCGTGCCCATGAGGTTGACGATCTCGCCGCCGCCCTTGCGCGTGCGATCGATGATCGCCTGGAGCTTGTCCTTCGCGATGAACGTCGAGACGGGGACGCCGTTGATCGTCGTCATCGAGAGCACCGGCACCATGTCGTCGCCGTGGCCGCCGAGGACCATCGCGCGCACGTCCTTCACGCTGACGCCCGCCTCGCGCGCGAGGAAGAGCTGGAAGCGCGCGCTGTCGAGGACGCCCGCCATGCCGGCGACCTGCGACTTGGGACAATCGAGGACGCGGCGGTACTCGTAGACCATGGCGTCGAGCGGATTGCTGATGACGATCGCGAACGCGTTCGGACAGACCTTCTTCGCGTTGTTCGCGACGTCGCGGATGATCGGCAAGTTCGTCGCGACGAGATCGTCGCGCGACTGACCGGGCTTGCGCGGGATGCCTGCGGTGATCACGAGGACGTCCGCGCCCTCGAGATCCGCCCAACTCGCGGTGCCGCGAATGTGGCTGTCGTAGCCGAGGACGGCGCCGTTCTGTTCGAGATCGAGCGCCTTCCCCTTCGCGAAGTTTTCCTTCGCGGGGATGTCGTAGAGCCAGACGTCGCCGAGCTCTTCGTTCGCGAAGAGCCGTGCGAGCTCGCCGCCGATGTTCCCCGCCCCGATGAGACCGATCTTCTTACGCGATGCCATGGGTGCCCTCTTCCTTCACATGTGCTCGATGATGTTGTCGCCGAACGCGCTGCATTTGATCTCGGTCGCGCCTTCCATCTGGCGCGCGAAGTCGTACGTCACGCGTTTACTCGCGATTGCGCCGTCCATCCCCTTGATGATGAGATCGGCCGCTTCTTTCCAACCGAGGTGACGGAGCATCATCTCGCCCGAGATGATGACGCTGCCCGGGTTGACCTTGTCGAGATCGGCGTACTTCGGCGCGGTGCCGTGCGTCGCCTCGAAGATCGCGTGGCCGGTGACGTAGTTGATGTTGCCGCCCGGCGCGATGCCGATGCCGCCGACCTGCGCGGCGAGCGCGTCGCTCAGGTAGTCGCCGTTGAGGTTCAACGTCGCGATGACGTCGAACTCCTTGGCGCGCGTGAGGACCTGCTGGAGCGTGATGTCGGCGATCGCGTCTTTGATGAGGAGCTTGCCGCCCGCGAGCGCCGCCTTCTGCTCGGCGTTCGCCACGTCCTCGCCCTTGGCCGCCTTCGTCTTCTCCCACGTCTGCCAGGTGTACGTCTTGTCGCCGAACTCCTTCTCGGCGAGGTCGTAGCCCCACTTCATGAAGGCACCTTCGGTGTACTTCATGATGTTTCCCTTGTGGACGAACGTGACGCTCTTCCGCTTGTTGAGGAGCGCGTACTCGATCGCCGCGCGCACGAGACGCTCGGTGCCGTCGCGGCTCACCGGCTTGATGCCGATGCCGCTCGTCAGCGGGAAGCGGATCTTCTTCGCGTCGTTCGGGAACTCTTTTTGGATGAACGCGATGATCTTCTTCGCCGCGTCGCTCTCCGCCTCGAACTCGATGCCGGCGTAGATGTCCTCGGTGTTCTCGCGGAAGATGACCATGTCGACGTCGCCGGGGCGCTTCACCGGGCTGGGCACGCCTTGGAACCAGCGCACCGGTCGCAAGCAGACGTACAAGTCGAGCATCTGACGGAGGGCGACGTTGAGCGAGCGGATGCCGCCGCCGATCGGCGTCGTGAGCGGTCCCTTGATGCCGACGAGGTACTTGCGGAAGCCCTCGACCGTCTCGTCCGGGAGCCAGCTGTTGAACTTCTGGAACGCCTTCTCGCCAGCGTAGACCTCGTACCAAGCGATCTTCTTCTTGTCGCCGTAGGCCTTGGACACCGCGGCGTCGAGCACGCGAACGGACGCGCGCCAGATGTCGCGGCCGATGCCGTCGCCTTCGATGAAGGGGATGATCGGATCGTTGGGGACGTTCAGCGTGTTGCCGGCGCCCATCGTGATGGGCGTGCCGTGGGTCGGCGGAGCGAAGGCGGTCATCGAATCTCCTCTTCTGCGCGGGCAGCAAGAGAGCGGCCACGCACGCAGGGCGTCGCGACGTAACACGCGGGAGGGAATCGGTAAAGTCGTCGCCGTCCGCGGAGGTCCGTGGACGAGCCCGCGTGGTACGCTCGGCGGGGTGATACGTCTGACGACGGGCACGCTCGGGACGCTCCGCGATCGCTTGCGGGAACGCGGTGCGCGCGCATCCGTGATGCTCCCCGGCGGCGCGACGTCGATCGACGAGGTCGTCGCGTCGGAGCTCGCGGACCTGTACGGGCCTCTGTGCGAGGCGATGTACGTGATGATGGCCGCCGACGGATCGATCGCGGGAGCGGAGCGCGATGTGATCCGCGGAGCGCTGCGCGAGCTCGACGAGCGGGTGCGCTCGGTGCACGTCGAGGCAATGCTCGCGCACGCGGCGGCGGCGCTGGCGAGCGAGGGGCGCGCGCGGCGCGTGCAAATGATCGCGCAGGAGATCGGCGACGATCGCGCGCGCGCCGAGGCGGCGTTCTTGCTCGCGGCGGCCGTCGCGTTCGCGGACGACACGTTCGTCCAGCAAGAGAAGGAAGTGCTGAACGAGCTCTCGGCCGCGCTCGGGATCGAGGCGGCGCGCGCGAACCAGCTCTTCGATTCGCTCGAGCGGATCGACGACGTGCTCGGGCGCGACATGCCGGCCGATGCGATTGACGTCCTCTTGAACGCCGCGTCGCGCGTCGCCGCGCCTGAAGACTTCGAGCGGCTCGCGGCGCAGACGAACCGCGACGGCGTGCGCCTCGTGCTCCGCATCTACGCGACGTTCGTGCGAAGCGGCGAAGAGATGAAGGATCGCGGCGCGGCGCCGAGCGCGCTGTCGACGGCGCGCGTGGAGGCGCTGATGAACCTCGTCGGCGCGATGCCGTCGGAGACGTCGCCGCACGCGGGCGCGGTGCGCGCGGGGCTCGCGCGCGTGGCGCAGGCGTTGTCGGAGGCGGACAGCGCGACGGCGCTTCGCGCGCTCGCGACCGACGTCGTCGCCGGTCAGCCCACGATCCTCGCTGCGTTGAACGACGCGATGGTGAACCTCGCCGATCTGACGGTCGCGGCGCGACGGCGATGCGGAGAGAACGTCCCGGATGCGCCCGCGTCGCTGCGACAGAGCGAGCTCGCGTCGATCGCGCGCGCGGCGGTCGACGGCGACGCGAAGGCACGCACGATGCTTTCCCTGGCGGTGGAGGCAACGGTGCTCGCGGTGGAGGCGGCGCTTCCGTCGGCGATCGCCGAGACGATCGCGCTCGTCTTGCGCCGCGTCCCCGCGCTCGCCGTCGAGGCACCGATGACGCCGTCGGCGGCGCGCGCAGCCGCGCTCCCCGAGTGGCTCCCGGGCAAGCGCACGCTCGGCGGCTTCTACGTGCATCGGCAGCTCGGAAAAGGCGGCACCGCGACGGTCTTCGTCGTCACGCGCTCCGACGAACGCGACGAGCCGGACGCCGAACGCTTCGCCCTCAAGGTCCCACAATACGACGTCACCGCCGCGCGCAGCGTCTCCGAAGCGGAGTTCCTCAAGCTCTTTCGCGACGAGGCGGGCGCGCTCCTCTCGATGCCCGAGCACCCGAACCTCGCGCGCTTCATCACGTTCGACGCGGGCGCGCGCCCGAAGCCGGTGCTCGTGATGGAGCTCATCGAAGGGACGTCGTGCGACGAGCTGATTCATCGCGGCGGCCTCACGACCGAGCGCGCGATGGCGATCCTCGACGGCATGCTCGCGGGGCTCGAAGCGATGCACAAATCGGGCGTCGGCCATCTCGATCTCAAGCCGTCGAACGTCGTCATGCGCGGCACAAGCACCGAGCCCGTGCTCGTCGACTTCGGCCTCGCAGGTCGTCACCTGCGACCGGGATGCGCGACCGGCTGCTACGGCGCACCGGAAGTGTGGGGCGTCGTTCCCGACGGCGCGACGCCGACGCCGATGACCGCGGACGTGTACAGCTTCGGATGCTTCGCGTTCGAGATGCTCACCGGTCGCACGCTCTTCGACGCACCGAACGAGATGGCGCTCGTCACGGCGCACGTCACGCACGACGGTCGACCGCCGCCCATCGCGTTTCTGGCGAGCGATCCGCGCCTCGGGAACGCGGCAGCGCTCCTCTCGCACTGCTTGCGTCACGATCCGCGTCATCGTCCCGACGTTGCGACGCTGCGGCGCGCGCTGAAGAACGTCACGCCGCAGGTCGCGCACGTGCCGTGGCCGTGGACGCCGGCGCGGTAGAGAGGAGCCGGAGCGCGACCGATCGCGCGCCGAGCCGCATCAGATGCGATCTGATGCGCCAGCAGATGCGATCTGATGCGCCAGCAGATGCGATCCGATGCGCCAGCAGATGCGATCCGATGCTCCGTCAGAAAGCATCTGCTGCGACAGCAGAGAGCATCCGATCGGCTATCAGAGTGAACTTGATCGGCGACCAGAGCGACGTCGACCGGCGACCAGAGCGAGGTCGACCGACGATCAGAGCGAGGTCGACCGACGACCAGAACGAGGTCGACCGACGATCAGAGCGAGTCGATCCGCGATCAGATCCTCTCTGATTGACGGACGGAAAGGCGGAGCCCGGTAGTATCCTTTTGCCATGTCCGCTCCGATCCAATGCTCGAACTGCGGCGCGATGATGGCGCCGCATTGGGACGGTCGTGTGTACACGTGCCCGTTCTGCGAGACGCAGGTGCAAGTCGCGATCGCCGCCGAGCAGATCGCCGCGGGGATGGCGCTCGACCTCGCGAACGTCGATGCGTTCTTGTCGAAGCTCGCGAACACGCTGCATCAAGGCTTCCACGAGCACACGCGGATCGACGCCGACGGTGGATTCGTCAACGCGATCGAGATCAACCTCGAGCCCGAGGTCTTCATGGCGCGGCGCGAAGGGAGCCACGTCGTCGCGCAGCACAAGAAGGTCGTCCGCGGGATCGCGCTTCGCACGCAGACGCTCGCGCTCGATCGCTGGGTCGAGATGCTCACGCACGCCCTCGCGCAGCACGCGAACCAGAACGCGCGCGCCGCGTGGGTGCTCGGCCAGATCACAGGACGACGCTGACACGAAGCATGTAGCCTGCACCTTCGCGCATGCCCCACCCTTTCCTCCCCGATCGCCCGGTCGACGAGGCCGCGAGTCGCGCCATCGTCGACGCCGGAGGCATCCCGCTCCGCGCGCAGCGACGCATCCACGAGATGAACACGTCGGGGCACGCGGTGTGGACGAGCACGCTGTCGCCGTCGGAGCTCGTCGTCGCGAGCCAGACCGGCATCGAGTCGATCAGCCAAGTGATGGGCTCGTCGGTCTATCACGTGGGGTTCAGCGGCATGACGCGGACGTGGACCAGCGGCGAGCTCACCGGGCTCACGCATGCGTACGCCGACGCGCGATCGCGCGCGCTCTCGCGGATGCAGCAGGAGGCGACGATGATGCGCGCGCACGCGGTCGTCGACGTGCGCTTCGAAGGGCGCGGCTACGACTGGGCGAGCGATCTCATCGAGTTCACCGCGATCGGCACCGCAGTGCGCCTCCGCGGGCAACCGCCGCCGCAGCAGGCGGTGCTCACGCTGTTGAAGACCGACGAGCTGTGGAAGCTCCATCACGCGGGGTACTGGCCGGTCGCGATCGCGATCGGCAACTGCTTCTGGTTCGATCCGCACTGCGACTGCACGAGCGAGACGTCGATCTTCAGCGGCGAGCTCCCGATGCACACGATCGCTTCGCAGACGACGCGCGATCTCGCGGTGCATCGCTTTCGTGAGTTCGCGGGTCATTTCGGCGCGCACGGCGTCGTCGGCGTCCAAGTCGAGCGCAAGGCGCACGATCACGAGCACGAGGGGCACACCCGTTTCCAGATCGAGCTCGTGATGATGGGCACCGCCGTCGTGCGCCGTCACGACGCCGGCGAGCCGCCGCGTCCGAAGCTCATCGTCGATCTCCGCGATCCGCCGATCCCGTTCATCGCGTGAACGAAGAAGAAGAAGAAGAAGAGAGAGAACATGGCGAACTACCCGCCGAGGCAGAGACAGCAGCAACCGCTCCCGCAGCACGCGATCGAGCGCATCCAAAACATGCGCGGGCCGCAAGGTCAGCGCTTTTTCACCAGCGACTTCTCGGTGAAGGAGTTCTTGCTCGTGCGCGAGAGCGGCTTCGAGCCGGCGGGGCTCGTGATGGGCTCGAGCATCTACCACGTGGGGATGCAAGGGGTCGCGCGCACGCAGAACATCGAGCTCACCGTGCTGACGCAGGCGATGTACCACGCGCGCGAGCTCGCGATGGCGCGCATGGAAGAAGAGGCCGCGGCGCTCGGCGCCGACGGAATCATCGGCGTGCGCTTGAACGTCAAGCAGCACACGTGGGGCGAGAGCCTCCTCGAGTTCGTCGTGCTCGGCACCGCGGTCTACGCGCGCGACGGGCAATCGCAGAAGTGGCGTGCGCCGAGCGGCCGCGCGTTCACCAGCGACTTGAGCGGGCAGGATTTCTGGATGCTCTTGAAGAGCGGATACCGACCCGTGTCGCTCGTGATGGGCAACTGCGTCTATCACGTCGCGCACCAGTCGCTCGGGCAGTGGTTCTCGAGCGTCGGGCAGAACATGGAGCAGCCGCAGTTCACGCAAGCGCTCTACGACGCGCGCGAGCTCGCGATGGAGCGATTGCAATACGAGGCGCAGTGCGACGGCGCGGCGGGGGTCGTCGGCGCGGAGATCCACGAGCGGAGCCATGGTTGGGACTCGCACGTGATCGAGTTCTTCGCGGTCGGGACGAGCGTGCTGCCGATGCAGCTCACCGAGGCGCCACCGACGCCGCAGCTCGTGATGAGCGTGGACTCCTGAGATGGCGTTCACGAGCGATCTCTCGATCGACGAGCTGCTCCTCGTCGAGGAAGCGGGGTTCGAGCCGATCGAGCTCGTGATGGGCTCGACGTACACGCACATCGGATGGCAGTGGGCGCCGTGGTCGACGAACACCGAGATGACGCAGATCTCGCAGCTGATGATCTACGCGCGCCAGACGGCGATGCAGCGGCTCGTCGCGCACGCGGCGCAGCTCGGCGCGGACGGCGTGGTCGGCATGCGACTCGACATGCATCGCTCGGGGCACAACACCGAGTTCACGGCGATCGGCACCGCGGTTCGGCGGCGCACCGGCGACGGCGCGAAGTGGCGCGATCGTCACGGGCTCCCGTTCACGTGCGACTTGTCCGGCGTCGATTTCTGGGCGCTCGTCCGCGGCGGCTTTCGCCCGGTGTCGCTCGCGCACGGCGTGTGCGTCTATCACGTGGCGCATCAGTCACTCGGGCAGTGGTTCTCGAGCATCGGGGCGAACATGGAGCAGCCGCAGTTCACGCAAGCGCTCTACGACGCGCGCGAGCTCGCGATGGAGCGCATGCAGGCCGAGGCGGCGCGGAGCGGCGGCACCGGGATCGTCGGCGTGCAGGTGCGCGAAGGGAGCCACGGTTGGGAGTCGCACGTGATCGAGTTCGTCGCGGTCGGGACGGCGATCGTGCCGATCGCGGACGCGACGCACGAGGTGCACGACGCGCCGGAGCTGGCGATCTTCGCGCAGGATTGATCGTGCTCGCGAGACGCAGCAGGACGACGTTGGCTCTCGCGCTCGCGGCGTGCGCGGGGCCCGCGACGCCTCTCGGCGCGCCGTCGTCGCCGATGCCCGACGCGATGGCTGCGCCCGCGACGTCGACGCTGGTCGCGCAGAGCGACGCGGGCGTGGGACCGAGCGACGCCGACGCGGCGCGCGCGCCGACCGACGCGTCGACGATCGCGTGCAGGACGATGGACGCCGATCTCCTCGCGCTCCTCACGTCGCCGCAGTGGGCGCACTGCCGAGGGTCCGCCGACGCAGGCGCACCCAGCGCCGATCCGAACCTCGCGTCGCTCGACATCCAAGTCGTCGCGAGCCCCGCGAAGATTGCGCCGTCGGCGACGTCCGAGCTTCGCATCGTGATGACGAACCGCGCGAAGGTCGCGATCACGCTCTTCTTCGATCCGGAAATCTTCTTCGCGATGACGACGCTCGACGCGCGCGGGACGCCGACGATGCCGCCGCAACCGACGCAGCGCTACGTCGGCGGCTCGTGCGATCCCGATCCGAAGTGGCCGCCGCCAGCCGGTCCGCCGATTCACCGCGTGACGCTCCCGCCGGGCGCGACGGTCCGCCACCTCCTCGCGTGGACGCCCGTCCGCGGTCGCTGGTCCAAACCCGACGGGTGCGGGCACGTCTACCCGGAAGAAGCGGGACGCCTCGCGCCGGGGCGGTACACGGTCGTCATCGCGATCCCGTTTCTCGCCGGCACCGCGGCTGGGGTGCCGTCGCCGCGCGTCACGATCGACGTCGCGAAGTAAGCCGCTTACAGTGCCGGCGCGGCGCTTTTCGGAACCTTTCGGAGCGCCTGAAGTCGAAAGGGTCACGATGCGTTTTTTGCACCGGAGCTTCGCGCTCGGGTTTCTCGCCGTCACGTCGATCGCTGCGGTTCCGCCGGCCGATCCACCCGCACCGAAGGCGATGGCGCCCGGCGCGCGCTGGACCGAGGAGACGCCCGACGCGATGCTCGACGCCGCGAAGGCGCGCGCGATGGTGGCATCGGAGAGCGAAGCGGTCGCCGCGATTGCGACGATCCTCGCGCTGTCGGATCGCACCGAGTACGGACGCGCGCAGAAGGCGCTCGAAGAGATCGCGACGAAGGCAGCATCAGGCGCGGACGTGCGCGGCGAGGCGGCGCTCGCCGCGCGGATGCTCGCGGCGGACGCGGGGACGGACGCGGGCGCGACAGCGGATCGCAAGCTCGGCGTCGCGACCGACGTCGCGGTGCTCGGGCCGTTTCGCGATACGGGCGGTGGGCTCGAGGCGAAGGACGGACCGGAGGCGGGCGCGTTCAGCGACATGAAGGCGCGCTACGCGTGGGGGACGGTCGACGTCGCGTGGCGTGCGGTGCCGCGCGCGTTCGCGACCGCGGCGGGCGTGCCGCTCGATGTGTTCGTGCATCCGCGAAAAGAGAGCTGCTCGTGGATCGCGACGAAGGTCACGATCGACAAGGCGCAGACGATCGTCGTGCGCCTCGCGGCCACGGGGCAAGCGCGCCTCGCGTTCGACGGCGTCGAGCTCGGGCGGAGCAAGGACGTTCATGCATCGGCGCGGCTCGATCGGATCGCGGCGCGCGTCGACGCGACGGCGGGCGCGCACGTGGTCGCGGCGAAAGTTTGCGCGGGGGCGCTCGCAGATGATGGGCGCGTTCGGATCCGTTTCACCGACACGACCGGCGCGCCGCTCGCGCTCGCGACCAGCTCGGATCTCGCCGACACGCGCGCGACGACGAAAGGGAAACCGACGGCGGTCGTGACGTCGCTCGGGCGTGCGCTCGCGGCGACGGGGGCGATCGATCAGCAGCTCGCGTCCGCGGTCGCGCGTACGCTCGGCGGTGCGGACGATCTCGCGAGCCCACGCGCACCGGGGCTCCTCGCGACGATCACGCGGACGCCTGGACTCGACGCGGACAGGCTCGCGATGGCGGCGTGGATCGCGCCACCGGGGGCGAACCGCAGCGGCTGGCTCGGCATGGCGCGCGCACGCGCGAAGGAGACGAACGATCCGAAGACCGGCGCGTTCATCGAGCGTCGTCTGATTGCGCAGCACCTCGAGTCGCGTCTCGCCGACTGGGCGATGGCTGCGCGGCGCGCGATCAAGCTCGATGCGGCGACCGACGCGGAGGCGATCCTCATCGCGGCGCGCGTCGACCAAGCGCTCGCGACGGACGCGCAACGGCTCGCGGCGAGGCGTTCGCTCGCGGCGTTCGTCGCGCGCACGCCGACGGCGCCGAGCGTGGTCGTGCGCGAGCTCGCGCAGGTGAGCGTTTCGTTCGATCCTGCCGCGGTGCTCGCGGCGCGCGAGACGCTCGCGAAGCGCGGCGAGACGGGGGCGGCGTGGACCGATGCGCGTTCGACGCGCGGCAAGGACGCGGTCGTCGAAGCGGCGCGCGCGTCGTTCGACGGCGGCGGTCTCGACGGCGCCGACGAAGCGATCGCAACTGCGCGTTCGGTGGCGCGTGCCGGAGCACACGAAGCGGCGCGCGATCTCTACGCCCGCCTCGTTCGCTGGGCGCCGAACCGCGCCGAGACGTGGGCCGGGCTCGCCGACGAGATCGCCGCGACGAGCCCGTCGTCGAACGCCGAAGCGGACGGCGCAGTCCAAGCTGCGCTCCGTCGCGCACGCGCGCTCGCGCCCGGCGAAGCTCGTTACCGCGCACAGCTCGCGCTCCGCCAACAACGCGGCGCGAACCCGGATCAACGCGAGCAACCGCCGACGCAAGAAGCCGACGAGCGCTACATCGCCGCGTCGCCCGCGATCCTCGCGCGCCGCCTCGGCGTCCCGACTGGCGGCCCGCCCGACGTCGCCGATCGCACACTCCACTGGACGCGCGCGGTCGTGATGCACTCCGACAAACGCGTCTCGCAGATGATCCATTACGCGCGCGAGATCGTCATCGCGCCGCGCACGACGGACGAGCTCTACGAAGAGATCCCGGCGCAAGGCGAGCAGACCGAGATCCTCCGCGCGCGCGTCCATCGCAAGAACGGCGTCGTCGCGTTCCCGAGCGAAGAGCACACCGAAGGGACGCGCCCGCGCATTCGCTGGCCCGAGCTCCAACCTGGCGACGTCGTCGAAGTGGCGATCCGATCGTGGACGGGCGGTCCCGTCGGCGGTCGCGGCGATCCGCCGTTCTATTTCATCGATCTCGCCGGCGGCACATCGACGCACCCGCTCCTCTACAACGAGGTCGTCCTCGAATCGCCGCCCGATCATCCGATCTTCGTCGACGTCGTCGGCGGCAAAGCCGATCGCCGCGAAGACAAAGACGAGAACGGACGCCACATCGTTCGCTTGGTCTGGGACAAGCCGCCGGTCGTCGCCGACGAGCCGCTCTCGCCGGAGATGGAAGAGATCGTTCCGATCATCGTCGCGTCGACGTTCAAGGATTGGGCGACGTTTCGCGCTTGGTACGCCGAGGCCGTGCGCGGCTTCACCGAGCCGGACGCCGAAGTGAAGCGCCTCGCCGCGGATCTCACGAAGGGGAAGGTCACGCGCGAAGACAAGCTCGCCGCGCTCTTCAACTTCGTCGCGGACGACATCCGCTACGTCAACTACCAGAGCGGCGAGTACTGGCTCCCGAACCGCCCGCAGCAGCTCCTCGCGCGTCGCGAAGGCGACTGCGACGACAAGGCGATGCTCCTCATCACGCTGCTTCGCGCGATCGGGATCGAAGCGCAGGAAGTGATGGTGCAGACGCGCATCACCGGCAAAGGCGCCGTGCTTCGCGGAAAGGGGGCGGCGATTCCGCTCTTCGATCACGGCATCGCGTTCCTTCCGGGTCCGAATGGCGGGACGTACCTCGATGCGACGAGCCCTCAGTCGCGGCTCGGGCCGCTCCCGTCGATGGACGCGCGCGCGTCGGCGTTGCGCCTCGATTCGGGGGCGGCGGAGATCGTCGAGCTGCCTGCGGGCTCGCCGGACGATCACGGCGCGGACATCACCTGGACGATCACCATGCGCGCGGACGGCTCGGCGGATCTCGCGGGTGACGAGCGGCACAGCGGCGACGGCGCGTTCTACCTGCGCACGTACGCGACCGAAGCGAGCGCGCGCGCGCAGTACGTCGAGGACCATCTCGTCGGTCCGTGGTTCCCCAGCGTCGACGTCGACAAGCAGATCGATTTCAAAGGCGATCTCGCGAAGGGCGCGGCGTGGGTTCGTTACAAAGCGAAGTCGCAAGGGTTCGCGCGGCACGAAGGCGTGGACTTGGTCGTGCCGCTGTCGCCGAGCGCGACGCTCGCGTCGACGCTCGCGCCGCTCGTACGTCGCACGCTCCCGGTCGCGCTCCCGCCGTTCCTCGCGCCGAGCCACGAGTCGCGGACGATTCGGATCGTCGCGCCGAAAGGCTTCGCGTGGGCGACGGAGCTTCCGCCGGGCGGCGACGTGAACGGCGCGGAGTTCGGACGCGCGCACCTCGAGCTCGCGAAGGATCCGCGCGACGCGCGCACGATCGTCGTGAAGCGGACGTTCGTCCTCGATCAGAGCCTCATCCCGGTCGACAAGTACGCGGCGTGGCGCGCGTGGCTTCAGCGCGTCGATGCGTTGATGCACAAGGGGGTGCGTCTCGTGCCCGAAGAGACGCTGGCGAAGGGGGGTGCGCGATGAAGCGCGCGCTCTTCGCGCTCGTGTCGTGCGCGGTCGGAATCGCGGCGTGCGGAGGTCCGGGGGCGGACGCACCGAAGCGGACGCCGCCGGATCTCGTCACGCCGCTCGTCGCAGCGCTTCGCGACGACGGGAAGAGCGAATCGGCGCGCGCGGGCGCGGCGTTCGTGTCGCTCCTCACGCAGGCGTCGCAGGCGCCCGATTCGCCGTGGCAGGTCGCGGCGCTCACGACGGCGCTCGACGCGCTCGTCGATCGATCCGAGTCTCCGTTCGCCGACGCCACGACGCACGCCGCGCTCGCGTTTCGCACGCCTGACGGCGAATCGATCCGCGCGGGGCTCGAAGCCGCGCGGGCCAAAGCGGACGGACCGTTCGCGGCAGGGCTGATCGCGCGATCGTTGCAAGCGCTTGCGGAGTACCGCGGCGACGCGCCATCCGCAGAGCGCTGGCGGCGCGAGAGCGGATGCGCGCGAGAGGCGGTCGTCATCGGGCCGTTGTCGTGGGCGCCGGTCAGCGGGATGCGCGAGCCGGACGCGCTCGATCGCTTCGACGCACGGCTCGAAGGGGCGTACACCGCGCCCGGACCGTTCGGCGCGAGGCAAGCACCGGTCGTGGTGCGCGGTCGCGGATGCGCGATCGATCTCGCAGGCCCTGCAGCGATGCCGGGCGTGCGCGACGTCGTCGTCGACGTCGTCGTGCCGAGCGCGCAGACGATCGGGCTCGGGCTTCGATCCGCGAGCGCCGCGGTGCTTCGCGCGGGTGGTCGTGTCGTCCTCGATCGACCGTACGAGCTCGGCGGGAGCGAAGTGACGTCGCTCGCACGCGTCGTCAGCGAAGCGGGAAGGCTCCGCGTCGTCGCGCGGGTCGGGATGACCCAAGACGACGACGTCATCGAGATCGACGCATGGGACGCGCGCGGAAGACCGCTCGCGATCGTCGCGCCGATCGTCGGGAGCGCAGGCGACGCGCGCGCGACGCAATCGGACGTCGCACGGCCGCCGGCTCCAAAAACGGACGACGAGAAGACGGCGGTCGCCGCGTGGGCGCTCGCGGTCGGTGACGGACGCACGGCGGAGCGGACGCTCTCGACGGTCGCGGTGCGCGCGGACGCGCCGATGGAGCAGCTCCTTCTCTACGCGCGCGCGGTCGACACGGCGCGCGATCTCTCCAGCGTGCAACGCGCGGAGCGAACGCGCGCGGCGTACGATCGCGTCCTCGCGACGTGGCCGACGTCGTGGGAGGCGCTCCTCGGTCACGCGCTCCTCGCGGGCGTGCGCCGCGGTCAGGGCGAAGCGCGAATCGAAGCGCTCCGCGATCTCGACGCGCACCGCGCGAAGGCCGGACCGGCGACGCCGCTCCTCGATGTCTTCGACGCCGCGACGAGCGGACGCGAGCGACTCCGCGATCGCGCCGCCGCCGCGTTCGCGCGCGCATCGGCTTCGCTCAAGGGCGCGCCGCTCCTCGCCGACGTCGCCGTCCTCGTCGACGGTCGCGTCGGGCCCGAGCGGGTCGCGCTTCTCTGCGCCGAATCGCCGCCGCACCAACGCGACACCCTCGACTGCTACGACGCGATCCGTTCGACCGGCGATCGCGCCGCCGCCGCGCGCGAGCTCGATCGCCTTCGCGGCGTCCTCGGCGCGCCGCAACGCTACCTCCCACTCGGGCTCCGCGAAGCGCTCGCGGCAGGCGACGACGACGCCGCGCGAAAAATCTTCGACGCGATGCTCCCTGGCGAGCGCACGCTCTCGGCGCTCTACGCGCTCGACAAACGCGGCGACGCGGGAGCCACACGCGAGCGCCTGCGTGCACTCTGCCAAGTCGCGCGCGACGCCCCGACCGCGATGCCGTCGCTGCTGCGGGCGCTCGGCGACGATCCGCTCGTCGCGTTCGAAGACGTCGCGGAAAAAATCATCGCCGCCGATCGCGCCTCCAAGATCATGCCGACCGCCGCGACCGTCATCCTCGCGCACAAAGAGCTCTACGAAGTCGACGCGATCGGCCTCGTCCACTACGTCTTCTTCGACGTACGTCGCGTCAGCGGCACCACCGACGTCGAGCAGAACGCGCAAGCCTCCGCCCCCGACGTAGCCGGCCGCGGCATCGCGCGCGCGCTTCGCCGGCGCATCTTCAAGAAGGACGGCCGCGTCGTCGAGCCCGACTCGTCGACGCGCGCCGCGCAATCGCACGCCGACCTGTCGCAGCTCGAGCAAGGCGACGCGGTCGAAGCGATCTACGAAGGCTGGGTGCTCCCCGGCGAGACCGGCGACATCGGGATCGACACGCCCGATCTCCTCCCCGATCGCATGGCCGTACACGAAGCGACGATCGAGATCCGCCTCCCCGACGGCCTCCGCGGCTCGCTCGTCGCGCACGCGCTCCTCGGCAAGGTCGACGAGACGAAGAGCGGCACGACACGCATCCTCAAGTGGGCGCTTCGCGATCGTCCCGTGCGTCGCTTCGAGTACGGCGTGCCGCGCATGGATCGCAGCGTCGGCGTGAGCTACGCGACCGCGCGTTGGCCCGAGGTCGCGCGCGCGCTCCGCGAGACGATCGCGTCGCTCGACGAGCACGATCCCGAAATCGCCGCGTGGGCGCGCGACGCCGCGAAGGGACAAACCGGCACGCGCGCGATCATCGCCGCGGTCGTCGAGGCCGCCGGGAAATCCGTACGCGAAGCGCAGCCCGCGATGCTCAGCGACGTCGGCATCGGTCGCGCCGTCGGCCCGCAGTCGACGACCGCGCGCACGATCCTCACCGAGCACGAAGGGAGCCGCTCGTGGGTCATCGTCCGCGCGCTCCGTGAGCTCGGCATCACCGCCGACGTCGCGGTCGCCGAGGATCAACCCTTTAGCTCCGACCCGGCGTTTCCTCCTCACTTCGGTCGCTTCACGCATCCGCTCGTCGTCGTGAAGGTCGAAGGGCAAGATCTCTGGATCGACGCCGACGTCGCCGGCCCTCCCCTCCCCGCGGGCCGCATCTCTCCCGAGCTCCGCGCGCGCAGCATGATCCGCTCCGACGGAACGATCGTCCCCGTCCCGTCGCTCGGCGGCGACAGCGAGCGCGACGAGATCGACATCCGTCTCACGCTCGACGCGAAAGGCGACGCGAAAGGGAGCTTCACGATTTTGCTCCGCGGCCGCGACGCGCAAGAGATCGCCGAAGCGCTCTACCGCATCGTCGGCGCCGAACGCCAGAAGGCGCTCCGCGGCGTCGTCCTCGCGTGGGTGCCGTTCGCGAACGTCGACGACGTCGTCCTGTCGTCGACCGAAGGGAGCTGGCAGATCGGCGTACGCGCCGACTTCACCGTCTCGAGCTACGCGCAGCCGCAAGGCAAAGCGTGGGTGCTCCCCGGAATGGATCCGATCCATCACGTCTTCCCGCGCTCGTACGTCGCGTCGCTCGGCCCGACGTACGCGAGCCAAGGCGCGCGCGAGAACGCACTCGCGGTGAACTTCGCGACGCAGTACCACGTGCACCGTCGCGTCGACCTCCCGCCCGGCGCGACCGTCTCGCGCATGCCGGGACCGTTCGAGGTGAAGTCGTCGCACCTCGAAGCATCGCGTCGCTTCTCCGTCAGCGGCACCGTCCTCGAAGACGAGCTGACGCTCGGCATCCCGACGGGAACGATCGCCGCCGACGAATACGGCGCGTTCGTCGCCGACGCGCTCAAGACCGACAGCGCGTTCCTCGCATCGACATGGGTAAAGCCCGCGCCCTGAAACCTCTCTTCCGGCTTCCTGTGAATCTCGGAGCCTGGTAGACCAGCGACCGAAAGAGGTACCGATGTCCGGCCATTCGAAGTGGGCGACGATCAAGCACAAAAAGGGCGCGATCGACGCGAAGCGCGGCAAGATGTTTACGAAGCTCATCAAGGAGCTGACCGTCGCCGCGCGCATGGGCGGGGGCGATCTCGGCGGTAACCCGCGTCTCCGCACCGCGATTGCCGCCGCCAAGGGGTACGCGATGCCCGGCGACACGATCAAGCGCGCGGTTCAACGCGGCACCGGCGAGCTCGAAGGGACGTCGTACGACGAGGTCCTCTACGAAGGCACCGGGCCTGCGGGCACGCTCTTCTTGGTCGAGGGGATGACCGACAACAGGAACCGCACGGTCGCCGAGATCCGAAAGATTTTCGAGAAGCACAACGGCCTCCTCGGCGGCGCGAGCACCGCGGGTTGGGCGTTCGAGCGCAAGGGGACGATCCAACTCGCGAAGGACGCGGTCACCGAAGATCAGCTGATGGAAGTCGCCGTAGGCGCGGGCGCCGAGGACTACGTCGACGCGGGCGAAGAGTGGCAGCTCTCGACACCGCCGAACCAGCTGCAGGTCGTGCTCGACGCGCTCGAGAAGGCGAAGATCGTCGCGAAGGGATCGTCGCTCGCGTACATCCCCAAGAACAAGAAGCTCGTCGTCGGTCGCGACGCCGAGGTCGCGCTCGATTTGGCCGAGGTGCTCGACGATCACGACGACGTGCAAAACGTCTACGCGGACTTCGACATCTCCGACGAAGAGGTCGCGCGGATCGCAAAGCTGCACGAATGATCGTCGTCGGCCTCGACCCCGGCTCGCGTCACTTCGGCTGGGGCGTCGTCGAGAAGATCGGGACGCGGCTTCATCATCGCGGGCACGGCATCGTCAACACGGACATCGCGGCGCCGCTCGGCGATCGCCTCGTCCAGATCGAGGTCGAGCTCGTCGAGGTCGTACGCGCGTACGCCCCGACGCAGGCGAGCGTCGAGAGCATCTTCTTCGACAAGAATGCCCAGTCGGCCGCCAAGCTGGGGCACGCGCGCGGCGTCGCGCTCCTCGTTTGCGCGCGCGCGGGACTTTCGATCGCGGAGTATGCCCCGGCGCTCGTGAAGCGGACGGTGACCGGCTCAGGTGCCGCAGACAAGGCTCAAGTGGCCCAAATGATTCGCGTGCTGCTCGGCTTGCCGACACCGCCCCGCTCCGACGCTGCGGATGCGCTGGCCGTCGCGGTCACGCATTTGCATCGTTCCCCTCTCATGATGCACAACGGCGCAGCGAGTGTTCCTGCCAGTCGACGCGCCGCCGCAAAGATGAGAAATATTCGCGGGCGCTCGCCCGTCTAACAGAGCAAGGATTTCAAAAAGGAACCCGGCCATGAAGAACGCACTCGTCCCTGTCCTCGCGCTGCTCCTCGCAAGCACGGTCCCCGTGTTCGCAACGTCGACCGACGCGCAGGCTCAAGCCGCCGCTGCGTCGTCGTCTGCCGCGACGCCGGAGCAAACGGCCGACGTCGTCAACAAGGTGCAGGCGTTCTACACGACGTCGCAGACGTTCAAGAGCGACTTCAGTCAGAAGTTCTGGGTGAAGGCCTACAACAAAGAGAAGACGTCGTCCGGCACCGTGACCTTCAGCAAGCCCGGCAAGATGCACTGGTCGTACACGACGCCGGTCGGCAACAAGGTCGTCTCGGACGGCGCGATCCTCAAGGTGTACGAAGCCGAAAACAAACAGATGTTCGAGCAGAACGTCGACAAATCGCAGTACCCCGCGGCGCTCTCGTTCCTCACCGGCAGCGGCAAGCTCACCGACTCTTTCAACTTCGAGCTCTACGAGGGCGAGAAGATGGGGTTCAGCGGCGGCTGGGTGCTCGTCGGCGTTCCGAAGACGGCGAACGCGCCCTACTCCAAGGTTCTCTTCTACGTCGACAAGGCGTCGTCGCAAGTGCGTCGCGTGATGATCATCGACGGCCAAGGCAACCGTAACCGCTTCGACTTCGCGAACCCGAAGGTGAACGAGCCGGTCAAGCCCGAGCACTTCACGTTCACGCCGCCGCCGGGGACGACTATCGTCAAGCAGTGATCCCGGTCTCGTCCCCGCTCGCTTCATTTGCGGGGGCCCCTTGCCCGCATTGTGGCGGCACCACGACGATCGAGAAGCATCGCGCGCTCCGGTGGACGTGCGGCGTGTGCTGCGGGCCGATCGTGCCCGCGGATGTTCCTGGGCTCGCGCGGTCGAATGCGGAGCTCGCGTCGCTCGTGCGCGCGAAGCGGACGCGCGCGATCGCGTTCGGGTGGACGGCGGGGATGGTCGTCTTCGTGATGTCGTCGCTCTTCGCGCTCGGGCTCGGCGCGCTTCTCCTGCTCGTCGCGTGGTTGCCGGCGGCGATCCTCGGTGGGATCGGCGTCGTCGCGTTCGTCATGGGCATGGCGATGCGCGGGCGGGCGCGGAAGAACGACGACGTCGCGCAGACCGACCTCGAAGCGGCGTGGGAGAGCGTCGCGCATGAAGTGCTTCGCGCGCGTGGGGGCGAGCTGACGGCGAAGGAGCTGGCGCAGGTGATGCGCACGACCGAGCCGCACGCCGAGACGATGCTGACGGCGCTCTCGGTCAACGACCGCGCGCGGATCGACGTTGGCGACGACGCGGAGCTGCGCTACTCGGCGCACCTAGCAGCGCCCGCACCGCTCGTTCGCGTCGCGGACGACGTGGTGCAAACCGAACACGACGAGACGCGCGCCGATCCGCCGCGCGCGATGGAACGCGAGAGACGATGACGATCAAGGTGGTGAAGCGCGCGCGCAGATCGCTCACGCACGTCGGCGGTGAGGTGACGCTCGGCGGAGACGACGACGCAGCGAGGCTCCTCGCGGCGGCCCTCGACGTCCCGCCGAGCATGTCGGCGGACGAGCGCGGCGAAGGGCCCGACCGCGCGCACGTGCACGGATTTCACACCTACCCGGCGCGGATGCACCCGCTCACGGCGCGTCGTCTCGTCGAGGCGTTCGCGCCCGCAGGGGGAACCGTGCTCGATCCGTTCTGTGGCTCGGGGACGGTGCTCGTCGAAGCGATGCTCGCGGGACGGAGCACACGCGGGACGGATCTCAATCCGCTCGCGGTGGAGCTCGCATCGCTGAAGACGCGCCTCTGCGCGAGCGAAGAGCTCGACGCGCTCGTCGACGGCGCGCGCGAGGTCGCGGCGCACGCAGAGGCGCGACGCAAAGCGCGCGCGGGGGCGACGCGGAGGTACGGACCGGATGACGTCGCGCTCTTCGAGCCGCACGTGCTCCTCGAGCTCGACGGACTTCGCGACGGGATCGCGACCGGTCGATCCGAGCTCCGCGCGCCGCTCCTCCTCGTCTTGAGCGCGCTCATCGGAAAGGTGAGCAAGAAGGAAGGCGACACCTCCGCGCGCGTCGCGCCACGTCGGACCGCCGCGGGCTACACGTCGAAGCTCTTCGTCAAGAAGGCCGAGGAGCTCGCGCATCGCCTCGGTGAGCTCGCGCGTCTCCTTCCACGACCCGCGCCGAGCGTTGGCGTCACGCTCGACGACGCCGCGCTCCTTCGCACGATCAAGTCGAACACGATCGACACCGCGATCACGTCGCCGCCGTACGTCGCGACGTACGATTACCTGCAGCACCACGCGCTCCGCATGCGGTGGCTCGGCCTCGACGCGCGCGCGTTCGAGAAGGGCGAGCTCGGCGCGCGCCGGCGATTCGCGCGATTGAATCCGGACGAGGCGCGGCGCGCGTGGGCCGACGAGCTCGGCGGCGTGCTTCGCGCGATCGCGCGCACGCTCCGTCCGCGCGGAAAGGCCGTCCTGCTCATCGCCGACTCCGCGGTCGGTCAGGCCGCGCTTCGTGCGCAAGAGATCGTCGGCGACATCGCCCCCGCGTGCGGTCTCGAGCCGCTCGCGCGCGCGTCGCAAGCGCGCCCGCACTTCCACGGACCGACCGCGGCGGTCTTCGCGAAGGCGCCGCGCGCCGAGCACGCGCTGTTGCTCGTGAAGAAGAGCTGAACTCTGCTAATCACCAGCCACCCATGGCCAAGGTGATCATCGAATCGTCGACGCTCGCGCCGCTCGAGGTCGACGTACCCGAAGGGGGCGCGCTCGCCGACATCTGCGACACGTACAACGCCGACGTCCCCTTCTCGTGCCGCGGCGCCAGCTGCGGGACGTGCCGCATCGACGTCCTCGAAGGCATCGATCAGCTCGAAGCGCCCGCAGACGAGGAGCTCGACGTCCTCGACATCTTCGGCGACGATCCGACGAAGCGCCGGCTCGCCTGCCAGTCGAAAATGCGCCCCGGTCTCGCCGTGTTGCGCGTCCGTGCCGTGAGCGACGCGTGAACGCCCTGCACGCGCGGGGTACGCGGGGTACGCGGGGTACGCGGGGTACGCGGGGTACGCGGGGTACGCGACGAGCGCCCCCGAACGAATTGTGACGTTTGCCGTTGATGTT
>JBBQXV010000129.1:0-24709 GCA_038209335.1 Polyangiales bacterium | reverse complement strand
GCGGATCGTCGTCGAGCTGGTCGAGCGCGCGATCCACGGGGAGCGCGAGCCGCGATTCGCGCGTCGCGACGAGGACGCTGCCGCATGGCGCGATGTCGGGGAAATCCGCCGCGGCGGTGTCACGGCCGGCCATCCACAGATGGTCGTGGCGCTCGACGACTTTGTACGCAGCCGTATCGCACGCTGCGAGCGTTGGTTGCGACGGGCTCCGGCCGCAGCCGTCGGCGTCGAAGTTCCATCCGTGGTACGGACACGCCAGACGACCGTCGGGGCGAACGCGCCCCTGCGAGAGCGGCGCGAAGCGATGCGGGCACACGTCATCGAGCGCGGCGGCGCGACCACTCGCATCGCGGAAGAGCGCAAACGCACGACCGCCGAGCTCGATGCGGCGAACCTCTCGGGACGCGCTTCGGAGCTCGGCGGCAGGCAGAACGGGGTGAAAGAAGCGGAGCAGGTCGGGCATCGCGCGCTTGCGATGGTACGTCCAAGAGGGCCGTACGGATCGCGGAAGCGCGGTCAGCGAGGCGGGCGCGCGTAGCGGGGATCGCTGCCAGGGAACGGCGATGCGGTGTCGCGCGTGCGGAGCTCGTCCTCGGAGTAGACGTCGCCGCGCTCGGAGAAGAACGCGAGGCCGATGACGCCGACGTTGCGCGCGTCGCCGGTCTGCGCGGCGTACGAGTCCGCGACACGGCCGAAGCGGAAGGCGGCGACCGCCGACTGGCTCTGACGGAAGCCGTCTATCTCTAGCGTCGCGTACGGCATGAGCACGTAGCCGCGGTACGACAAGTCGCCGGGGCGACCGTTGATGACATCGAGGCCGTCGACCGTTCCGACCGCTTCGAAGCGGTGGCCGGTGTGGTTCACGAGCACGATGCTGTAGCGCTCGCCGGCGGTGCCAACGACGTACGTGCGGTCGCCGACGTGGAACGCTTCGAGCGGGTTGCCCGCCGCGTTGCGGACGGAGATAGTGATCGCACCGCCGCGCGCGGAGTACTCGCGAAACGCGGGCCCCGTGTTGCCATGATGGCGCGCGAGCGCGTCGACGCCAGCGCGATCGTTGTAATGAAGCGCGGCGATCGCGAACGGGCGGTCGCCGTCGGCGCGGTAGAACGCGACGTCGTGAACACGCGAGTCGCGCGACTCGCCCCATTCGGTGCCGAGGCCGGGCCGCTGCTGGGCGGGGGGCGCTTCGGAACGCGCGTCGCCGCCGGGGCCGCCGGTCGGCGAAGGGGGCGCCATCGGCGCGGTCGCGCCGGGCGCACCGCCGGAGCCGCTGCTCGTGCTGTCGCCGTAGTAGCCGGCGGTCTTCGCGTTCGCTGGTGAAGGCGAGCCCGGATAGCCGGCGCCGCGATCGGCGGACCGCGGGGCGCCGCCGCAACCGGCGAGCATCATCAGTACCAAGCAGCACAACAGAAAGAGCCTCGTTCGCATGACCGTCGTCCTCCGTTCCCAAGGAGAACGACGCTCGAGGCGCCGCCTTACACACGCGGCGGCGTCGCCGAACGGGGCGAATCGATAGCAAGCTAATGATTTCCCGAATCGCGAGCCTTTCTCACGCGTTGCGCTCAACGCCGAAGCGTCGCCAACACGCTCTTCAAGTGCGATTCCTCCCCCGGCGCGACCGGAAAATCCGACGGATCGGGAAGGTCCTTTACCTGCGTGACCTCGACCTTCGCCGTCCGCGCTGCCTCGAAGAGAAACTTCCGAAACCGCGCGTGACCGATGCCGCGATGATTCGAGCACGCGATGAGGCGACCTCCCGGCGCGACGATCGCCAACGCGGCCGCGGCGAGCTCGGCGTAGTCGCTCGACGCCACGAAGCGACGCCGCTTCGTCGACGAGTAGCTCGGCGGATCGAGCAGCACGAGATCGAAGCGCTCCTTCTTCGTCGCCGCGCGCGCGAGCCATCGAAACGCATCCTCCGCGACGAACGTGTGATCCGCCGAGAGCACCTTCGCGTGCGCCATCCCTTCGCGTCCGCGTTCGAGCGCCGCCGCCGATGCGTCGACGCTGACGGTGCGACTCGCGCCGCCGACCGCCGCCGCGACGCTGAACGCGCACGTGTACGCGAAGAGGTTCGCCACGCTCTGTCCGGCCGCGAGCTCGCGCACGCGACGACGGTTCGCGCGCTGGTCTAGGAAAATCCCTGTCGAGAGACCATCGCCGAGCCGAACGAGGTACGGAACGGTCTCTTCGAGCACCTCGAGGATCTCCGGTGCCGCGGCGCCACGCACCGGGAGGCTCGGCGCGAGATCCTCGCGGCGCGAATCGACGATGACGTTCGCTTGCTTCGGTCGGACCTTCAGGTAGACGCCGTCGACGCCGAGCGCGAACAGCGCGTCGAGCACACGCGCGCGTCGCGCTTCGTTCGCCCACGGATCGCCGCCGCCGCGTGAAGCGTCGCCGTAGAGCTGCGCGACGAGGTGCGCGCCGTAGATGTCGACGGCCAAGCCAGGGAGCGCATCCCCCGCTTCGTTCACGACGCGAAACGCGGTCGTCGCGCGCGGTCCTCCCTCGGAGCGCCCGAGCCCGTAGCGGCGACCGATCGCGCGCTTGATCCCACGCGTGACCGCGGCGGCGTCGTCGAAGATGGCGTCGCCGAGATCTCCACGGGACAGCCACGAGTCGAAATCCGGAGGAAGCGGCGCTTCGTAGCGAACGCGACCACCGCGCGTCGGGTGCTCGAGCGTGAGTGCCTGCGCGTGCAACAACAGCCGCGGCGCGCGCGCGCCTCCGTAGAGAACGTCGCCCGCGATCGGCGCCCCCGCGTGCGCGAGCTGCACGCGCGCTTGGTGCGTTCGCCCCGTTTCGAGCGCGAGCTCGAGCATCGCGCGATCGCCCGAACGCCCGAGCACGCGCACGTGCGTCACAGCCCGCTGCGCTCCACGCGCGCGCGGCGAGACCACGTCCATCCGACCACCGTCGCCGGGCAAGAGCGCGTCCTCGAGTGTCGTCTTCCCCTTCCCTCGCCACCCCGTCACGCACGCGACGTACCGCTTCTCGACCGCGCGCCCTTCGAACTGCGCCGCCATCTTCGCGTTCGCCTCGCGCCGCCGCGTCATCGCGAGCACGCCCGACGTGTCGCGATCGAGCCGCTGGTGCACGCCGAGGTACGTCGCGCGAAGATGCGCACGCACGCGCGTCACGACGTCGTCCGCGAGCTCCGGATCCGCCGCCTGCGTCGGCATCCCGACCGGCTTGTCGATGACGACGAGATCGTCGTCCATGTGCACGATCCACGCGTCCTCGAAGTCGGGCCAGACGCGCGCGCGGTCCATCGAGCGCGAGCCTTAGCGCGCCTCGTGCGCCACGTCACTCCTCACATCGGCGATCCCGTCGCCAAATCACATCGGGAGAACGCCGGTATCGAGATCGTCGGCGCTCGTGTTCGATTCGATTCGCTCGAGACCGCGCTTGTGAATGACGAGCGTCGCGCGCTCGTCGCGCCTCTCGGTGCCGCAGCTGACGACGAGCGACACGGGGACGCGGTAGACGCGCGGCGCGGCGATGAAGCGGACCTTGCGCGTCTGGGCGTCGAGCACGGGGACCTTCTTCACGGCGTCGTCGAGGCGCGCGAAGAGCGGCGAGAGGTCGTACCGGAAGATGTGCTTCACCCGACGCACGCCGTCGGCGTGGAGCGTCTCGTGGGGAATCACCTGCCCGCGATGCGTGAAGCGCACGAGCGTCGCCGCCGTCGATGCGCCGCTGTCCGGGTTGAGCGGATCCGGCTGATTGCGAACGGCCTGATCGAACGACTCGCGCGCGCTGACGACGACGTCGCGCCCCGCGAGACGACGCGCCGGAGCGCGCCAACGCGCGACGCGCTGCGCGTAGAAGCGGTGCACGTTGCCGGAGATCCACGAACGCCCAATCTCCTTGATCCGATCCTTGGCCGCATAGACGAGTCCGCCGATGATCGCGACGACGAAGAGCCCCGAGCCGAGCGTCGAACCCGTGGTCGGCGCGCGATTGAGGAGCCAAATCTGCCACGCGAACGCCCACGTCGCGGCGACGACCGCGACGAACGCCGCGACCCAGTGATGGATGCGATCGGCGACGTGGTACGTCTCGGGTTCGAGGAAGAGCACCTCTTGGAAGTGCTTCTTCAAGCGGCTCGCGCGATCGAGGTACTGCTCGAGCGTGACGCTCGCCGTTGGGTCGGCGCAGATGTACGCGCGCGATTGGCGGTAGTCGATCTCGCGCGCGAGCGCGTCGCCGATGAGGCGGTCGCCCTGGGCGATCGCGGCGGCGTAGCTCTCGGCGTTCGGCGACACGCCGAGCGAAACGAGCCCGCGTTCGGCGTTCGCGAGCATCTCGAGGAGCCGCACGCTGACGTACTCATCGATGAGGCCGCGCTCGCGACGAATCTCCGCGCTCTCGCCGTTCGCCGACGGAACGAGCCGCGCGCGCGCGTCCTCCGTCGTGGTGGTCGCGACGCCGACCCACAGTCCGAGCCCCTCTTCGAGCTCTTCGCGCCGCCCCATCGAGCACAGCGCCCCCGCTAGCCGGCAGTGCCGCGCGAACCCTTCGCCCGCGCGCGCGAGCTTGTGCGCGAACGAGATCGTCGCGCGTCGAAGCGTGTCGATCGTCACGCGCGATCCGGGCTCGACGGTCTCGGCCGGTCCGTCGAGGCGCGTCCACGACTGGAGCTGATCCCACGGCGAGTGCCGTGCGAACACGTTCGCGGGAATCTCGAGCTCGAGATCGATCGCGTAGCTGCGGCGTCCGCGCTTCGAGATCGGCACCGTGACGCTCCACTCGATGCGCGACGCATCGTGGACGTCGAGGCGCACATCGACGGCGCCGCTCAACTCTTCGTCGTCGGTGGCGAGGACCGCGGATCGCGTTAGCTCCACTACTGCCATCGGGTCGTCACACAACCGTCACTTTATACACGCACGGAAGGTGGGTCGAAAAAGACGCTCGTGCAAGCGGAACTTCGCGCCCCGGCATCACTTTTTCGGACGGCTGTCGTGGTTGTCTTGGCTCGGTTGGCTCGGTTGGCTCGCGTGGCTCGCACGAGTCGCCAACGCTTCCCAGCGAGCAGTCAGACGGGCGGTCTCGGCACGCGCGGCGTCGAGATCGGCCGCCACGGCGCGCGCCTCGTCGGTCGGCTTGCCATAGAGCGCCGGATCGGCGAGCCGCGTTTCAAGCGTCGCGACCGATTCTTCCGCCGCGCTGACGCGATCGAGCAAGCCGTCGAGCTCGATCCTCTCGGCGTACGTGAGCGGCTTCGCTTCCGGCGATGCCGCGACCGCGAGTGCCGGTGGCGGAGCCGACGCCGACCGCTTCGCCTCGACCGCGCTCGCCGCCTCGCGCGCTTCGGCCTGCGCCTTGAGCGATCGGTACGTGTCGTAGTTTCCGGGATACACAATCGCGCGAGGCGGCTCGAACGCGAGGACCGACGTCGCGACGCGATTCAAGAACGCGCGATCGTGCGACACGACGAGCGCGCATCCGGGCCACGTCTCGAGGAGCTCTTCGAGCGCGCCGAGCGTCGTCACGTCGAGATCGTTCGTCGGCTCGTCGAGCAAGAGCAGGTTCGCCCCGGTCCGCAGGATCTTCGCGAGCGCGACGCGCGCGCGCTCGCCCCCCGAGAGCGATCCGACCTTCTGCCGCTGCTTCGAAGGATCGAAGAGGAGTTGCTCGAGGTACGTGCGGAGCTCGATGCGTCGCTCGCCGATCTCGACCATGCCGCCGCCCGTGCGCTCCGCTCCTTCCCTCCCCGCGACGTTGTCGAAGACCGACCACTCGTCGACGAGATCCGCGCGCGCCTGATCGAAGTACGCGACCTTCGTCTGCACGCCGCGCACGACCTCGCCCGCGGTCGCGTCGAGCTCGCCGGACGCCATGCGAAGGAGCGTCGTCTTCCCGACCCCGTTCTTGCCGACGATCCCGATGCGATCCCCGGCAACGAGCAGCATCGTGAGGTGCTCGACGAGCATGCGACCGCCGATGCCGATGGTCACGTCGCGGAGATCGAGGATGGTCTTTCCAAGGCGTCTCGTCGTCGCTTCGAGCGTGACCCGCGCAGCTTCGCGAGGCGCGTCGATCGCGATCGCCGCCTCGGCGCGTTGGATCCGCGCCTTCTGCTTCGTCGACCGCGCGCGCGGGCCACGCGCCAGCCACGCGCGCTCGCGCCGGAGGAAGTTCATCCGGTTCTGCTCGACGCGCTCGGCCTGCGCCATCATCACGGCCTTCTGCTCGAGGTAATCCGAGTACCCGCCTTCGAACTCGGTGAGCACGCCGCCGTCGAGCTCGAAGATGCGATCGCATATCGCGTCGAGGACGTACCGATCGTGCGTCACGAGGAGGACCGCCCCTTCGTAGTCGGACGCGAGGTAAGTCTCGAGCCATTCGATCGTCTCGGCGTCGAGATGGTTCGTCGGTTCGTCGAGGATCGCGAGCGCGGGACGCGCGACGAGCAGACGCGCGAGCGCGACGCGCCGCCGCTCGCCGCCGCTCATGTTCCCGACGGGCCGATCGATCTCGAGGACGCCGAGCTTCGCGAGCATGTCGTCGACGACGTGCCCGCGCGCCCAACCCCCGAGCCGCTCGACGCTGTCCGCGAGCTTCGCCTGCTCCGCGACGAGCGCATCGTGCCCGTCGGTCCCCGACTCGAGGGCGCGCGTCACCTCGGCGTGCCGTGCAACCGCCGCGTGCCACTCCGCGAGCCCCTGCGCGACGAGCGCGCGCGGCGTCAGATCCGGATCGAGCTCCGGCTCTTGCGACAAATACAGAACGCTGGCGTCGCGCCGACGATCGACGACCCCTTCGTCCGCCGGCTCGAGCCCCGCGAGCACGCGCAAGAGCGTCGACTTCCCGGCGCCGTTGACGCCGAGGAGCCCGACCTTCTCTCCCGAGCGAACCGTCAGCGCGAGCCCCGTGAAGAGGGTCTGCGGACCGTAGGCCTTCGCGAGCCCGCGCGCGCTGATGAGCGACATCGTTACATCGACAGTCCGCCGTCGACGTCGATCGTGCGCCCGTTGAAGTAGTCGCACTCGAGGACGAACTTCACTGCGAGCCAGATGTCCTCGGGCGCGCCGATGCGTCCGACGGGAACCGCCGCGACGAGCGCCTCGCGCGCCTTCGCGTTCATCCCTTGCGTCATCGGCGTCTCGATCATGCCCGGCGCGATCGCACCGACCCGAATGCCGTACGAACCGAACTCGCGCGCCCACGTGACGGTGTTCGCCGCGAGCGCCGACTTCGCCGCCGTGTAGTTCGACTGCCCGCGGTTGCCGTGCCGCGCGACGCTCGACATGTTCACGATGACGCCGGGCTTCGATCCGGTCTCGACCATCTTCACGACGACGTCGCGGACGAGCAGCGTCGCTCCCGTGAGGTTCACCGCGATGACCGCGTCCCACTGCTCCTTCGAGAGCCCCTTCACCGCGCCGGTCTCGCGATCCTTCTTCACGAGGAGACCGTCGCGGAGGATGCCCGCGTTGTTGATGAGACCGTTGAGCCCGCCCATCGCCTCGTGCGCCCACTTCACGAACGACGCGACGTCGGCTTCGTCGGCGACGTTGAGCTTGCGCGCGTGGATCTTTCCAGGACCTTTGACGAGCGATGCGGTCTCGGCGATCCCCGCTTCGTTGACGTCGCCGATCGCGACCTCTGCGCCCGCTTCGGCGAGGCGAACCGCGAAGTGCCGTCCCATTCCACCGGCGGCGCCGGAGACGATGATCTTCAGATCCGAAAGCTTCATGACGCGGGCTCCTTGTTCGAACCCGCGCGTGTTACCACGAAATCCAGCCCGCCTTGGTGGCGATCAGAAGCAGCACGAGGACGATCGCGACCTCGATCGCGAGCCCCGCCACCTTCTTGAAGACGCGCCACGAGACGACGATCGCGACCGCCGCGACGAGGACGACTGGCACGCCGCTGTGATGCGCAATCCAATGCAGCCCCTCTCGGACGCTCGGGAGGGCCATCGCCAGCATGAGGCGCACCATCGCGCACCCGACACGGCGAGCGCAAGCGCGCGGCGGTCTCCGCTCCGGAGCATCGCCACACGTCCAAGTACGACGCCCGTCACTTCGATCGCGACAGATGCTCCTTCGCGACGGCAAGGAATCGTGCGCGCGCGGTCGCGTGATCGACGATGGGTCGCGGGTAGCTCTCGCCGCGCGCGATCTCCGGCACCCATCGCCGCACGTACGCGCCCTCGGGATCGAAGCGCTCGGCCTGCGTCGTCGGGTTGAAGACGCGAAAGTACGGCTGCGCGTCGCATCCGCATCCGGCCGACCACTGCCATCCGGCGTTGTTCTGCGCCCAATCGCCGTCGGTGAGGAGCTCCATGTAGTGGGCCTCGCCACGGCGGTAGTCGATGAGGAGGTGCTTCGTGAGGAAGCTCGCCGCGATCATCCGCGCGCGGTTGTGCACGAAGCCTTCGGCGCGGAGCTGGCGCGCCGCGGCGTCGACGATCGGATATCCGGTCGTGCCGTCGATCCACGCGCGCCATCCGGCATCGTCGTCGCGCCAGGGGAAGCCGATGAAGTCGCGACGGAACGGCTCGTGGAGAAGCTCCGGGCGATGAAAGAGCGTGTGGTGCGTGAACTCGCGCCAGAGCAGCTCGCTCCGGAATTTCTCGAGAGCGGCGGTCGGAACGCCGGGACGATGCGCGGCGTTCCACACCGTGCGCGCAGAGACGGTTCCGAACTTGAGATCGACGGAGAGGCGGCTCGTTCCGTCGAGGTCCATGCGATCGCGCGCTTCGTGGTAGCGCGCGGCCGGACCGCGGAAGAACGCGTCGAGGCGCTCGCGGCCGGCGCGCTCGCCGCCGAGGAGAATGCGTGCATTGTGCACGATACCGAGCGACGCGAGCGTCGGCAGCGGATCGCGCGGCGCGGTCGCCTCGACATCCGGCGGGAGCGGCGGAAGCGATTTCGGCGCGCGGAGCGGTGGCGCGATCGACGCCTGCTTCGCGAACGCGCGCGCGAACGGCGTGTAGACGGCGAACGGGGTCTCGCCCGCGGTGAGGATCGAACCGGGCGGTGCGAGCGTCTCGCCTTCGACGAGATCGAACGGTACGCGCAGCTTCGCCGTGACGACGCGATCGCGCTCGCGTCCGAACGGCTCGGTCCAGCGATGGGCCACGACGCGATCGACCCGGAAGCGCGCGGCGAGCTCCGGCACGACGTCGACGCTCTTGCCCGACGCGAGCACGAGCCGCGTCCCGAGCTGCGCGAGGTTCGCCGCGAGCGACGCGATCGACTCGAGAAGAAACTGCATCCGATGCGGCAAGCGACGCGCGCGCTCGGGCGCGAAGAAGTACGGATCGAGGACGAAGAGCGGCACGATCTCGCCATCGGCCGCCGCCGCGACGAGCGGCGCGTGATCGGCGACGCGAAGATCTTTGCCGCGAAACCAGACGAGCGTGCGCAATCGTGTCAGTCCCGGACGACGATGGTCAGCACGCGCGCCGCGCTCCCGCCGGTGACGGTGACCTTCGCCGCGGGTGACGCGAGGACGCCCGCGCCGACGACGCGCGCGGTCCGCACGTGAACGCCGGTCTCGACGCACGGGGCGATCGGCGTCGCGGCGCACGCGGCGAGCGTGGCGCCGTTCCACGTCACGTCGGCGCCGCCGCCGGCGTCGATCGCGTACGACAGCCCGCCGGAATCCGGCGCCTCGGCGAAGCTCGCCTTGCCGCCTGCGAACGCGTACACGATGCGATCGTCCTTCGCGCTGCCGGCGCCCGGAGCGCTCGACGCTTCGACGGTCAGCGTCTCGACGCCTTCGGGATACGTCGGCACGATCGATCCCGCGCGCGCGTACACCGCGATCTCTCCGAGCGGAACTTGCGCCGACATCGTCTGTCCGCCCGCAACGCTCGCGCCGCCGCTCCACGGGAACCACATCCCCGCGGGGAGATAGACGTCGCGCGCAGTCGCCCCTTCGACCTGCACCGGCGCGATCACGATCGACGGACCGACCATCACCTCGTCGGCGATCGGCCACGTTTTCTCGTCGTCCGGGAACTCGACGAAGAGCCCGCGCCAAATCGATACGCCCGTGTCGTGCGCCTCTTGCGCGAGCGAACGAAGGTACGGGGCGAGCGCGACGTGGAGCCGCGCGTAGCGTCCCCAGTGCGCGAGCGTCTCGTCGTCGCTCTGGAAATTCCAATTGAGCTTCGGGTACGAGCCGTGGTGCGTACGCATGACGGGCGACCACGCGCCGAGCTCGGTCCAGCGGAAGAAGAGCTCTTTGGTGACCGGACCGTTCGTCGCGTTCTGGTAGCCGGCGATGTCGCTTCCGTACGTCGAGATCCCGGCGAGCCCTGCGCCGATCCCCATCGGAACGACGTTCGGCATTCCGTCGTCGCTCGCCCAGTTCGTGCGCTGATCGCCCGGCCACCACACGTCGACGAGCGGCGGCGATCCGAACCAGCCCGATCGCACGAACGAGAGACGCTCGATGTGATCGACGGCGAACGCTTCGTCGAGGGCCTGACGTTGCGCGGTTTGCCACAGCACCGGATAGCGGTTGTGGAGATCGAGCCCGCTCCCGCCGGCGAGCGTC
Source organism: Polyangiales bacterium (assembly GCA_038209335.1). Taxonomy (GTDB): domain Bacteria; phylum Myxococcota_A; class Polyangia; order Polyangiales; family Polyangiaceae; genus JBBQXV01. Next base: position 14,182 of record JBBQXV010000129.1, on the reverse strand, counting down.
GCGTCGGTCGGAAGCCACTCGCTGAAGTCGCCCATCCAACCGTCGGCGCCGAGCAGGATGGCGGCTTTCATTTTTCCGACCACCCACTTCACCCCTTCAGCGCTCGAGAGATCCACGAGCGACGATGGTCTCTGCTTCGCGTCGGTGAAGACGTACGGCTTGCCGTCCGCGCCCTTGATGAGCGAACCGTTCGGCGCGGTCTCGGGCCACGCCTTGCTCGTCTGCTCGACGAACGTGTTGAAGTAGACGAGCCACTTGAAGCCACTCGCGTGGAGCTCTTGCGCGACGGTCTCGAAGTCGGGGTAGAGCGTGCGGTCGACGTCGTACTCTTCTTTGAGCGCGTAGTGGTCGCCGTCGAATTCGCCTCCGCGCCAGTCCTCGGTCCAGATGACGCTCGACGGGATCTTGTTGTCGCGGAGCTTCTTCGCGACGGCGCGGACGCTCGCCGAACCGAAGATCGCGTCGTTCCACGGCGCGAACGCGAACGCGGGAGGGACGCGCGGACGGCCGAATTTCGCGGTCGCGCGCGCGATCGCCTGCTTCGGCGACGGGCCGTACGTGAAGTGGATTTTCACTGGGAGCTCGAGCTCCATGCGGGCGACGTCATCGCGTTCGGAGCAGAGGGCGAACGTCGAGCGCCGATCGGTCTCGGCGATCGCCATGAAGCCTCGACGCGACAGAAACTCGGGCATCGGCATGCTGGTCGAGTGACGTCGGCCCGCGAGCGGCCAGCCTCCGCGCGGATCGTCGGTGCCGAGATCTTTTCCGACCCCTTCTTCGGTGACGAAAATCGGGATCGTCTCTTTTCGCGCGTCGACGCCCGGCGTCTGCGCGCCGAAGCCAGCGAAGTGATCCGTCGGCGCGCACTTGAAGCCCCACGAGAAGCGACGCTCGGGGCCGTCGCCGGGCGCGACGTCGGCGACGAGGTGGCCTTCGTCGAGACCTTGCGAGAACGTGATGGACGCGAGGCGAAGACCCGCGGCGTCCACGATGTCGATCGGCGCGCCGCCGCCTGTCCAACGCGCAGCGCGTCCCACGCGCCACGCGGCCGCCGGTTGATCGACGATCTTGAACGCGCCGTACTGCATCTCGTACGACGTGGCGACCTGACGCACCGCGAAGCCGGTCATCGGCGGCGCGTCGTCGTTCTGCGACGCGGGCTCGCCAACGTCGTCGGACGCGTCGATCCCTTCGACGAGCGGCGCCCCGTCGGGACCGGCGATGGTGACCTTCGCGCTGTCGGGCGCCGTCGTCACTTTGAACAGACCGAACGTCGCGGAGACCGGCGCGGCGGAGGGGGCGCCGTCCTTCGACGACGAGCAGGCGGCCGCGTACGCTGCGACGGCGATCGTGGCGGTGACGAACGAAGCAACGCGCATGTCGTTCGATCCTACTCGATCCGCTCGAAGACCCAGATCTCGCGTGCCGTGCTCGCGTGGATGTCGAGGCGCGGCCAGACCTTCGACTCCCAGCGCGACGTGTGCGCGCGTCGGTATCCGCGCTTGCCGTCGACGAGCCCTTGGAAGAAGGCGCCCGCGTCGGGGTCGCTGTGGCTCTGGACCTGCGTCGGTGCGAGGACGACGCCGTGTATCGGCCAGCGGCTCGGGTCGCCGAGGTAACGCGCGACCCACGCTTCGTTCACCACGATCCACCGAGGCCGACGCGCGGCCACGTTCTCGAAGAGGTCCTTCACCTCGACCACGCCGGGGAGCGGGTTGCGCGCGTCGATCGGCTCGGGGCCGACGCGCTCGACGTGCGCGCGCGGCGGGAGGCGCGGCAGATAGACGTTGAGGCCGTGAACCTCGATCGTCTCGCCGTCTGTGACGTGCGCGACGAGCCACGCTTCCGCGTCGTAGCGCGGATCGAGGACGAGGTTCGCGTCGACGTCGGCGCATCCGAACGCGGCGAGGCCGAGGATCGCCGCAGCGCCGATGCGCGCGGTCACGCGAAACGCGCGCGCGCGGAGGTCGAACACGAGCACGTCGAGCGCGAGCCCCGCGTAGACGGACGCGAGCGCGTATTGCGGGAGGAGGAAGCGGTGATCGGTGCGGCGCGCGACGCAGTTGAAGGCAACGGTGAACGACACGATCGCGAGAAGCGGCACGAGCCCCGCGACGAGACGGGCGCGCGCATCGGAGGCGCGATGCCGCGCGACGTGGATGGCGACACCGGCGACGATGAGCGGCGCAAAGGCGATCGGGTAATAGCGTGCAAAGTGCATGAACGCGTCGCGCACGACGTAGGCGCGACCGAGCGCGTCGTTCGAGTACTGCGCGAAGTCCTGGCTCGCCGCGCCGACGAGAAACTGAACGCGCGCGCGAAAGCCGCTCGGGTTGAAGATCACCGCGTCGACGACGAGTAGCATCGCGACGCCGAGAACGATCGCGATGCCGGTCTCCTTCGCGATCGCGCGCGCGTTCGTTCGCGCCCACGCATCGAGCGAGAGCCAGAGCACGAGCGCCGCGGGGGCGGAGACCACGAAGAGTGCGTACGCCTGATCCTTCGTGCCGACGGAGAGGACCACGAAGATCATCGCCGAGCGCAGTCGGCGCGGCTCGCGGCGGGCGATCGCGCGCACGAGCGCGAGGAGCGCAAGAGAACCCCAGAACAGGTACGGCACGTCGAGGTTCGACGTGTGCGCGTAGTAACAAAGCGTGGCGTTGGCGGCCGCGGCCACGGCGACGCACCGCCCTGCGCGCCGACCGCCGAGCGCTTCGCCGATGCGCGCCAGCGCGTAGACGATCCCGACGGCCATCGCGAGGCTCGTCGCGCGCGCGACGTACGCGATCGGTGTCATGTACGCCGTGGAGAGCATCTCGCGAACGACGTCGGGCGGAGCGAGGGAGGGCGCGTTCACCAGGCCTGTGATCGTGACCGGCGCCGTCAGGAGCCCGAGGATCCCGAGGTGAACGGGCGGATAGGTAGCAAACCGGCCGGGAGTGAACGTTTCGAGGAGCCCGACGAGGAAATCGCGAGGCGCGACGCCGTCGTTGTCCCATCCGTCGGTCGCCGGCAACCCCCAGCCGAGCCCCGGCGCGTAGAGCAACGCCGTCGCCAGGAGGATCCACGCGAGCGGCGAACGGACGATCTCGCTCGCTCGGACGCGCGGCCACCTCATGGTCGCGAACCTCGTAGCACGGGCGAAAATCGACCGCTCGCCTGCGATCTTGCCCCTGCACCCCGCGCGTTGGATAGATACACTCCGAGCCCGCGATCTGTCATGACGACACACGCTTCTCCCCAGTCCAGGCCGCTCCCAACCGCGACTCTTCCGCACGACGAATCCGCGGCGGGCGGCTTCGCGTGGGCGTGGTTCGGGTTTGGTGCGGTGGCGCTCGCGGCGGTGCTCGTGTTTTGGATTTTCGAGGCGCTCCCGTTTCAGGATCTTCCGGCGCACGCAGGGCTCATCGCGCTGCGCCAAAGGTTCGCGGACTCGCCGTTCGAGCAGCGCTACTTCATCTTGGCGCCGCACGTCGGACCCTATTCGCTCTTCCGTCTGCTCGGCGATCTCTTCGCGCGCGCGCTCGATCCGGTCGGCGCGGTGCGGGCGCTCGCGACGCTGCCCGTCGTGGCCACGCCGCTCGCGCTCGTCTTCGCGCGGCGCCATCTGCACGCGGATCGATCGCCGGCGTTTGGGTTCCTCGGCATCGCGCTCTCGTTCGGTTTGATGACGCTCCTCGGCTTCGCCAGCTACTTGCTCGGCGTCGCGGTGTTGATCTTCGCGCTCACGCTTTGGCTCGAGCTCCTCGCGCAGGCGGATCGCGGCGCATCGACCGCGCGGCGCGAGCTCGTGATGATGGCGATGGCGCCGCTGGTGTTCGTCGCGCACGGCCACGCGTTCGTTCTCTTTCTCGTGCTCGCGGGCGTCGCGGTGCTCGTGACGGGCAAGCGCGGCGCGCGCATCCTCCGCCTTCGCGCGCTCGTTCCGGCCGTGGTCCTCGCGGCGTACGTCGCGTGGCTCGAGCGCGGCACCGGGCCGGCCGCCGGTTCGGCCGTCGTGACGGGCGAAGGGCTTGCGCCGCATTTTCAGGCCGCATCCGACAAGTTGAGCCTCCTCATCACGCCGACGTTGATGACCCGCACCGGCGTCGATTTCTTCTTGGGTGTCCTCGTCTGGGGCTTCGCGATCACAGCGAGCGTGGTGACGATCCGCGATCTTCGTCGCGGCGCACCGGCCGCGCGCGAGCCGATCGACGACGTCGAGATCGACCAACGCTCGCGCGCCCACAGCCGCGCGCTCTATGCCTGCGTGGCGACGCTCATCGTCGGCTTCCTCGCGCTGCCGCACGCCATCGGCTGGTTCGGCTTCGTCGACGGGCGACTCGTGCCACTCATTCTCCTCCTCTCGCTGATGGCCGTGCGACGTCCCGCGCTCGGTCGCGTGCTGCAAACGGCGCTCGACAGGGGCGCGCCCGCCGTCGCCGTCGCGATGACGACGCTGGCGCTCGTCGCGTCGCACCGCTTTCAAGACGAAGCGCTCGGGTACAAGAAGGTGCTCGCCGCGGTGCCCGGGCGCGCGCGCCTGTTGAATCTTCCGCTCGATCCAAACAGCAGCGTCTTCACCGCGCATCCGTTCGTCCACTACGACAAGCTCGCGCTCGCGGAGCGCCCGCTCGTCGTGAGCGACGTGTGGTTCCACCAAGGTTCGGCGCTCTACCCGACGCGGGAGAATCCATCGCTTCGCCTCCCGGCGAGCTACAGCGAGAGCGATCTCCACTTCATCGACTGGCCCGCGTACCGCCTCGACGACTGGGACTATGTGCTCATTCGCACCCGCCCCGACGCCTCCGCGCCCGACGCGCCGGCAGGGCTCACGCTCGCCGAGCATCAAGGCGGATGGTGGCTTTACCGAACGACTCGTTGATCCAGCGCGGCGGCTAGCGCGCACGGACGCAAGCACCGGCGCGCACGCTTGCGCCGAGGGCGCTTTTCGCTACGCTCGCGGCCATGCGTCTCGTCGCTTTCGGAGTGGGTTACGTCGGGCTGGTGACTGGTACGGGCATGAGCGAGCTCGGTCACGACGTGTTGTGCGTCGACATCGATCCCGAGCGCGTGCGCGCGTTGAAGGACGGGATCCTTCCGATCTACGAGCCCGGCCTCGGCGATCTCGTTAAGCGAAACGAGCGAAGCGGCCGACTGCACTTCGCGACCGACGTCACGCCGCCGTACGACGAAGCGGACGTCTACTTCATCGCCGTCGGCACGCCGCAGAGCGCGACGGGCGCCGCGGATGTCAGCGCCGTCTTCAAGGTCGCCGAGCACATCGCGCAGATCGCGAAGAAGCCGGCGCTCGTCGCGATGAAGAGCACGGTTCCGGTCGGAACGTGCGACGCCGCGCAGAAGATCCTCGCCAAAGCGAAGGTGTCGCTCGAGGTCGTGTCGAACCCCGAGTTTCTCAAGGAGGGCGCGGCGGTTCAGGACTTCTTCCGTCCCGATCGCATCGTGCTCGGCGCGCGGACCGAGGCGGCGCAGCAGACGCTCCGCGATCTCTACGCGCCCCTTCAGCTCTCGGGCGAGCGCGTCGTCGTGACCGATCCACGATCGAGCGAGCTCATCAAGTACGCGTCGAACACGATGCTCGCGATTCGCGTCTCGTTCATGAACGAGCTCTCGCGTCTGTGCCACGCGACCGGCGCCGACATCCACGCGGTGCGCCGCGGCATGGGATCCGACTCGCGCATCGGCAAGCGCTTCCTCTACGCCGGCCCCGGCTACGGCGGATCGTGCTTCCCGAAGGACGTGCAAGCGCTCGCGTCGCTCGGAAAGACGCACGGCGTTTCGATGCTCCTCGCCGAGGCGGCGCACCTCGCGAACGAAGAGCAGGCGGCGTTCGTCGCGACGCTCGTCGAGCAGGCGTGCGGCAAGCTCGAAGGCAAGCACGTCGCGCTATGGGGTCTCGCGTTCAAGCCGGAGACCGACGACATCCGCGAGTCGCCCGCGCTCAAGCTCACCAAAGTGCTCCTCGAGCGCGGCGCGCGCGTCACCGGTCACGATCCCGAGGCGGGGGCGAATTTTTCGAAGGCGATGGCGCACGCGGGCGATCGCGTGAAGGTGACGAACAGCGACTACGACGCGCTCGACGGCGCCGACGCGCTCGTTCTCTTGACCGAGTGGCGCAGCTACCTCGCGCCGAGCTTCGCCGAGATGAAGAAGCGCATGCGCGCAGGCGCCGACGGCAGCCCGCCGATGCTCCTCGACGCACGCAACGTCTGGCGTCCGGCCGACGTCATGCGCGCGGGGCTTCGTTACCAGGGGATCGGCGTGCCGGTCCCGACGTCCATCCCCGCGAAGAGCGGGCCCGCGCTTCCGTCGTCGAAGTAGCGCGCCGTGCGCGTCCTCGTCACTGGCGGCGTCGGCTTCATCGGATACCACCTCACGCGGGCGCTCCTCGCGCGCGGCGACGAGATCGCCGTGCTCGATGACTTCAGCAACGCGCCGTACCCCACCGTCGACAAGCGCCGGAACGCCGCCGATCTCGCGTCCGAGTTTGGCGCGCGCGTCGTCGTCCACGAAGGGTGCGTCACCGATCGCACGATCGTCACGCGGCTCGTCGGCGCCACCGAGGGGATCGTGCACCTTGCAGGGATCGCAGGCGTGCGCCCATCGTTCGAAGAGCCGGCGCTCTACGCGCGCGTGAACGTCGAAGGCACGGCGACGATCGTCGAAGCCGCGCGCGCCGCCGGTATCACGCGCGTCGCGTTCGCGTCGAGCTCCTCGGTGTACGGCAACTCGACGCCGCTCCCCGCGACCGAGGACTCGCCGGCGATCGTCCCGGAGTCGCCCTACGCCGCGTCGAAGCGCGGCGCCGAGCTCATCGCGAGCGCGCTTTGCCGGCGCGCGCCGAACATGATCTGCACGGCCCTCCGATTCTTCACCGTCTACGGCCCGCGACAGCGACCCGAGATGGCCATCACCCTCTTCACGCGCGCGGTGCTCGCCGGCGCGCCCATCACGATGTTCGGCGACGGCTCGATGCGACGCGACTTCACCCACGTCGACGACATCGTCCGCGGGATCGTCGCGGCGTTCGACCGGCGGGAGGCCGGGTTTCGCGCGTACAACCTCGGCTCGGGCGCGCCGATCGATCTCGCTGGTCTCGTCCGCGCGATCGGCGCGACCGTCGGCGTCGCGCCCAAGGTTCTCTCCGCGCCCGTCCCCGTCGGCGATGTCGACGCGACCTACGCCGACGTCACGCGCGCGAAGACCGAGCTCGGCTGGTCGCCGCGCATCGCGTTGACCGACGGCCTCCGCACCGTGCACGAATGGGTGCGCATAAATGGCTCGCACGCTTGACCCGCGCGCGCGATGGGGGATGTTTCTCGCCATGCAACGCTTTGCGCCTTGCCTCGTCGCATCCTTGGCCTTCGCACCGTGTCTCGTCGGATGCAGCAGCGGCTCGTCGGCTCCCGGCAACGCCGACGCAGCCGACGACGCCCCTCACGCGGACGCCGGTAAAGAATCCGGGTGCCCGTTCGGCTGCGGGACGAACGACAGCGGCGCTGACGCCGACGCCGGAGACGCGTCGCTCACGTGCTCGGGGCTGCAGAAGCTGATCGACTCGCTCGGCCTCGCCGCGCGCAAATGCAGCCCGATTCAGTCGATGCAGTGCTCGGGTTCGACGAACGGCATCTGCTGCCCGATTTCGGTGTCGCCGGGGAACGCATCGGCGATCGCGGACTTCGACCACGCGATCGCCACGTTCAAGGCGAGCTGCATGTTCGATTGCAGCATTGCGATGTGCGACGTGAACATCCCGTCGAACAACTGCGACGCGCCGATGGGCGCGATGTCCGGCATCTGTCAGTAGCCGACGGCGGGCACGCGTCTTACTGCGCGATGCGCGGGTGCAGACGCGCCGGAGGCTCGGCCTTGACCGCGGGCGCCGGACGAAGATGCCCGAAGAGGTAGACGCCCCCGTTCACCGCCGCCCACGGACGGAAGTTCTGGAACGTCGTGTACCACTGCATCACCTTCGGGCGATCGACCGCGCGACGCAGTCCCGAGGCCGCCGCGTGATCTTGCGCGACCTGGAACGCGTCGGCGAGCTTCTGCTGCACCGCGCGCGGCGAGCTTCGCTCCCGTGCGAGACGCGCCGCGGCTTTGCCGAGCTTTGCGCGCGCTTGCGGATCGCGAATGAGCTCGATGACCGCGCGCCCGTACGCCGCGTCGGCCTGCGCCTCGCCCTGCTCGCCCTTGCCCGGCGAGAAGAGAACGCCGTTCACGCCGTCGGTGATCTGCGCCGTCACGCCCATGCCGTCGGCGAACGCGACCGTCGGCGTGCCGCACCACAAGGCCTCGCCCATCACGTTGCCATACGTCTCGCTGAGCGACGCGTGCACGAAAAGATCGGCGTACGCGTAGTAGTCCGGCATGCGCTCGAACGGAACTTCGCCCGGGAAGAAGACGCGATCTTCGACCCCCTCTTCGCGCGCGACGCGCTTGTAGAACTCGCTGTCGGGACCCGCGCCGAGGAGCGTGAGCGTCGCCTCGGGCTCCTGCGGGAGGACGTGCCTCGCGAAGATGCGGATGACGCGGTCTTGCGACTTCTCGCGCGTGTGTCGCCCCGGGCAGAGGAGACGCGGACCGCCGTGATCGCCTTCGAGCAAGTGCGCGTACGGATCCGATCCGAGCGGCTTGTCGAAGACCTCGGGCTGCACCGCGCGCGGGATGACGTGAATCGGAACGGTGACGCCGCGCTCGCGCCAGTAGGTACGCAGCCCTTCGCTGAGGACAACGAGACCGTCGCTGTCGTTGTAGATGCCAGAGAAGAGCTTCTCGAAAGGGCGCTTCAACATCATGAGCCCCGCGTGCACCGCTTCGATCTTCGACAGCTTCTCGGGGAGAAGGACGTCGTACGCGGCCGTGAGGTGCGTCGTGTTCACGCAAATGAGCGGGATCCCCTTCATCTGACGGAGCCACACGCCGAACTGCATGAGGAGCGACGTGGTCTGCGCGAAGCAGATATCGAAGTTCCATCGCTCGGGCTCGAAGACCCACGGCGCGAGCGGGAGCGGCACGTGCAGACCGGGGTACGTCTTCAGCGGCCGGCTGGGCAGCGAGACGGTGCCGGGCGCAAGCTCTTCCGGTGTGGCATCCGGATCGTGGGGGCCGATGAGTGTGACTTCATGACCACACCGACGCAATTCTTGATACAGGGACCGTGTCTGAAAGACTGCACCGTTGGCATAAGGGATGCGGACGAAATCACTCAGAATCGCGATGCGCAGCGGACGGCCGTGGCGGGCTGCAAGCGCGGCAAACGGAGGGACATTCGTGACCGGTGACGCGCCAGACAGTCCTGCGTTTGCCGGGAGACGACCGCGCGGGATGCGGACCACGTTCGGCCGCGAAGAAGACTTCGCAGACGCGGGAGCATCGCCTTGAAGATCGTCGATGTCACCGAATTCTATTCGGAAAGAGGAGGGGGGGTTCGAAGCCATCTGACGACCAAGTCTCACGTTCTATGCCAACTCGGACACGACCAAATAACGGTGGCACCCGGGCCCCGCGACGAAGACGCGGAGGTGTACAGGGCGAAGGAGGGTTCGTCGAGCGGCCGGTTTGGGAGACCGCCTCGGGTCATACGCATCGCGGGGCCTTCGCTCCCTTACGATCCGACGTATCACCTGCTTGGACGCCTGGACAAAATCAGGGCGGTCGTGCGACGCGAGCGCCCCGACGTCCTCGAGGTGCACTCGCCTTACCTCGCGATGGCGGGGGCGCTCTCGGTTCCGCGGAGCGACGTCGGAATTCGGACGTTCTGGTGGCATGCCGACTTCATCGACACGTACTTGCGCGTGATGATCGAGCGGCGCGCGTCGTCGCGCGTGGCCGACGTCGCGCTCGCTCCGGTGTGGCGCGCCGTGCGTGGGCTCCTCGGCGCGTGCGACGTGACGTTCTCTGCGAGCAAGTGGCAGACGGCGAAGCTCGAGTCGCACGGTATCGAGCGCGTGCGGCACATCTCCTTCGGCGTCGAGAAGCGCATCTTCGCTCCGAGCGCGCGGAGCGAAGCGCGGAGGCGCGAGCTCTTCGGGAGCGATCGCGCGCCTCCCGAAGCGACGCTGATGATCGGCGTCGGGCGGTTCGCGGTCGAGAAGCGGTGGGACGTCGTGCTCGACGCGTTCGCCGAGGTGCGCGCGGGCGGCGTCGACGCGAGGCTCGTTCTCTTCGGCGACGGACCGGAGCGCCCGGCGCTCGAGGCGAAGGTCGCCGGTCGCGATGACGTTCGCTTCTTCGGCTTCGAGAAAGATCGCGCGGCGCTCGCGAGCGCGTTGGCGAGCGCGGACGTCCTCGTTCATGGGTGTCCGTACGAAACGTTCGGGCTCGGCGTCGCCGAGGCGATGAGCTGCGGGCTCCCCGTCGTCGTGCCCGACGAAGGGGGCGCGAGCGAGAACGTCGATCGCACGAGCGGCGAGATCTACCCAAGCCTCGACGCGCACGCGTGCGCCGCTGCGATCGTCCGCCTCCTCGCGCGCGACAAGGGCGAGCTACGCGCGCGCGCGCTCGTGGCCGCGAAGAAAATCGGCACCGTCGAAGATCACTTCGAAGCGGTGCTCGACGCCTACCGAGAGCTCCTCGCGCAGCGCGGCCGCCTCCGCGGTGCTAGGTAAGGCGCGTGTCGGTCCACGTTTCGATTCACGACGTGTCGCCCGCGTGGGCGAGCGAGGTCGAGCTCGCGCTCGAAGCGTGCGCGCGGATCGGCGCGAGGCCCGCGCTCCTCGTCGTCCCGAATTTTCACGGCGAGGCGCCGCTCCTCGAGGACGAACCGTTCTGCGCGCGGCTTCGCGATTTGCAGGCCACGGGGCACGAGATTTACCTGCACGGGTTCTTCCACGAGAGTCGTCGTAGGACGGTCGATCGCGGCGCGGCGCGGCTCCGCTGGCTCTTCGCGCAGCGCGTGGTCTCGGGCGGCGAGGCCGAGTTCAGCGACGTGACCGAAGACGAAGCGCGCGCGCGGCTCGATGACGGCGAGCGCGTCTTGCGCGAAGCGGGTCTGCGTATCGACGGCTTCATCGCCCCCGCGTGGTCGTTCCCCGCGTGGCTCTTGCCGATCCTCGCGGCGCGCGGCTACCGCTTCACCGAAGACCACATGAAGATCTACGATCCGGCGCGCGGGCGCGAGCGCGCGAGCGTCGTCCTCAACTACGCGAGTCGATCTCCCGCGCGGATGCTCTCGACCGTCGCGTACTGCCGCGTCGCGAAGCACGCGCGCGCGCTCTTTCCCGCGCGCGTCGCGATCCATCCGGCCGACATGCGCTTCGCGCTCCTCCGACACGAGGTCGCGCACCTACTCGACTGGGCGCGCGGCGACGTCGTCCAACGCGGCGAAGATCTCTTGGGCTAGGTCGCCGTTTTCTTCTGCTTCTTCCGCGCCATCACGTGGAGGAGCGCGGGCAGCACGAGGAGTGCGCCGACGAGGCAGGCGATCTCGCCGCTCATGGCGAGCTGCCCGAACGACTGAAGCGCCTGGTTGTCCGCGAAGAGGAGCGATCCGTATCCGACGGTCGTCGTGAAGCTGCACAGCGCCACTGCGCCGCCGACGCGTTTCACCGCCGCGGTGATGTCGCCGCCGAGCAAGCGCGAGCGATCGTAGACGTTGAACGGGTATTCGCAGCCGATGCCGAAGGTGATCGGCAGCGCGATGAAGTTCAAGAAGTTGAGCTTCATGTCGGCCAGCGCCGCGCCGCCTATCGTCCACGTCACGCCTATCAGCAGCGACAAGAGCACGCCGAACGCCCCGCGCACGCTGTGCGTCGCGATGATCACGACGATGGCGACGGCGAGGAACGACGCCGCCGTCGCGAGCGGACCGTCTCGCTCCATCGATCGAATCATCTCGGAGAAGATCGTCGAGCGGCTGGCGGTGAGGACCTCGGTGCCGTCAGGGAGCTTCACGCGATCGGTCGTGTTCGCGATGCGAAGGAGCGTGTGCCCGTCGGAATGGGAGATGTCGTTCTTATCCGCGAAATTGTAATACTTCACGTAGAACACCGTGCCGACGACGCCGCTGTTCTCCTCGAAGCGACGACGAAGGAGCGCGGGGAGATCCTTCGCGGCGATCGGCGCGAGCGAATCGGGCGGGCGGATTTCTTCGATGCGTTTGCGCTCGTCGTCCGGCATTTGATCGAGGACGTCCGGCGTGAGGCGCTCGCGGATGCTCGCGAGGACCTCGAGCTTCACTCTCTGCTCCTCGACGGTGCCCGGGAGGAGATCCGCGACCGTCGCGACCTCGGCGATGAGCTTTCCCTTCGGATCGAGATCGTCGCGACGGAGGATCTCCGCCTTCACGAGCGGCACTTGCTCCGGCGTGTCGGCGAGCATGAGCGCGCCGGCGATGTTCATCTTGCCGCCGAACACCTTCTCGGCTTTGTTCGACCACTCCCCTGCTCCGCCGTGCTTCGATCCGCGCGAGCCGAGCTTGTCGAAGTTGTACTCCCACGGATCGCGCAAGTAGCTCGGGAGCTTCGCGGCAGCGACGAGCGTGAGGACACCGGCGACGGCGAGGAACACCCACGGGCGGCGCTCGGTGGCCGACGCGATCACGCGCATGATCGGCCCGCGGCTCCCGTCCTCGGCGACGCGCGACTCGGGATCGCGCAACCACTTGGGCACGCGCGCCTGGACCCACTCGATGATGACGATGAGCGCCGGGACGCACGGGATCATCGAGACCCACACGAGGAGCATTCCGACGAAGCCGATCATGCCGAACTGGCTGAAGCCTCGGAACTGCGTGATCGTCAGTGAGCCGTACGCGATCGATCCGACCATCGCGCCGACGAGCTCGGCGCGGAACGCGTTCCACACCGCGTCGCGACGCGCGACGTCGGGCGCCAAGCCCCGAGCACGAAACTCGCGGTACCGCGAGAGCAACACGATTGGATAATTGATCCCGTTGCCTAAGATGATCGCGCCGAGGAACGCGCCCGACGTGTTGACGTAGCCGTAGCGCCACATCGCGAACGAGTACGCGGCGCCGACGCCGACGAACGCGGGGAGCGCGATGACGACGAGCGACCACGGCGATCGATAGAAGAAGACGACGCCGCCGAGGACGAGCACCGCCGCGATGCCCGACGCCCAGATCGCTTCCGACGCGATCGACTCTTTCTCCGCAACGGCGTTCGGGATGTCGCCGGCGAAGCCGATCTTCATCGACGGGTGGTACGCGGCGGGGTTCATCTCGCCGGTGACTTTGCCCAAGCGCGCGAGAAGCGTGTCGCCGCCGCTGTCGCCGGTGCCGGTCGTCTGCGTGACGATGCGCAGGCCGATCATTCCGCCGTCTTCGCTCGCGAAATATCCGGTCGGGAAATCGTCGTGCTTGTTCGCCTTCGATTTCCAGCGATCGCGGTACTCGTCCATTCCGAGCGCGGCCTTCTTCTCGCTGTTCGGATCGGCCGCACCAGCTTCACGCGCGCCGCCGTCGCTCGCGCCTGCGTCACTCGCGGCGGGCTTCGGCTTGTCGTCGCACTCGAGGCACGTCACGGATCCGCTTCGCACCGCGATTTGGAAATCGAGCGTGTTGTACGCGTCCTTGAGATCGGCGAGGTCGGCGTACAGCCACTTGGTGTCCTCGAAGAATTTCCGGACGTCCTTCGTTCCGTGCTCGATGTAGCTGATGAGCTCGGGGCCGCACGCGCGCTTGCACGCTTGGTCTTCTTGCGCGCATTTGTCGACGCACGCTTTTCGATCCAGGACCATCTTGTCGAGGCGCGCGGACAGATCGTCGATGTAGCGCTCGTTCGCTTTGCGATCCGGCGACTCGGCGATGATGATGAGCGTCGCGCCTCCGCCGACGCGCCCGAGCTGGTGCTCGAACGCCTTGAAGCCGGGGCTGTCGCGCGGGAGGAGCTCGCGGATGTCGGAGTGCAGCTCGAGGTGCGACGCGTACCACCACGTCCCGCCGAGCGTGCACAGCGCGAGGAACAAGACGATGAGCGGCTGCCTCCCGCTGAAGTCGACGAGGCGCTCGACGAAGCGGCGGATGGGGGACGTCATCGCGCTAGCCCAGACGTTCGCACGATCTCGTTTTGGATTTTGCGTCCGTGCGACGCGCCGTCGAAGTCGCGTTCGATGCGACGGCGCGCGGCGAGGCCCTGCTGGGTGCGCATTGCGGGATCGCGCATGTAGCGAACGAATTGCGCCGCGAGCCCTTCGACGTCCGGTGGCTCGCCGCGGCAGA
>JBBQXV010000128.1:0-24800 GCA_038209335.1 Polyangiales bacterium | reverse complement strand
GATCTCGCCCTCACCCCGCATGTCGGTCCCGTAGCCGGTGGCGACGTGATGGAGATCGTGGAGCATGATCGCCCACGCATGGCGCGGCGTGTTCGGCACCTTGATGGGGATGCCGAAGACCGTCGCGCCCGTCCACTTGTCCGCGTAGGAGGCGACGGTGAAGCCGTTCTCCTCCAGATACGCATCACGAGCTCGGCGGACGGTCCACGACGACGGATACGGGCGTTCGAGCATCACGGCACCTCGTTGTCCCCATGAGGTAGGGCCGAGGTTCGAAAAAGAAAACGCCCGCGGTGCCGGAGCAGCGCGGGCGTCGGGCGCGAGGACTTTCGATCAGTTCGCCGTCGCGAAGCCCTGAAGGAAGAACGCAATGACGAAGCTGAGGAGCACGAGCGACTCGATGAGCGCGAGGCCGAGAATCATCGGCGTCTGGATGCGGCCGGCCGCGCCCGGGTTACGCGAGATGCCTTCGAGCGCCGCGGCAGCTGCGCGACCCTGACCGAGGCCACCGCCGAGCACGCCGAGCCCGATCGCGAAGCCTGCACCGATCGCAGCGTACGCCTTGACGGTGTTGACGTTCGCGGCGGCGTCGCCGTCCTGCGCGAACGCGAGGAGCGGCACGAGGAACGTCACGGCAAACGCAACGGCCGCGGGAACGAGCTTCTTCGGGGTCGACATCGTCAATGGCTCCTTCTTTTTTCTCTATCGCAATACGGAAAGTGTTGGGGCGGCACTTAGTAGCTTTTTTCGCCGGTGGCTAGGGGTTACGCGTGTGCAGTCTTCTTGCCGTGGGCGTGGTCTTCTTCGTGGCCGGCTTCGCCGTGCTCTTCGTGCTCGGTCGCGAGCGTGATGTAAATCGACGAGAGCAGACAGAAGACGAGCACCTGGACGACGCAGACGAGCGTCCCGAGGATCATCACCGGGATCGGCAGGAAGAGCGCGAAGCCCGTGAGCGCGAGCGTCACGAGGAGATGGTCGACCGCCATGTTGAGCATGAGGCGAATCGAAAGCGTGATGGGCCGGAGGCAGAGCGAGAAGACCTCGAGCGGGAAGATGAACCACGCGAGCCACCACACCGGCCCCGCGAGGTGCTTGAAGTAGCCCGCGCCGTTCTCTTTGATGCCGTAGTAGTTGAAGAGAACGAAGACGACGGCCGCGCAGCCCGCAGTGATGCTCCAGGTCGACGTCGGCGGGTTGAAGCCGGGCAGCAGACCGAGGAAGTTCGAGAAGAAGATGAAGCACGCGGCCGTGCCGATGACCGGGAAGTAACGCTTCGCCTTCTTCGGCCCCATCATGTCCTTCATCAGGTCGTAGAAGTACCCGATGAAGACCTCGAAGAACGTGCGCAGCGTGAGCTTCGAGTCCGGGATGACGGCGTCGTCGTGCTTGACGATCTTCGACCGCACGAGGAGCGCGAGGAGCATGACGAGGAGCGCGACGAACAGCGCGGCCACGATCGGCTCGGCGGCGCTGGGCTCGACCCCTTTGCCGCCGAAGGTGGGACCGATGTTCTTCATGTTCTCGCCGAGGGCGGGAAACATGGCGATCAAGTAGCTGAAGAACGAAGTGTGGTTGGGCATGGGAGGCCTGCGCGACCTTCGGGAGCGCGTGTCCCGTGATTCACGGGACGAAGATTTTCGAGCGTCTATCACTCACGATCGACCCGATTGCAATCCCAATCGGCAGAGCACCGAAGCCGACCACCAAGGGTATGGGGTCGACCAGGTGATTCGTCATGAGGAACCAGACACCTCCGAACAAGACCGTGAGCTTGAGGAGCGCGAGCACGCCCCACGCGGTCTTCGCGTTCGACGCGCTCCGCGGCTCCTCGCCTTCGGCCGGCATCAGCGATCCGACGATCCGCGCGAGCACCCACAGGTTCGCCGTCGCGATCGCGCCGCCAACCGCGACCGACAGCGCCGCGCGCGACGACCACGCGTAGGCCGCGACGCCGCTGAACGCCGCCGCCGCGACCACGACCGTGATCATCGCCGCGCGAAGCCGCGGATCCATGCCGCGCGGAGCCGCCTCAGCGGACATCGTTGCCGCGCCCTCCGGCATCGTTCCCTCGGTCTTTGCCGTCTGTCCCGTCGGGCTCATCGTCGCGGACCGTTTTGCTCGATTCTGCGCCGGGCGCAACCGACTTCTCGTCGGCTTCGCGCATCACGCGTTCGCCCCAGGCGGCGCGCTCGGCGGCTTCCTCGCGATCGGCGCGCTCCGCGTCGCGCTCCATCTGTTTCGCGGCGCGAAATACCTGCCGGAATCCCGCGTAGACGCCGACGACGAGCCCGAGGATCGTGACCCACCCGCGCCCCCCGGCGAAGCGATCGTCGAGCCATCGCCCGCCGAAGACGCCGATGACGATCGACGCGACGAGCTCGATCCCCACCGAGCCGTAGCGGCCATACGCTTTCCAGGGTCGTTTCGCGGGCATGGGTGAGGTCTCGTGAATGGACTATCATGAGGAGACCCGCCGTCACCGGCGCGGCTTCCTCAGGAGACTTCTCATGCGCGCGAAGCGTTTCGACAAGCTCGCCGTCGTCGTTTCGGTGCTCGCGATCGGGTTCGTCGCACGCGGCGCGCGCGCGGATGGGCCTCCGCCGCTCCCTCCGCCCGATCCGCCGGCGTACGATCCGTCGCCGCAACCGCAGCAACCGCAGCCGCAGCAGCCTCGGTACCAACCGGATCCGCAGCCGGCACCGCCGCCGCCCTTGATGTACGCGCCGCCGCCGCCGCCCGTCCTCTACAACGAGCCCGAGCACGCGACGCACGCGCCCAAGTTTTCGCTTTGGGTCGGCGGGCGCCTCGGGATCATCGGGTACGGCGGCAACTTCTACGACAACCAGGCCAGCAACCCCGAGACGACCGGCAACTTCGTTCGCAACGGGCTCTCGCTCGAGGTCGACGTCGGCGCGCGTCTCGGCAAACGCTACATCCCGTACGTCGCGCTCGAGCTCGCGGGGATGCCCGCCGGTCACCGCTTCGAAGGCGCGGACGCGAAGGCGAGCACGTCATTTCTCGGCGCCGGATTTCGCTACCTCGGCGGCGACGTCGACAGCGTCGCGTTCGCGTCGGATCTCTCGTTCGGCATCCGCACGGTGCAAGTCACGAGCGGCGGCGAGACGTACAAGATGTCGTCGCTCGAGATTTTGCGCCTCGGGCTCGGCGCCGAGATTCGCATCTCGACGCTCTTCACGCTCTCGCCGATGTTCACGCTCTCGGGCGGATCGATGACGGACACCGACGGCACAGTCGCGTTCAGCCAAGCCGGCTCGGGCGACGGGATCACGCGACCGACGTACGCGAACGGCGCGCAGATCAATCGTCAGCGCGGCTACACCGTCGTCGGCCTCGGCTGCGGCGGGCACTTCGATTTCTTCGGAAAGTGATCAGCGCGCGAGCTTCGTGACCGCTTCGGCGCGTGCGGCGAGGACGCGCTCGAGCACCGGCCTCAACGCGACGACGGCGCGTGCGCGATGGCTCACGCGGTTCTTCTCGTCTTCAGAGAGCTCGGCGATCGTCTTTTCCGTGCCGTCGACGACGAAGAGCGGATCGTAACCGAAGCCGCCCGACCCGCGCGGCGTGCGCGTGATGCTCCCTTCGCACGTGCCGTCCACGACGAGCGGCGCGCCGTCGTCGAGAAATGGATCCACGAGCGCGAGCGCGCATCGAAAGCGCGCGACGGTCTTGCCGGCGCTGCCATGCGCGGGATCGCCGAGGGCGTCGAGCGCGGCGAGGAGCGCGGCGTTGTTCTCGGCATCGGTCGCGCGTTCGTGCGCGAAGCGTGCAGACCGCACGCCCGGTCGGCCGTCGAGGAGATCCACTTCGAGCCCCGAGTCGTCGGCGAGCGTGAGCATCGTCGTCGCGGTCGCGATCGCGCGCGCCTTGAGGATCGCGTTGTCGCGAAACGTAGCGCCGTCCTCGACGATGTTCGGGCGCGGCTTGAGCACGTCGTCGATCGAATGGATGACTACGTCGAGCCCCGCAAGCAGCGCGCGCAGCTCTAGGAGCTTGCCGTGGTTCGTCGTCGCCACGACCAGGTGATTGCTCGCGGCCCAGCTCGTCGTCATGAGCCGAGGCTAATCGAAAATGCGCCGCGAGGTCAGCGCGGCTGCGTCAGCGCGGCGAGGTCGACGCCGGCGCGCGTGAGGACTTCGCGCTGCAACGCGCAGAGTCGCGTCGTCCCGACGAGCGCGAGATCGGTCATCGCGTCGATGTCGGATCGCGGAACGGGCTCGCCCTCGGCGGTGCCCTGGATCTCGATGATGCGTCCGGTCGCGGTCGCGACGACGTTGAGATCGACGCGCGCGCGCGAGTCTTCGATGTAGACGAGATCGAGCGCGAGCCCCTTGTCGTCGAGGTGACCGACGCTAGTCGCGGCGACCGGCTCGCGAAGAACGGGGACCTTGAGATCGCCGCGCGCAGAAATCTTCGCCAGCGCGAGCGCGAGCGCGACGAAGCCGCCGGTCACGGACGCGGTGCGCGTCCCGCCGTCGGCCTCGAGGACGTCGCAGTCGATCGAGATCGTGCGCGCGCCGAGCTTGTCGAGATCGATCGCCGCACGGAGCGCGCGTCCGACGAGCCGCTGAATCTCCTGCGTGCGTCCGCCGAGCGGCCCTTTGCGTCCGTCGCGATCCTGCCGCCTCGGGTTCGCGCGCGGATGCATCTGGTACTCCGCGGTGAGCCAGCCTTTGTTCTTCCCCTCGAGGAATTTCGGCACCGATTCGTCGACGGAAGCCGTGCACAATACAACCGTCGAGCCGGCGCGGTAGAGCACCGAGCCTTCGGACGGGCGGTGAAAGCCGGTGATCATCTCGACGGGGCGGAGCGCGTCGAGCGCGCGGTTGTCGGGGCGTGCCATGTTCGCGCTAGTACCGCGCGCGCGAGAGAAAGTCACCTCGCCGCGACGCGAGGTGCCGAGGCGCGCGCGGGCGCGATCGGAAGCGCGATGCGAAAGCTCGTCCCGCCGCCGGCTCGCGCGTCGCACGTCACCGTTCCGCCGTGCGCTTCGACGATGTGCCGCGTGATCGCGAGCCCGAGCCCGGTCCCTTCGCCCTTCGTCGAGAAGAACGGATCGAACACGCGCGCGCGGATTTCGTCGGGGATGCCGCCGCCGCGATCGTCGACGCTCACGACGACGCTCATCCCTTCGGCGACGACGCCGACGTCGATCCGTCCTCCCTTGGGCATCGCCTCGCGCGCGTTACGGAGCAAGTTGAGGAGCGCTTGCCGCAGCTGCGACTCGTCGAAGAGCGCGGGCGGAAGTCGCTCCGCGAAATGAAGCTCGGCGGTGCACCCGGCGTGCTCGATCTCCGGCCGCGCGAAGACGACGATCTCGCGAACCGCCGCCACGACGTCATCCGCCTCCATGCGCGGCGACGGCAAACGCGCGACGCGGAGATACTCTTCGCTCAGGTGCTCGAGCCGCTCGACCTCGCGTTTGATCGCGGAGAGCAGCGTACGCGATTCGCTCCGCGCCCCTTCGCCCGCGAGCTCTTCTTCGAGCAGCTCCATGTTGAGTCCGATGGACGAAAGAGGATTTCGGATCTCGTGCGTGACGTGCGCCGCCATCTTTCCGATCGCGGCGAAGCGCTCGTTCGACAGCGCGAACGCTTGCGCGCGCGCGACCCCTTCGACCATCTTCTCGAACGCGGTCGCGAGCTGACCGATCTCGTCGTCGGTCGCGACGACCGCACGCGGCTCGAGATCGCCGCGCGCAACGGCCTGCGCGCGCTCGGTCACGCGCGCGAGCGGAGCGAGGAGGCGACGCGTGTGGATCGAGACGGCGACGCCGACCGCGAGCGTCAGGATGGCGAGGATCGCGAGCGCGTAGATCGCGCGACGTTGGCGCACGCTGGCGGCGGCGGAGAGCTCGTCCATCGAGCTCGTGACGTTGTCGGCCACGGCGTGAAGTCTTCGATCGGCGTCGTGCTCCATCGCACCGAGCGAGACGAGCACGCGGTTGACGCCGTCCTTGTCACCGGACGCGACGGCGTCGAAGAGGCGCTCGAACATCGCGCGATCGTCGGCGAGCGCGTTCTCGATCGACTCGATCTCCGCGCCGAGACGCACGGCGAGCTGCTGTGTCGTCGTGCTCCCTACCGAGGGAAGTCCCTGCGTGAGCGCCGCGCGCGTCTCGACGAACTTCGCCCGCCGCGCGCTCGCGAGCGTCTCCAAGAGGATGCGCGTCGACACCGGGTTGCGCTCGTCGGGGATGCCGTCGACGAGCGTCGAGAGCGTCGCCTGCGTCGCGCGCAGCTGCCCGAGCTTCAGCGCGACTGGCAAATATCCGCGCGCGAGCTCGACGCTGTCGTCGGCCGCGCGCCGCTGCGCGACGACGCCCCAACCGACCGTGAACGCGAACGCGACGACCGTGATCGCGAACGACGCGAGGACCCGCGTCGCGATCGTCGAGCGCGGAGGCGGAGCGACGAGGTTGGGAATCGAGCCTTCGCGAACGGGCTGCACGGTAAACGAAGGCTACCCCAGAGCGCGCCACGGACGCGCCGCGCGTGCGATCCACGTGACGATGTCGTCGACGGGCGCCCGCGCGCGACGCCGCAGCGCGATCAAGCTCGACGCGCACGCGGTCACGATGCGCCCGCCGCCGGCGCTCTCATGCTCGTCGAGTCGCGCGTCGGCGATCGCGCGCGACGCTTCGGGCATCGTCGCCGGCAAGAGCCCGCCAGCTCCCGAGCAGACCCCGTGCTCTCGCCGCGACACGAACTCGTCCGGTGCGCGACCGAGCGCACGCGTGAGCACTGCGCGAGGCGCGTCGTACACGCCGAGCCCGCGACCGAGCTGACACGGATCGTGGTAACGCACCGGCTCGTCGGTCGCCTCGGCCGCGATCGACAGATCGCCCAGCACCGCGGCCGCGCGTTCGACGAGGAGCTCCACCGTCGGCGCGAGCGTCACGCCCACTTCCGCGTAGCGCACGCGCAGCGTCATCGCACACCCCGCGTCCACGACGAGCAGCGTCCGCGCCCGTTTCGTCTCGCGCGCGAACTGCTCCGCCTGACGCGCGAACCCACCGCCCGCGCCCGCGAGCTTCAACGGCAAACCGCAGCACGCCTCGACCAGCGCGACCGGACCACGCACGAGCGCGCTCGCCGCGTCGATCGCGTGACGCGCTTCCGCGATCGCCCCGCGCGCATAGCTGCACCCGATCAGCAGCGCGTCGCGTGAATCGGATCGCACCGCCGGATGCGCCAAGAGCTCGCGCACCGCTTGCCGCGTGAGCTCGGCGTGCCCCGCGAACTGCGCGATCGCCCGCTTCGCCCCCTCCGGTGCGTGCCCCGCCGCCGCGAGCCCCGCGCGTGCCTCGTACAGCGTCGTCGCGACGTCGTTCTTGTGATCGCACGATTCGCGGCACGCCATGCACCCCGTGCACGCCCACGCCGGCGCCGCGTGCGACGCATCGAGCGGCACGTCGCCCTGCGCCGCGAAGTACGCCATCGACATCTTCCCCCAAGGCGTCACCGTCTCGCGCGGCTCGGCGTTCGACACCGGACACGCGCTGCGACAAAGCTTGGGACAGAAGACGCACTTCTCGAGCGTGTCTCGATGCCCCTCGAGCATCGGGAGCTTCGTCATCGCTCGCATGTCGGGTCGCTTCATCGGCGAGCGTTACCGGCCGTCAGCGATACGTGAAGACGAGATCGTGATCGCAGATGCGGTAGACGTCGCCTTCGGCGATCTGCTTTCGGGCGATGCGCTGGCCGTTGTACTCGACGCCGTTGGTCGATCCCATGTCGACCATGAAGTACACGCCGTTCTGGAACTCGATCATCGCGTGCTGACGCGACACGTTCGGATCCTTCAGCGTGAGATCGCTCGACTGCTTGCCGCGTCCGATGACGAAGCGATCCTTCGTCACAGGTACCTTTTCGTTTTGATAGACGACGCTGAGCTGTGCGCCGTGAGCCGGCATACCCGGGAAGCCATTGTGGCTCGGCGGCTGCGGAAGCGGCGGCATCGCCGAGCCTCCGCGCGGAAGCGGCGGCGGCACACTGCGCGGAGCGGGCGGAGGCGCGGATCGCGGCTGCTGCGCGGGAGGCATCGCGAGACCACCGCCGCGACCTGGCGGCGGCATCGGAAGCCCACCACCGCTGCGTCCGCCCGCGGGAGGCGCCGGAAGATTCGACGGACCACGCATCGGCGGAGGCGGCATGCGCGCCGGCGGCGGCGGAAGCCCACCACCGCTCCGCATTCCTTGCGCCGGCGGAGCACCGAGCCCTCCACCGGGAGGCGCGAACCCTTGCCCGCTCGACGGCGGATTCATCTGCTGTTGGCCCTGCGATTGCGCCGGCGGCGCGTCCCCACGCTGCGTCCCCGGAAACGGCGTCCGCGAGCCGTAGCTGCGTTGCCGCGCGTACTGCTTCATCGCCTCGTTGATCAGGTAGTCCGTGCTGCACTCGAGCTCGCGCGCCATCTGCTCGAACGTCTCCCAGAGCACGTCACGGCACTGGAAGTTTCGCGCGCTCTTCTTGTTCGGGTCCGAGCTCATCTCAAATACCTGGCCATCCGGGAAAAATGCCGCCTAGAGGCGCGTTACCTAGAGGCGCGTTACCTAATAGAGCACAAAAGCGCGCGAAAGAGGCGAGGGGCGCGAACGTGGCGAAGGTGGCGAAGGTGGCGCGCCTCACTCGAGCGACGGGATGACGCAGTACTTCACGAACTCGCCCACGGTCGTGATCTTCTTGGTCTCGAGGTCCTTGGAGTTCGGCTTCGGGACCTGGCATTCCCAGCCGCACTTGTCGGCGTCTTCGCATTTGGGGACGGGCGTCGCGTCGTCTTGCATGCCCATGATCGGCTTCGCTTCGTCCTTCTTCGCGCCCCAGTACTGCCCGACGGCGACGAGACGCGGCCCGATCTCTTTGGCTTGCAGGTAGCCGTTGAGGATGTCGCGTGGCTTCTTCCCGCCGACCGGCTCCATCGCCGCCATGCTCGCGCCGAAGACGACGCCTTCGTTGCGCCCCATCTTCTTGTCGACGCTCTGCGGTACGTGCCGCATGAAGTCCGCGATGGCCTTCTCGTCCATCGGCTTCAAGATCTCGATGAGCTTGCGCCCCGCGTCCATGCGCACTTGCCACTTCTTGCCGTCGAAGAGCGCGTAGAGCTTCGGCACGACGATTTCCTTCGAGAGCTCGCCGAGGCGCTCGAGTGCGAGACCACGAACGTCGTCCGGATTCTTGTCGTCCTTGAGGATGTTGTAGAAGCGCTCGACGTCGGACACGTTGTTCTTGTCGACGTTCCCCTGCATCGCCGCGATCGCCGCCTTGCGAAGATCCGGCGTCTTGGACTGATCGGACGCGTACGCGAGCAGCCACTCGATGATCGGACGCTGCCCGACCTTCTTCATGCTGCCGAAGATCTTCTCGAGCTCGCTCTTCTGGAAGTCCGCCAGCTGCTTATTTACCTGGTCGGGCGTCGCGTCGACCTTCGACTTCTTGTTCGCCTCTTCGACGAGCGGGCGCTGCTTGTCGATCCATTCTTTGGAGTCGTACTTCTTGCCGAGCACGACGAGCGCTTCGGAGGCCTTCTTCTTCGTGTCCTCGTCGCCGATCTCCGCGACGAGCGACGCGATGCGATCGACCTTCGCCGATTCTTCACGAATGTAGCTAGGCAGCGATTTCACCGCCGCCGATCCGAGCGCGCGCATGATCTGCTCGACGCCGTACGCCTGCGATCGATTGTCGAGGCGCGTCTCGAAATCCGTCTGCACCCATGCAGCGACCGCCGCAGCGAGATCGCTCTTCAGCTTCTCGTCGCTCACGAGCGAGGGCTCGGTGTAGAGCCCGTACGCCGCGTCCTTGTAAGGCACCGACGGATCGAGGACGGCGCCCTCGGCGAGCGTCACCGGCTTCTGCTGCATCTGCTCGATGAGCTTCGGACCGATGTCGCTGACGATCTTGTCGCGCGCGGTTTGGCTGAGCGCATCTTTGCTTTCGAGCGCTTTCAACAGCGTCTCGAGGCCGATGTGCTGTCCGCCGCGCGTCTTCATCCGCACCATCGCCATGGCCGCTTCGTAACGCAGCGCCCACGGGTACTTGTCGTGCGTCATCACGGCGTAGAGCTTCTCCGGACCGTTCTCCGTGAGCTCCCAGTGATGGATGTCGCCCTCGCTGACCGCGCAGCCGAGAACGGCAAAGCCGCCCACGACGCCGCCGGCAACGGAGGTCGACAGCGCGGCAGCGCCCACCCACCCAAACCACGACTTCGCCCGGGCCCTCTCCCCTACGGCTCGCTCGCGCATGCTTGTCGCCTTTTTCTCCTCACGAAGGTCGCGTTCGTCGCGTCCGGCGCGCTGCGGCTTACATATCGCCGAGTGCCGAGCGGACGCCCATCCTAACGGAATCGGACCGCACGCGCCCACTATCGGCGCGCCACGCGATGGTACGCCCAGCGAAGCGGGATCGCGCGAGCGAAAGTTGACGGGGTCTTGTGCAGCACCGTAGGTTCCTATGTAGGATAACGTAAGAAATGGCGATCCCGCTTTTCGTGCCGCGCCGAGGAGTTGATTCGGTGACGGCCCCTTCGAACAGTCGCGTCGGCTCCGTCGTCGGTCGCGGCGCAGGCGTGCATGGACGTGGTCGCGAGGTCGCGGCGCTCCTCTTGTGGACGTTCGCGTTGTTCCTCGTGCTCGCGCTCGGATCGTACGCGGGCGATCCGCCGCGTGGGATCGATGCGGCCGCGTCGGTGACTCCGCCCGGAGAAAATTGGGTCGGCCCGGTCGGCGAGCTCGTCGCGCGCGGCCTCGTGATGCTCGTCGGCGTCGTCGCCTGGGCGTTGCCGCTCGAGCTCGCGCTCCTCGGCATCCCGCTCGTGCGCGACAAAGTGAATCACGCGACGCCGGCGCGCCTCGCGGGGGATCTCTTGATCGCGGTCCTTGCGGCGGCGCTCGTGCAAGTTGGTTGGGCGGGGAAGATGGCGTTCGGGACGCACGCGGCGGGCGGCGTCGTCGGCGAGCTCTTCGGCGAGACCGCGCGTTCGCTCTTCTCGACGATCGGATCGTTTCTCGTCGGCTTCGCGAGCCTCGGCCTCATCTTGATCGGACGCGCGACGTTCTCGTTCATCACGCTCGCGCGGACGATCGCGGCGTGGAGCGTGCGCTCGGCAGCGGCGACGACCGGCGCGGCGAAGAGCGTCGCGGACGCGTGGAGCACCGCGCGCGAGCTCGAGCGAGGTCGCAAAGAGATCGAGCGCGAAGCGAACCTGCCGAAGATCGAGGACACGACGAACGCCGCGGCGACGATCGCGGTCGTGCCGATCGACAACGACGAGATCGATCTCGGCGAAGCGTGCGGCGCGGCGGAAGCAATCGCGGAAGGCGACGCGAGCGGAACGTTCGCGAAGAAGCGAACGCGAAAGAAGAAGGAGAAGGCCGAGGGCGATCCGGAAAAAGAGAAGGACGACGTCGCGCTCGCAGCGACCACGTCCGCGCTCGAAGCGGCGCTCGAGCCGATTCAGCTCCCGCTCCCGGATCCGGATCTCGCCGAGGCCGCGGCGGAAGCGAATGCGAAGAAGAACCGCCGCGCGCGCTCGCCGAAGGAGCCGACGATCGTCGACACGACCGCGGCGCTCGCGAAGGAAGCGGAGCGCGCGGCGAAGCTCGTCGAGAAGCCGCCGCCGACGCCGACGTCGTTCTCGCTGCCGTCGCTCGAGTTCCTCGTGCCGGTGAAGGTCGATCCGACGCTCGCGGTCGACAAGGACAAGCTCTTTCAAACGGCCGAGAAGCTCGTGCAGACGCTCGCGCACTACGGCGTGCAAGGGAAGGTCGAGGACATTCTCCCCGGTCCGACCGTCACCACGTACGAAGTGTCGCCGGCGCCCGGAACGAAGGTGTCGAAGGTCGCGGGGCTGGCCGACGATCTCGCGCTCGCGCTCGCGCGGACGGTGCGAATCGTCGCGCCGATCCCCGGGAAGAACCGGATCGGCTTCGAAGTTCCGAACGACAAGCGCATTCCCGTGTGCCTGCGCGATCTGATCGAAGACCGGCGTTTCCAGTCGCTCGACGTTCCACTGCCGATGGTCCTCGGTCGCGACATCCTCGGCGCGCCCGTCTACGCGGATCTCGCGAGCATGCCGCACGTGATCGTCGCGGGGGCGACCGGCGCCGGAAAGAGCGTCGGCCTCAACGTGATGCTCACGTCGCTCCTCTATAGGCGCACGCCCGAACAGCTTCGCCTGTTGATGATCGATCCGAAGGTCGTCGAGCTGGCGCCGTTCGATCGCATTCCGCACATGCTGCTCCCGGTCGTGACCGACATGAAGCAAGCGGCGACCGCGCTCAAGTGGGCCGTCGACGAGATGGAGCGGCGCTACCAGCTCTTCGCCGACGCGGGCACGAAGAACATCGGCACGTTCAACAACTGGGTCTCGCGCGTGCGCAGCGGCGAGATCAAAAACCCCGCGCCGCGCACCGTGCTCGCGCGCGACATGAACGGCTTCACCGATGCCGTGCGACCCGCGCCGGGCGAAGAGGGGACCGCGGCGCTCCCGGAGTCGCTCCCGTGGATCGTGATCGTCGTCGACGAGTTCGCCGACTTGATGATGACGCAAGGGAAAGAAGTCGAAGCGGCGGTCGCGCGTCTCGCGCAGAAGGCGCGCGCGGCGGGGATGCACGTGATCCTCGCGACGCAGCGTCCGAGCGTCGACGTCATCACGGGCATCATCAAGGCGAACTTTCCCACGCGCATCGCGTACCGCGTCTCGCAGCGCGTCGACTCGCGCACGATCCTCGACGAGCAAGGCGCGGAGCATCTGCTCGGCAAGGGCGACATGCTCATCAAGCTGAACGGCACGAACGACACGAAGCGCGTGCAGTGCCCGTGGGTCAGCGAAGAAGAAGTCCAGACCGTCACCGATCACCTGCGCGCGCAGGGGCTGCCCGTCTACGACGACAACATCTTGAAGCCGCGCGACGACGAAGCCGCCGAGGATCTCGACGACGCGGAGCAGGACCAGCTCTACGACGATGCCGTGCGCGTCGTCGCCGACACGCGCCGCTGCTCGACCTCGTGGTTGCAGCGAAAGCTCGGCCTCGGATACAACCGCGCGGCGCGAATCGTCGAGATGATGGAGAAGCGCGGGCTCGTCGGACCGGCAAACGGTGCGAAGGACCGCGAGGTGCTCATCGGTGCAATCTGACCGAGACCCGCACTTGGGACTTGTGCCCGGCGAGGATGGCGCTAAACCCCCCGCTCGCGTCCTCCCTACACCGTCGACCGTTTCGGGAGAGTTTCACGGATGGATCGTTCTTCTTCTCAACGATTTACGCGGACGGCAAATTCGACGGAAGTCGAGAAACGGCTACACTCTGCCCCGCCTGAAGCCTCGGGGTGTGGGGGTGGCGTGAGCGCGGTGGGCCCAGCACTTCTGGTGCGCGGCGTCGGAGGTTTTCGAGTGGGAGACGAGAATGAGCGAGCGCGCCTGATCAACGAGATCTCGCGCGTGATTCGTGACCCGTCGATGCCCGAGACGACCCGCACCGCGGGGCTGACCTTGATCGGTTGGCTCGCCAGGCGTCTACCGGGAGAGCTTCCGCACGCGATCGGGATCCCCGAAGCGCGCGAGTCCGAGCGGCGCATCAAGGCGGCGCGGCAGAAGCTCCGCTGAGCTCTCTGCGAGTCGTGATGGCGGCGTGACGTCCATGGCCGGCCGCGCTGCGCGATTGCGCGTGGTGCCGCTCGCGGCGCTCGTTGCGGTCGTCGCGGTGGCGTTCGCATTGCGCATGCGCGCGGGGCGGCCGAAGATCGTGGCGACGATCGCGGCGGCGCCGTCGGTGAGCGCGAGCGCGGCGCCGACAGGTTCGTCTTCGTCCGAAGTCGCCGCGGGGCTCGGAGCGCCGCCACCGGATGCGAGCGCGCGTGTCGCCGAGCGACCGGCGCGGATGCTCCACGGCGATGCGCGGCGCACGCATCGCGCGCGTGGCCGACTTCCGCGCGAGGCGAACGTCGCGTGGACGTTCACGGCGGGCGGACCGATCGAAGCGCAAGTGACCGCGTCGCCCGACGAGCAGACGCTCTACGTCGCGTCGCACGACGGCAACGTGACGGCGCTCACGCGCGCCGGCGTGAAGAAGTGGAGCGTCGCGCTCGGCGATCGCGTCTACAGCGCGCCGTGCGTCGCCGATGACGGAACGATCTACGTCGGCGCGGACGCGAAGCGCTTCTTCGCGCTCGGCGTCGACGGTCGCACGAAGTGGAAGCTCGACACGCCGGGCGACGCCGACACGGGCGCCGCGATCACGAAAGAAGGCAACGTCGTCTTTGCCGCGGGCACGACCGTCATCGGTGCGCGGCCCGGAGGCGACGTCGCGTGGCGCTTTCAGGCGAAGAAAAAGGTCTACACAGCGCCCGCGATCGCCGACGACGGGAAGATCATTTTCGGCTCGCAAGACAACCGCGTCTACGCGCTCGGCGCGAACGGCGTGCTCGCGTGGTCGGTCGATCTCGGCGCCGACGTCGACGGCGCGCCTGCGATCGCCGAGGACGGATCGATCTTCGTCGGCACCGACGCGGGCGACGTCGTGAAGCTCCGCGTGGGCGGTGAGATCGCCTGGCGCACGAAGGTCGGCGGCTTCGTGCGAGGGGCGCTCGCGATCGCGCGCAACGGCGACGTGCTCGCGGGCGTGTACGGCCCTTCGCCGCGGCAAGTGCGCATCGTCGCCGCCGACGGCGCCATTCGCGGCGCGTTCGCGATCCCCGGAACCGGCGCGCGCGAATTCGGCGTTCACGGCGGCGCGCTGGAAGACGACGACCTCGCGCTCGCGTTCGGCGGGCAAGATGACGCCATCTACGTCGTCGATGCGAACGGCACGCTCCGGTGGCGCTACGTGACGGGCGGCGACGTCGACGCGCCCCTCACGCTCTTGACGGACGGAAGCCTCGTCGTCGGCTCCGACGACGGCAAGGTGTATTTTTTCGCAGCGTCGCCGCCCACGGCGCCGGCACCCGCATCGGCGCCCGCATCGGCACCCGCATCGGCACCCGCATCGGCGCCCGCATCGGCGCCTGCGCCGACGCCGTGATGGACAGTGCGGTACGGCGCCGTGAGTGATAACAATACGCCGCCCATGGAGGGGATACCCGCCGCACTCGACTCGGACGCCGAGGACGTCGTATGGGCGCTTCAGACGGCGGAAGCGCTCTGGAAACGCAACGAGCGCGTCGATGCGATCGTGTGGCTTCGGCGTGCCGCTCAAGCCGCGGGCGAAGCGCAGGACGACGATCGCGCGCTCACGCTCGCGCGCGGCGCCGCCGAGCTTGCCGAGCTCCTCGCGCACGCGGCCCCTCCGCAGACCACCGCGTCAGCACCGCCGAGCCATCATCCCGATTCGCTCGACCCGGTCGAGGATCTGCTTCGGCGATCGCAGGTCGAGATCGAAGTCGCGATGCCCGCGCCGTCCGATCCGATGGCGATCGATCTCAACGCGGTCGAAGACACGATCTCGCCCGACAACGGCGTCGCGCCCCCTTCGAACGCGGCGCTCGCGCTCGACGTGCCGCCGCTTCCGTTCGAACCGTCGGCGTCGCCGCCTCCGGTGCGTGAGCTCGCTCCGCCGGACGAATCCGAGGTCTCTACGTCCGAGGTCACACTGGTGCCTCGCGACAGCGCCGTGCCTCCTCCCCCAGCTTCTCCAGCGGTCGAGATTCACACGCGCCCGCATCCGGCCCATGACGACGAGCAACCGCGCACCGCGGCCGAAGCGCACGCCGGCAT
Source organism: Polyangiales bacterium (assembly GCA_038209335.1). Lineage (GTDB taxonomy): Bacteria > Myxococcota_A > Polyangia > Polyangiales > Polyangiaceae > JBBQXV01. The sequence continues at coordinate 9,074 of JBBQXV010000128.1, read as the reverse complement.
GCTCGATCCGTGGGCCGACTCCGAGAAGCCCACGGCTCGTCGCGACGGCGTCGAAGATTCCGCGCAGGCCGCGGCGCCGCTCTCGCCCGCGGCCGCGATCGACAGCGAGGACGTCGTCACGAGCGCGCCGCCCCCTGCGATGCAAGGGGGCGCGCCGCCCGTACAACCGCCGCCGCCGCCGCCCGTTCCTCGCAAGCCGCCCCCGCCGCTCCCGCCACGCGCGCACCAAGCGAAGTCCGCGGTACCCCCCGCCGCAGCGCCCGCGCCCCAGGCAGAAGCACTCGCCGCTCCGCCGGCTCCCTCGACGCCCGGCGCGCTCGATCTCACTCTGGTCGAAGCGTTCGCCGATCTTCCGGACGACGCGCGCGCAGCGTTCGCGCGTGCCGCGAAGGTCGAACCGCTCGCGCGCGATGAAGAAGTGGCGACGTTCGCGCTCGTCTTGGTGCTCGAAGGGAGCGTCGACGTCGCCGCCACGATCGTCGAAGCACCCGCGCAGCGCCTCGAAGTCGGCGCGGTGCTGCGCAGCCGCGGAACGCTCGAGCACCGCGTGCCGATGCGTCTCCTCTGCGCGTCGGACCGAGCGCGTGTCGCGACGTGGGACGACGCCGCCGTCGAAGAAGCTTTCCGTTCGTGCTCGTGGGTCGAGGACGATCTACGCGCCGCCGGCGATCGCGTGCAAGCGCTCGTCGGTCTGACGATGGGACCGCTCGGCGAACGTCTCGACGCGCGCCTTCGCGACGAAGTCACCGGACGCCTCACGCTCCGCGCGCTCCAAGAAGGAGAGATCTTCGCAGAGCAGGGCGCGATGATCGCAGGTCTCCTCATCGTCGGCGTCGGTGAGCTCGATCTCCTTCGCGACGACGCGGTTCACGGGACGGTGAACGCCGGCGAGTTCCTCTTCGCGACCGAAGTGCTCGGCGGCGGACGCGCGCCGTCGACCGTGCGTGCCGGCAAAGGCGGCGCGCTGGTCATGACCGCGGATCGCCACGCCGCGCAGGAGCTACTCGTGACGTGCCCGCCGCTGCTCGAGATCTTCGCGGGCATGTAGCAGAGGTCCGCAGTCACATCCCCGCGCGGCTTCGCCTCACGGGGACCCCTGCGCGGTTCGCTGCGCTTCCGGCTCGAGCTCCCAACGGAGCTCCTGGTTTCCCTCCGCGCCCGCGAATCGCAATCCGAACCAACGCGCGTTCGGCGCGATCGTCGGTCGCCCGTCCGGAGTCGTCCGCGGAAACCGCACGCGAAACACCTGACGCCAAACGCTCGTGTACGGAAAGTATCGACGCTCAATCGCGCCGGGCTTGTCGATGTGCTCGATCTTGCGCGGGGCCGTTTCGTTTCCGAGATCGTCGATGAGGCGCACGACCCACGAGCTCGTCGGCTTCGTGAGATCCGTCCAGCGGCGATTCGTTCCATAGAGCGCGATGTAGAACTCGTGCGTGTCCTCGGTGTCGCGCAGCGACTTCGCGAGGAGCTCGCGCCGCTGCTCGACGGTGAGGCGGTAGTCGGACGCGTACTTGACGACGTACGCCCAGCGAAAATCGTACGACTCGAACGTCGCGGTGACGGTGAGCTTGTCGTCGAGATCGTAGAGAACGACGAGGCTCTCCGTGCGCGTCCATCGCTTGAGCACCTGCACGTAGTCGGACGCGACGTACTCGCGCGGCCCGCCCGTCAACGTCACGCGCTGCGTCGCGCAACCCGCGAGCGCGGCGACCGCGACAAGTGCGGCGAAGGCCAGAGACGCAGTTCGTTTCATGCGAGCGGCCCGAGGATACTCCAGCAGCCTCCTCACGAGCACGTCATCGTGGATCATCGAGCCACCGGGCGCGCCTTCCGCACTTGAAAATCGCGCGCGTCGCGCGGCCTACACCGCCACCGCTTCACGCATGCGTACGGCTCTCCGCATGGCGCGCTTGTCGCGGCGTACACACGAAGCGTCCATCATTTTCCGACGCCAGCGCGTCCGTATGCCCACATGGCCGCGCGCACGTGTCGAGACGCGCAGATGAAACTTCGGTCGCGCTCGCGCGTCGAAAGGACATGGGCTCATGGCACGCGCGCTGCACAAATGACCAAGCGAGACCACCCGCGGTGGGTGGGAGAAAACCGCTGACCGACGCAATTTCCTCATGACCGTCTCCGAAGGGAACTCCGTGATCGAGAAGCTTGGATTCCTCGTGCGCTTTTGGGAGCTGCAGGCGCGTCACGCGACGCTCGGGCATCCGCTCGGACCGCAAGAGCAGATCGAGCTCTTGTCGCTCATGCAGCTCGTGACCAGCGACTGCAAGATGCCGCAAGCGGGCCCCGTGCAACGCACGCGCGGCGCGCTTCCCGCGCAGATCATCGGCGAGGGGGCCATCACGCCGATCGAGCTTCGCTCCGTGTCGGCCGCGGCGATCCTCATCGCGAGCTCCGCGCGCATGGCGGTCGGATCGCGCGTGATCGTGCGCGTCGCAGACGCCGTGAGCGGCATCGAGTTCGCGCTCCCGTGCTCGATCGTGTGGGCCTACGAAGCGGCGCCGTGCACGATGGCGCTCGTCGTCGACGGCATTCCCACGCGCAGCGATTTCGCGTCGCCGCCCGACGCGCACGCGAGGAGCGCGCTCGCGATGGGACGAAGAGAGCGACTCGTCGGCTGACCTAGTTCGCGTCGTCGACGACACTCGGCGTCGATGACGCTTCGCGCCTCGTTCTTAAGCGGCGAGGCCGGAAAGCGCGCACCATCGGCGGTCGCTCACGAACGGTGCTTGTGCTCTACAAGCACGCTCTGGCATATTTCGGCCGTTTTCCGCGCACGCTGCGCGCCCCCCGAAAAACGCACTAGCACCGTCACGAGGAGTCCCCCTCGATGTCCCTGAAGATTTCTCTCCAATCGGCGCGCCCTCACGAGGTCGCTGCCGATATCGCCGTCATCGGTGCCTTCACGCTCCCCAAGTCCAAACCCGGGGAGGTTCCGGCTCCGCTGAAAGCGATCGACCTAGCGCTGGGCGGGGGCCTCGCGAAGTTGATCGCCAAAGAAGAGTTCACCGCGAAAAAGGATCAGGTCCTCTCGATCGCGACGCTCGGTCGGCTGCCCGTCGATCGCCTCGTCATCCTCGGCCTCGGCGATCGCCGCGCGCTCTCGAACGCCGACGTGCGCGCGTTCGCAGGCAAAGCGGCGCGCTGCGCGAACGGCGACAAAGCGCGCTCGCTCGTCCTCGGTCTTCCAGAGAGCCTCGAGAAGCGACTGCGCTACGTCGCGGAGGGGCTCGACCTCGGCGTCTATCGCTTCACGAAATACCTCACCGGCGAACGCCGCCCGAAGGCCGAGCTCGAAAGCGTGACCATCACGTGCGACGCGAAGGTGCGCGCCGCCGACGTGAAGAAGACGATCGATCTCGGCCAGAAGATCGCTGCCGGCGTCAACCTCTCGCGCGATCTCAGCAACGAGCCGGGCAACGTGATGTTCCCCGCCGCGCTCGCCGCACGCGCACAAGAGATGGCGAAGGCCAACGGCATCGCGATCCAGGTGTTCGATCACAAAGAGATCTTGAAGCGCGGCATGAAGCTCATCGACGCTGTCGGCCGCGGCAGCTCGAACGAGCCGCGCTTCGTGCACATGTCGTTCGTCCCGAAGAAATCGAAGAAGCGAATCATCTTCGTCGGAAAAGGGATCACCTTCGACAGCGGCGGCATCTCGATCAAGCCCGCAGCGGGCATGGGCGAGATGAAGCACGACATGTCCGGCGCCGCGAACATGGTCGGCCTCATGGCGGCGGTCGCCGCGCTCAAGCCGAACGTCGAGGTCCACGCGATCATGGCGTGCGCCGAGAACATGCCCGACGGCAACGCGTACCGCCCCGGCGACGTCTGGGGATCGCTCGACGGCAAGACGGTCGAGATCATCAACACGGACGCCGAAGGGCGCCTCGTGTTGGCCGATGCGCTCGCGTACGCACGCGCGCTCGAGCCGGACCTCCTCATCGACAACGCGACGCTGACCGGCGCATGCGTCGTCGCGCTCGGGAGCACGTGCTCCGGTTGGTACGCGACGAACGACGCGACGGCGAACACGTTTGCCGCCGCGGTCAAAGAGGCGGGCGAGCAGATGTGGCGCATGCCGCTCCTCGAAGATCTTCGCGAGCAGATCAAGAGCGAGGTCGCCGACGTGAAGCAGACGGGCGATCGCTACGGCGGATCGATCACCGCGGCGCTCTTCTTGCGCGAGTTCATCGGCGAAACGAAGAACTGGGTGCACGCCGACATCGCCGGCCCCGCGACGGCCGAGCGCCCGAGCGGCTGGACGCAAGTGAAAGGCGCGACCGGACACGGCGTCCTCACCTTCGTCGCGATCGTCGAAAAGGCCGGCGCGTAACGTCCGGCGAGAGGACGTGCTAGGCCTCCGGCGATCATGCCGATCCCGGATCGCCTGCAGGTCGTCGAGCGAAAGCTCGGTCGCGCGCTCGCGCGTGCGGTGACCGATTTCGACATGCTCGCCGACGGCGATCGCGTGATGGTCGCCGTCAGCGGCGGCAAAGACAGCTACACGATGCTCGAGCTCCTACGCTCGCTGCAGAAGCGCGCGCCGATCGACTTCGAGCTCACCGTCGTCAACATCGATCAGGGCCACCCTGGATATCCGGGACATGTCCTGCGCGACTACATGGCGCGCGAGAAATACGACTTTCGGATGATCTGCGAGGACACTTACTCGATCGTCACCGAAAAAATCCCGGCGAACAAAACGTTCTGCTCGCTCTGCTCGCGCCTTCGTCGCGGCATTCTCTACCGGGTCGCGACCGAGCTCGGCTGCACCAAGATTGCGCTCGGCCATCACCGCGACGACGTCTTGCAGACGTTGCTCCTCAATCTGTTTTTCGCGGGCAAGCTCGGCGCGATGCCGCCGAAGCTCATCGCCGACGAAGGACGCCACGTGGTCATTCGCCCGCTGGTCTATTGCGCCGAAGAGGACATCCGCGAATACGCCGCAGCGCTCGCGTTCCCGATCCTGCCGTGCGATCTCTGCGGCTCGCAGGACAATCTCCAGCGCAAGATCGTCGGGCGGATGATCGACGATCTCGAGCGCGAGCATCCTGGCATGAAGGCGGTGATGCTCGCCGCGACACAAAACGTGCAACCTACACATTTGCTCGATCGCGATCTCTGGGCGCGCCTCGGATGCGAGGTCGCGAGTGAGCCTGCCGAGAGCGAGCACGGCGCGCGACGCGAGCACGGCCTCGTGCCGCTCGAGGGGCTCGTGCGCTAGCATCGGCGCTTCGCGATGAGCGTCGAATTGGGGACCGAGGCGGACGAGGACGAAGTGGCGGAGACGACGGTCCCGCCAGTGAGGCCGATTTTCGCCCGTCTCGGGGCGATCGGCGCGGCGGCGCAAGCGAGCGTTCCAGGCCTCTACGCGTGGGCGGTGACCGTCGCGCCGGCCGCTTGGTCGCGCGGTGGATCGCTCGGCGCGAAGATCGTGTCCATCGCCGGGCTCGTCTCGATCGCCGTCGGCGTCGCGATGGAATCGCAGTGGGGCGCGCGCGCTCGCTACGTTTCGGTGTGGGGGCTCACGCTAACGAGCGCGATCGTGTGGCTCCTCGTTCCCAACGCGCTCGGACCGTTGCGCCTCGATGCCCCACGCGGCGTCGCAGGCATGATCGGATGGGGACTCTTCGCGCTCGCGTCCGCGGCCCCCGCGCTCGGCGCCAACGCGGAGCCCTCGGGTCGCATCGTCGACGACGCGCCGTTGCGCCCTCGCGCGCCGATTCGACGCGGCGACATCGTCTACATCGGCAGCGCCATCGTCATCGCGCTCGCGCTGCAGGTCGTCGGTTGGCGCGTCACGATCCCCGAGCGCGCGCTTCTCGTTCGCCTCGTGACGCTCGCTGCTGCGCTCGCGATCATCGGCGCGGCGACCACCGTCTCCCTCGCTCGGCACACGCGCACGCCCCTGCCCGGCGTCCGCATTCGCTTGCGCGCAGCGCTCCCGTGGATCGTCTTCCTCGCGATGCTCGCCGCGGGCGGTACTCTCGCGTGGTCGCGATGAAGTACCTCCGCGAAATGCAGCTCGCCGACGTGCTCGCCGTCGTCCTGCTGGTCGGCGCCGGCGTCTCGTTTTGGCTAGGAAGCGCAGCGCTCGCACGCGCCGAGGATCTCAAAGCGCTCTATTGGCTCCTCGTCGGCGTCGTGACCGTTCGCGCCGCAGTCCAAGTGGTGCGCCCGGGAGCGAAGGCGTGATGAAGCCGCGCGTCGTCGCCGTCGTGGCGATCGCGGTGGTTGCGGCGTGTGGACCGCAGCAACCCGCGCCGACCGAGAACGCATCGCTCGGTGGCGACGCCGTCGCGCGCGTCGGCGAGACGCGTATCGCGCCGTCGCTCGTCGCGCGTCTCGCAGCAACGCGCGCTCTCTCGCCACGCGACGCACTCGGCCTCTTGGTCGACGACGCGCTCGCTGCGGAGGGCGCGCGCGCGCGCGGCCTGGATAAGACCCCCGCGGTCGCATGGGCCGTGACCGCGATGCGCGCGCGGCTCGTCGCGACGCACCTTCGCGACGACTCGATCGGTTCCGGTCCTCCGAGCGACGACGAGATCGAGCAGCTGACCTCGTTTCACTGGATCGAGCTCGATCTTCCGGAGCAGGTGAGCGTCGTGCATGCGCTCGCGAAGCGGCCCGCGAACCCCACACCGGAAGCGATCGCGCAGGCCCGAGCCGTCGCGCAAGAGCTCCGCGCCGCGGTGACGACCGCGACGAGCGCTGATGATTTCCAAGAGAAGGCGAAGGCCGTCCCTCACGGCGCCGTCGAAGTGATCGTCCAACCCGTCCCGCCGTTCGTCGAAGACACGCGCATCGCCGCACCCGGGAACGGGCAGATGGATCCGGCCTTCACAACGGCTGCGTTCGCGCTGAGGGAGCCCGGCGCGACGTCCGCAGTCGTCGAGAGCGCGTTCGGATGGCACGTCATCCGGCTCGTCGATCGTCTTCCACCAAAGCGCGTTCCCTTCGCCGAGAGACGCGCCCGCCTCACCGACGAAATCTACGCAGCGCGCGCCCGCGGCGCGCGAGAAGCGCTCGTTTTGCGCCTTCGCCAGGCCCATCGCGTGCAGATTGCACCCAGCGCCGACGCGACGATGGCGCTCGCGTCGGCGAGCTCACCATGAGATCCGCACGCGGCGGTGCGGCCGCCCGCCGAAGTGGCACGACGCGCGTCGCACGGCCGATACGCCAGCGCCGGTCCACCGCGCGCGATCAACATGAGACCCCTTTCGCTTCGATCCTCGACGACCTCGTCGCGCGCGTCCCCGGCGCCGTCGCCGCCGCGCTCGTCGATGCAGGCGGCGAGACGGTGGACTACGCCGGCGAGATCCCGCCCTTCGACGTGAAGGTCGCCGCCGCGCACTGGCGCATCGTCCTCCTCGACGTCGAACGCGCCGGCGTGCTCGGTACCGTCCGCTCCCTCGTCGTTCGCGCGGCGCGCCGAAGCTTCATCGCCTGCCCGCTCCCCGACGCCTACGCGCTCATCGTGGTTCTACGCCGCCGCGCGGGCTTCACCGCGTCGTCACGCGCGCTGTACGCATGCGAGCGCGCGCTCTGCCGCGAAGCCGGCTGGGAGGCTTCCGGAGCGCTCCACGCAGGTCCCGAATGGTGCCCCGTCACGGTGGAATGCGATCGCCGGCGCCGCCCCACGACCGTCCGCGGTCTCGCCCAAGTGCACCGAGTCGACATTCTCGGCGCGCTCGTCGGCCTTCACGCACGCGAAGTAGGCTTCCGCGTCCGCCTCGACACCGGCGCCGAGCTCACGTTGGTCCGTGAAGCCGGCGGCTTTTGGTACTCCGACGAGTTGATCGACCCCGCGTCGAAGTAGGCGCGGCGTCCCGTTTTCCGCAGCGAAAAGCGAAACATTTAAAAGTCGGTTGACAACCCCGCCGCCGCGAGTACTTTGCGCCGCTCCGAGTCACGGACTGGTGTTCCACCGCGGCTGGGAAGCGAAGTTATTTCACAAACTTCCCTATGGGAAACCTGTGGATAACTTCAGCTAGCAATCTCGCCCCACGGCGCTCGCGATGCGTTCCGCGCACTTCGAGCTCGAGCACCCATGTAGGGGGCTCGTGCCGCCTGTGGATCAATCTCGTTGTCGTCAGGCTTCGGTCGCCCACCTCGTGATTTCTCTGAGGCGGGAAAAAGAAGAAAACTGCCGAAAGAGTTTGACGAGTTGCAGCACCCGGACTACCTTCTCCGGTCCGCGTTGCAGGCCACGCTGGTTCAGCCAGTCGTCAGGCCCCAGGCGGCTCACTTCCATGTCGCGCACGCGCGCTCCGGCGACGCAGGTCGATGTGTCGGTGAGAAAGTACAAAAAGACTCTTGACGGATGCGGTGGTCGTAACTAACCTTCCGCGCCCATGTCGTAGGAGCACCCCGTTTCACAGACGGCGCTCCCTCGGTCCTTGAAAACTGAATCGTACGCACACTTTAGGTGGCTTCGGCTCGCCGCGGAATATCCGCGATGACCCGAGGCAATTGAAGTGGGTGACCCCGAGAGCACGAGGCTCGGTCCAACATCTCGTTGGCCGATGCCGAAGTGACTCTCAATTCTAACAAAGTTAAGAGCCGTAGGCTCTGCCGAGCTGGGTAAAACCAGTTCGACAACCTAACGAACTCCACCAGATTTAACTGGAGAGTTTGATCCTGGCTCAGAACGAACGTTAGCGGCGCGCTTAACACATGCAAGTCGCACGAGAAAGGGCTTCGGCCCCGGTACAGTGGCGCACGGGTGAGTAACACGTGGGTAATCTTCCCTTTGGCGGGGGATAACCTTCCGAAAGGAGGGCTAATACCGCATAAGACCACGACTCCGAAAGGAGACGAGGTTAAAGCTGGCCTCTATACATAAGCTAGCTCCAAAGGATGAGCCCGCGGCCCATCAGGTAGTTGGTAGGGTAACGGCCTACCAAGCCTAAGACGGGTAGCTGGTCTGAGAGGATGATCAGCCACACTGGAACTGAGACACGGTCCAGACTCCTACGGGAGGCAGCAGTGGGGAATCTTGCGCAATGGACGAAAGTCTGACGCAGCGACGCCGCGTGGGTGATGAAGGCCTT
>JBBQXV010000127.1:0-24859 GCA_038209335.1 Polyangiales bacterium | reverse complement strand
CGCTTCCCAAACGGGCTTCGGCGCGCCCTGATGCTCGCCGACGAGCGCCAGGACGATCGCGTCGCGCTCTTCGTAGGAGAGAGTCGACGCGCGCTGGAGATCCGCGACGAGCGCGGCGGGCGTCTCGTACGGCGCGAGCGCGTCGTGACGCGCGCGGGCCGCGGTGAACGCGGGCGACCGGGCGGCGGCGATCTTCTTGATGGCGGCGAACGTGGTGAGCATCGACATGACGGGTCTCCGTGGGCAGCGGCGGCGGGTTCGTTTTGCCGTCCGTGACTAGATAAGTAGGAAGGAACGCGCTCCCCGGGGGCTCCCGCGGGGCTCCTTTGTGCGAGAGCGCGGAGCGCTGGGAATCGGCGGGGTTGCGGGACGCGTGGAGCAGCCGGGGAGCCCTCGGGGAGCGTCTGGGGGGCGCGCGTGGAGCGGACGACAGCGGTGATGAGGATGTCCTCATCGCGGATGTTGTCGGCTACAGGTCGGGACGCTTGGCTCGCGATCGGGGATGTCGACGTCGACATGCGTGGTCGTGTTCGACACGACGGGACATGAGGACGACGACAGGTCGGATCGTGTGGCTATCGAGTGGGGCTGTTGACGTCGACATCGGCGATGTGGACGTGCACTGGTCGGATCGTGTGGCTATCGAGGGGGGATGTGGACGTGCACTGGTCGGATCGATAGCGAGACGATCGCCGGCTTGTGGCTATCGAGGGGTGATGAGGACGAGCGGCGGCCCGGGGCTCCCGCCGGCGTGGAGCTACACGGACGAGACCGAGATCGCGGTCTCGATCGTCGAACGTCTCGCGCGCGACCTCTCGGTGCCTTCCGCATCGATCCGTCGAGTGTCGAGATAGCTCTGACGACGGACACCGCGTGCGTCTACTGGCGCGAGTTTTCGGGACCTCGAGCTGGGGCCGCGTGATGATGATGCGGAAGTGATCCGACCCGCTGGGAGATACGCGACCCTCCGCCACAGCAGCGACAACGAACTCTCGCCCACCCGGAACAGTGACCCTCGGAGCGCGGCGGACCGAACGTTGCTTGCTCCTGGTGCATGCCCTCGTCATCGCCGTGCATCGCTCTCGCGCTCGGTGTGCTCCTACTTGGCGGTTGCATCGATCCGGCGGACGGTGCGCGCGCCCGCGCCGCGAACGAATTCGAGTGTCCGGTGGACGCAATCAAGCTGACGAAGCGGCCTGACCTGAGTAGCGCCACCTTCGACGTCACTGCGTGCGCTCACCGAGCGCGCTACACGTGCGTGCCCGCGGGGACCGCGAATTGGAGATGCATTCGCGAACCGCTGCCCAGCGAGGGCGAGGCGCAGTGACCCGTAGGTGGGACGGCATCGGGGCAGTGAGCCTCCGAGACGACACGGCATCGCCCGTACAGGGCCCGCGCGAGCGGCCCCACGCACTCACTGTTCGCGTACGGAGAGCAGCTCGACCTCGAAGGTGAGGACTGCTCGCTGCGGGACGACCGCAGTCCCCTTTTCGCCATATGCGAGATGGGGAGGCACCCGAACGCGCCGCCGACCGCCCGCGCGCATCCCCTCGACGCCGTATCTCAAGCCGGCGATTGCCTCGCGCTTGCTCAGCTCGATCGTGCATTCGATGCCCCGCTGCAAGCAGTCACCGCGATTCAAGTACAAGTCGTACCGAATGGCCACCACGTGGCTTCGCTCGGCAACCATACCGGTGCCGATTGTCAGGTCTTCGAGCTCGACACCGACGCTCATTCGACGACGACGCTAGCAGTTCCCAGCACGATCGTGGCGCAGCGAGGACGCAATTCCGTCCACGCGCCTCCGCGCCTACTGCGTCCCGCAAACCCGATCGCCCGCCACGCTTCACACGCCGACCCTACTTGCTCGCCCTTCCCGCCGTTCCAACATTGACGATCCCCGCGGCGCTGTTCCCCAGCGAATCACGCACCTCAATCATGTCCCAAACACCGCGCTTGCCTCCGGCCGTGTAGAGCCCGGTCTCCGCGTGGATCGCCCCGCCCGAAGCGTTGCGGACGATGGACCAACGCCATCCGCTGTTGCTGCCGCCTCGGGCCTGCATCCGACGCGTCGCCCCCGGCGCGATCGAGCTGATCGCGTCGTCGAGCCGCAGCGGAGGTCCGATCTTGATCCGTACCTTGGCCCTCTCCGACCGGAAGCTCGCTTCGACGACATCCTCGACGTCGCCGTTCGCGCCCGCGACGTAGGCGCCGTTCGTGATCGACGCCGCCGATCGGTTCTCGACGATCGCCCACGAGACGAAACTCGGCTCCGCCGCGTCGGTTTCGAGTCGAAGCCGACCGCGCGGCGCGACGACACCGGGGAGCGTGACGATGTGGAGCGGCGTCACGATCTTCACTATCCAGAATGCGACGTGGCCACCCATGTCGCGCACGCTGACCCAGTCGGTCGCTCCGACGCGCGCGCCCGCCGTGTAGAGACCCGTGCTCGTGTCGAGCGTCGCACCGGACTCGTTGTCGCTGGCCTGCTGAAAGTAGAACACGCGCACGGGACCGGTTCCGCCGACGGTGCGAAGGTGGATGGCTTGCCCGGGGCGCGCCGATTGCGGTGCGCCGTCGATCGCAAGCTCGCGGGCTTGCGGCTCCGCGACGGCGATGACTTGCGTCGTCGCGACGCAAGCGCCGAGAAGCAGCGAAACCAAGGCGCCACGCATCGCCTGATTCTGAACGCGGCGCTGGAAAGCGTCCACCGGTAGGGAGACGCGTCGAAGAGTCCTAGCGCGAGCGAGCAACGAGCCGCTTGCTCGCGAACGACTCGAGCGTCGCGCCACCACAGCGAGAGAGCGCCTCGAGTTTCTCCCACGCCGCGGGCGTGTCGATCTTCGCGAGCGCCCAAGTGCATTTCCGTGCGAGGGCGTTACCGTCGTCGTACGCAAGGTAGCGGTGCGCCTTCGCGGTCAGCGCAGCCTCGTATAGCGCGACGACCGAGCGGGGATCGCGCAAGTCCTCCAACGTCCTCGCGACGTCCTCGTGGCACTCGTGCCATTCAGCTAAGAGCAGCCCGCAGAGAAGCGGACCGTCATCGGACGTAATCGCTTCAAATTGGAACGCGAGGAGCAAGCAGCACGCGACGTCTTCGGCGTCTCGACGATTGAACGCTTCTTGAAGCATCGCCATGGGCGCTTCGACGTCAGCGCCCAAGCAACGTCGAAGATCGGCCGGCGCGAGGCGCCCGGCGACCATCTCTAAGACCAGCGCTCTCTGCTCCGGCGTCATGCCCGACAGTACCTTCGTCCGCTCTCGGACCTGAAGACTTTCAAGACGACGACGACTGACCGCGATTCAGCACGTGCACGTCGGACTCAACGTCTTATCGCAGCACACCACGGTATTCGCGCTGCACCCGCAAACCCCCTTGTGATGCGAGCAGCATCCCCGCGCTTCCTCCATAGGAGAATCGCCCGCCGCCGTCGCGGAGGTCGAGAATGCGAGCGCCGCGACGACTGCAGTAACGAGCACGCTGAGCGTTCGACGAATGTGCACGATGCCCTCCCCGGGTTTGCGCGAGACGCGCGAACTTCTAAGGGCAACACGTTTTCGCTAGCGCGACTACGGCGCCCGGAGTCGCTTCCGTCCGGCGTACACTCCACCCGATGCCGAGCTTCGCCGACCAACGCCGCACGCTCTCCGCGCTCCTCCACGGCGCCCTCCCCTCCCCGCGCGCGTCGCACATCGAATCCCTCATCCGCGACACCATCGCCATCACCCCGCGCAAGCCAAAGAAACCCGACTCCGTCCTCGGCGCGTCGCGCCTCGGCGGTTGCCCGGATCTCCCCATCGGCTCCGCCTGGCCCACCAAAGAAGACGGGCGCGTCGACTTCGTCGCCCAGCTCCGCCTCGAAGACCTCGCCCCGCTCGACGCGCACCACCGCCTCCCGCCGACGGGCCTCGTCTCCTTCTTCCACGGCTACCGCACGAGCGGCGAGTACGAAGCCGAAGCTCGCGTCCTCTACTTCCCCGACGCGCCGCACGGCCTCGCGCCGATCGCTCCCCCGCATCGCCGCGGCCTCCCGAAGCCCGTCGGGATCGACTTCGCACCAATGGCGATGCTCCCGCCGCACAGCTCCCCGCTCGTCCCGCTGGAGCTCGTCGGCGCCAGCGATCCGTACGCCGCGCTCTTCGACGCCCACTACCGCATCCACGACGACGACGACAACGTCCGCTTCCACGGACTCTTCGGCTTCGATCGCCCGCTCGAAGCCGAGCAGCGCGCCGACGAAGAAGTCCTCCTCCGCCTCGACGCCACCGGCGGCGTCCCCTACGACTTCGTCGAAGCCGCGTGCGCGTACTACTTCATCGCCCGCGACGATCTCGCGCGCCGCGACTTCTCGAAGGTGCGGCTCTACGAGGGCGCGTCGATCTGAAACCACAGCCCGACCCCGATCGGAACGCTCGAACGCCACGCGCGGACCTCGCGACGTACCGCCAACGCTTCGGTCATGCGCGGTCCATACGACGCAACGTCTCCATTCCGACGCCGAGTGATATCGTAGCGCCATGGCCAGGTACGTCATCGCCGTCATTGCTGTCGTCGCCGTCGCGTCCACCGGTTGCGTCCCCAAGCGTGATCTCCCGCCCGACCAGATCGAGAAGCTCGACAAGCTCGCCGAGGTGATGGACGTGCAAGCGACCATCTCGGATCCGCAGTTCAAGAAGATCGACGCCGAGAGCTACACCGACGCCGACTGGACGGCGTTCGCGGACATGGCGAGCCGTCTGCAAGTGACGAGCAAGAAGATTCACCAGTTCACCAAGGGCCCGGACTTCGACAAGCTCGCCGACGAGCTTCACAACAAGGCCGAAGCGCTCGGAGCGACCGCGGCAGCGAAGGACGTCAAAGGAACGTCGGCGGGGCTCGCGTCGATCAAGGCGACGTGCAAGGAGTGCCACTCGAAGTTCAAGTGACGCGGAATCGACGATGCCGAGCGCCTCTCGCTTCAATCGAACGACGCCGACCACGCGACGAACCCCGGGCCGAGCGACAGCTTCGGTCGAAGCATTGCATTCTTCGCCGTTGCATCGTTCTTGCTCCCGCCGATGATCCAGAGCGGGATCCCTACCGCTAGCGCAGCCGCGCCACCGCCGAGAATCGCGAGGCCCGCCGAACCGGCGAAGGCGCCACCGGCAGTGGCGAGGAGTGCCCCCGCGGTGAGCCCGAGGGAGCCCAAGATGACGAGCGCGACTCCCGAATATTTCATCGCGAGGCTGTACGGCGCGGGACCCGCGTCGGGTGAGCTCGCGCCCCCGAACCACATCGGTACACCGGCAACCGCGAGCACGCCGCCGGCGACCATGACCTTGATCTGGAGGCCATCTCCGGCGTGACCGGGATCGGCGCGGTTGATCGACGTGCCTGCGACGATGAAGCTCGCGCCGAGCGTCGTGAGCGCGAGACCGGTGATCATCAGAGTCTCGTTCTGACGATCGGCGCTCCGCTCCGGGCTCGCGAACGCGAACATCGGTAGACCGAGCGCGACCGCGGTCAATCCGCCACCGAGGAGACCCGCGCCGGCGACGCGTGCGCTGCTCGGCCCGAGCGAGTCGTCGCGCTTCGTCGTCGCGAACACCACGCCGCCGATTCCGGCGCTGAGCCCGCCGAGGACCGCGAACGTGAGGCCGGCGGGCGCGAGAGGATCCTGATCGGTGACCGGCGCGGACGACACCGGCGCGTGCGACACTGGCGCGCGTCGTTCCTGCGCAGGCGCGGAGCCGACGCGAAGCACCGCAGCACCGACGAGCGCCACGCCGACGCATGCGCGCAAGCTCGTCGCAGCGCGTCGTCGTGCGGCTCGGCTCGAGAAGGACATGCGCAGCGACGAACATACCTTCCATGCGCGCGGGCCGAAACCACCGAGCGATGGACGTGGCCGCGCTCGGTATCCGCGACGAGACCCGCTCGACACGAAGCGACCTCACCGAGCACATCGACACGACGAATGTTCGTCTCGACGAAGTGCGCAGCGAGCTGTCGCGTCGCATCGTCGATTCGGAGGTGCGCTCGGCGAAATCGAGGGTATTCGGCGCAGGCCGTTCAGATGGGAGCGCAACTCCTTTAGAGTGGAGAACGAAAGCTTCATCTCTCGCGCGACTCCGCGCGGCATCGTGCGCGAATCAGCGGGCATGCTTCCGCGCGACACCCACGCTGACGCTCACGCGGTCCAAGTTCGGATCCACCGCGAGCTCTCCATGCAGCAGAAAGCGGAGATCGTCGTCGAGCTCAGCGAGGCCGTCCGAAGCGTTGCGCGTGAAGGCATTCGGCAGCGCCACCCCGAGTACACGCCGGAGCAAGCTCATCGCGCGCTCGTCGGGCTCCTCTACGGCGCCGAAATCGCGCGACGACTTTGGCCCGACGGCGAGCTGTTCGCTCCGTGAGCGCGGCCACGACGTTTCGCGCGCACATCGCGGGCGCTCTCGACACAGCACGCGTCGCGTACATGCTCGCGGGGTCGTTCGCGAGCAGCTTGCACGGCGCGCCGCGCGCGACGCAGGACATCGACATCGTCATTGACCCGACGTTCGAGTCGCTGGATCGCCTGCTCGAAGCGCTCGCAGGCGACGATTTCTATTTCGATGTCGACGTCGCGCGCGACGAGCTGCGGCGGCGCGGTCAGTTCAACGTGATCGATTCACGAAGCGGATGGAAGGCCGCTCTCATCTTCCGCAAGGCTCGCCCCTTCAGCGTCGCGGAGCTGGCGCGGCGAGCGCCCGCCGTGCTTCTAGGCGTGCCAGTGTTCGTCGCGACCGCCGAGGACACGGTGCTCGCGAAGCTCGAGTGGTCGCAGCTCAGCGTCAGAACGGCCCCTCGCACCCCAACACCGCATTGCCCTGCGGCCCCGCGCACTTCTCGACGCACGTCCCTTTTTCGCAGAGCCCGCTCACGCAAACGGCTCCACTCTTCTTGTCCGCTCCACCGGTGTCGCATGGGTTGCCATTCGGAACCGTCTTCATTGGCACGTAGCTATGGACGGGGCTGCACGCGACGACGACGAGCGCGCCGAGCGCGAGAGACACGATGTTCGTTCGCATGGAGCCAAGACTCTCACACTCTCGCGAGCCGTGCGCCGCTCAGGCGTCGCGCACGAACCTTCGCGCGCTCGAAGAGGACGTCGCCGCAGAGTTCCCCGATTCCGCGTCGGTGAACGCGGCGCTTCGCGCGGTCATCGCCATAAGCCAGCACTTCGCGGAACATGAACGCGGAACGCGGAGCACCCGCGACGTGCGCGATCAGACCAACGGCCGCATGAACTCCGGCAGCGGGCGACCGATCGCGACGAGATAACGCGCCATCGCGCCCGCCACCTCGCGCACCGCGGGGCGCGCGGTCATCCGATCCCTCCACGCGAGGAGCTTCGGCGTCTCGCTCGTCATCGGCGCGCCCTTTCGCGCGCCAAACAGCTGCGCCATGTAGAACGCGATGTCCGCGAACGAGTACGCGCCGGCGAGGAACTCGCCCTCCGCAAGGACCGTCTCCATTTCACGGTAGTACCGCACGGCCGAGTCGCGCGCGGGTTTCACGGCAGGATCGTCCGGCGTCTCTTCGAGCACCATCAGTCGAACGACGTGAGGAAAGTAGACCTCGTCCGACCGATGCTCGAGCAACCTCGCACGCGCCCGCGCTCGCGGCTCCGCTGGCCACAGCGCCGGGCTCGGGTGCCGGTCCTCCAGGTATTCGAAGATCTGCGTCGAGTCGAAGATCTCGAGATCGCCGTCGACGAGCACCGGGACCTGGTGCTTCGGATTGATGCGCGAGACCTCGGGGTGCTTCGGCTCGTATCCGCGCGCAGGATCGAAAGGCACCATGACGAGCTCGAACTCGAGAGCTTTCTCGCGCGCCGCGATCTCGACCTTCGCGCCGAACATGCTGAGCGGTCCGGAGTAGATCCTCATGCAGACCACTCCGCGTCCGCGCGCACGCTGGACAGGGGGAGAGCGTCGAGCGTCGCCACGAGCACGCGCATCGGCTCTTCGCCGCGCTCCAGGACCTCGCCCATGCGCGTTCGGATCGCGACTTCGAGCGGAGGCGCAGGAATGCGGTACGGGGCGTCGCTCACAGACGAACCATACGCTCTTCCCTGTTGCGCTTCGAACTGCTCCCGAGAAATCGCGCCCTCCGTTCCTGGCCCGCCGCGTGCTCGTCCACGCGCTCGGAATGGTATTGGATCGTCGATCCCGAGCTTTCGAGGATGCGACGGCCTGACGATCGACGTCAGCGCGCTCTGGCGAAAGCTCGACGAGCTCGCCACGTCCGCGAACGACTGACCTCGACGACGCTCACTCCGGCGGGTGAGACGGCGGACGCGCGAAGAGGCGACGCAGATGCGTGTCGCAAGGGGCGCGGTGGTAAGCTCTCCATCCCTCGGAGGCTCCCATGGCATCGATCGGCAGCGTGCGTGGCGATCATCGGCAAATCGGCGGCGACGGCGAATGGGCAAACACCCACGCCATCATCGGCCTCAACGGCCGCGTCTTCGCGTCGCACTCGAATGGCAAAGTGTTCGACATCGACCCGCAGAGTGGTCGACACACGCAAGTCGGTTCGTCATCCTCGTGGAACACGCGACTGATGTTCGCGCTCGGCGATTGGATCGCCCTCCTCGAGCACAGCGGCACGATGTGGGCGCTCGATCCGAGCACCGGAAACCACCACCAAGTCGGCAAAGACGGCGAGTGGACGAACATCACGTGCGGCGATTGGGTGACCGACAGCATCTACTGCTTCAGCAAGCAGGGAACACTTTGGGACTACTCGAGGCAGCACGGTTGGCGCCAACTAGGCAATAGCGCCAATTGGAAGACCAAATGCATGTTCGCCGACCGCGGCCTCGTGACAATCGAAGAGGACCATACGATGTATCGCGTCGACGTTGGTTCGGGCCAAGCGACGGCGATCGGGCGCCAACAATACGATGTGCGCGCGGGCATCGGACTGCAGGGTCATGCCTATGCGAGCTTTTCCGATGGGCACTTGTGGACCCTCGACTTCGCTACGGGTCAGTGGTCGACCGTGGGCACTTCGAATGGTTGGCGGACGCGCCTCATGACGACGCTGGGCAACGATCTGGTGACGCTCGAGGAGAACGGCACGCTGTACGAAATCATGGTCGATTCGTCGCAGGCGCATGCGCACAATCCGGGTTACGCGCAGCCGCAGTCGTACTCGGAAGCCACCGAAGGCAGCTACGCAGCGTCGGACAACAGCTCGGGAGGCATCACCGAGACGGCGGGTGACGTGGTGAGCGAAGGCGTCAGCACGGAGCTCGGCTCCGACGGAGAGCCGCGCGAGGGCGGCGGTCGATCGGACGACACCGTACGCGACTGAGCGCGAGCGCGCAGTCCGAGTGGATGGGAGGAGACGCTCGCCGCTGCGTGCTCTTGATGAGTGCCTCGATACGAACCAGAACGCCGTCTGACCGCGCATGTCGCGCACGCTGACCACGTCGGTCGCTCCGACGCGCACGCCCGCGGTGTAGATGCTCGCGAACGGCGAGTCCGCCGAGACTCCGGTTCTGGCACCGTCATTGCTCTGGCGACGCTCATGGTGCAAGCAGACTCTCGCGCGGTCGGCCAAGCGCGCGAAGGGCGCTCCGTAGGATCACGGCGCTCTCGTTTCGCCACACACGCGTCGTTGCATGCAACCGCGCGCGCGTTGCGGGATGACGCATGCGATCCTCGTCCGACGTCCTCCGTCGATCGCTCACGTGCACGACGCTACCACCTGCATTCTTGTTACTTCTCGCTCGGTCTCGAAACGTTACCCATGCACTGCGGCTCGTTGCCGACAGGAGGAAGCTCGCCATGAAGTCTCTCGGAGCCGTTGTGACCTTGTCGCTTTTCGTGCTGTCGGCGTGTCAGGGCAAAGACGAAAAAGCGACGCCCGCGGCGAGCGCCTCGGCCGCCACCAGCGGTACGCCTTCGGCGACGGCGGCGCCCACCGCCGAGCCGGCGCCCGACAAGCCCATCGTGCCGAAATGGATGAAGGACGCCCCCGTTCATGCCGCCAAGGTGAAGGTCGGCGACATGGCATGGGTGCCGGCGCCGAGCGTCTACAAGAGCGACGAGGACATCGGCAGGCTCGCGCTGCTCAAGGTCGACGCCATCAACGGCAACGTCGTGAGCTTGAGCGGCAAGGAGGGCAAGTTCGAGATCCCCGCGATCTTCGTCATGCCGATCGGCGACATGACCAAGCTCAAAGCGGGCGATGCCGTCGTCGCGCCCTATGGCATGGGCTGGGGTCCCGCGCGCGTGGTGTCGAACGACAAGGGCAAGGTCACGGTGCACTTCCTCTTGAGCGACAAGACCGCCAAGGACGTCGTCGTCGACACCGCGACGCTCATCACTCCGAAGAGCACGACCGCGCTGTTCGCCGACGTCTACTTCGAGCGCTTCCCGGGCAAGATGTACGGCGGCTTCCTCGTCGCGCAGGACGGAAAGAAGTCGTGGGTGATGAACCACGACAGCTCGACCATCGACGTCACCGAGAAGCCGCTCCACTCGCTGCCGTGGGCGTTCAAGGACCGCAAGGTGGGCGACAAGATCAAAGCGTTCACCGGCATGGGCGCCGAGGACGGGACGATCGAGAAGGTGCTCGACGCCAAGGATTATTTCGACGTGAAGATGACGGAGGGCGGAAGGGTGACCAACTTCCGCTTCGATCAGATCGCCGACAAGCTGTGATCGCCGAGAGCACCCGCAAACACCCTTGTGATGCGAGCGACATCCGCGCGCTTCGTCCGCGACCACCGCGTGAAGATTTTTCTTGGCGAACGCGGATGGCGCGCGGCTCTTCGGCGGTGATCGCAACATTGAACGCGTCGAGCGTGCTCGAGCGTACGCTCGCGGAATGCTCGGCCGCCCCATCCTCGCGTGCTCGCTGCTGCTCCTCGCTGTAGGCGTCGCATGCAAGCGTGCAGATCCGCCAAAGCCGGAGCTCACCTGGGAAGAGGTCGAGAAGAAGTACAAGGCCACGGTCGACGCGAAGCTCGCGATCGTCGAGAAGATCGCAAGGAACAAACCGCCGCCAACGAAGACCGCGGGCATCACGCTCGATGGTCCGCCGATCCCGGCGAGCTACACGCCGAACGTGGCGGTCGCGTTCGAAGAGGACCTCGTCGATCTCGTGACGCTACCGAAGATCAAATACCGCCCGGACTACGATCACGGGACGATCAACGAGTGCGCGTCGACGTCGCGCAAGCGCTACTCGGTGATCACGGAGCGAGCGATTTCGTCGGCGAGCTCCGGCAACGCGCAGCTCGATCACTGCACACTCCTCAAGTACCTGATCGTCGTTCGACTGACGACGAAGGTCGAGCCGAAGATGCTGCCGAAGAAGCCCGGGGATATCGACTCGACGTTCAGTGGCGGTCACTTCGAGGGCGACGTCGTCGTCTTCAACATCGACACCGGGAAGCACCTCGGCGGCTACACGGTCAAAGCCGAGAACAAGGACGTCGTCGGGAGAAACGACACGATCTACACGGACCTCTATGCGGCGCTCAACGCCCAGATCAAGGACGGGTTCGAGCGCAACGCGCCGGGATCGAAGCTCGGCACCAAGTAGGCTCGGATCCCCAGATGTCGACGCGCGGCCCCGAACGCACCATCACGCAGCTCGACGCGCTCAGATCGGTTCGTCGAACGCCTTGGTAATCGCTCCCATCGCCATCTCGAGCGACATGAAACGCGATGCGTAGTTGCGCATCGCCGCGATGGGCGCGGACTTGACGAACATGAGCCTCGCGAGCTTCCGCGAGTCGTCTTGGATCGCCTCGACGCGACGTTTGCGGCGCTTGACGTAGAGCGCGAGGGCGTGATCGAGGTAGCGAGCATCCGTGCGCGATAGCTCGTCGGCCAGGACCGCCGCCGACTCCATCGCCATCGAGGCGCCGACGCCAGCGGTCGGCAGGAATCCGCACGCGGCGTCGCCCATGAGGACGACGCGATTCTGCACCCAATCGGCCGACCGGACGTCCGCGAGATGCCAGAAGAACATCTCGCTGCCGTCGACCGGCATCGACGACAGTACGCGGTCCGCGACCTCGCCCATGCCGGCGAACTTCGCGAGCAGCCGATCGCGGCGACCGTCGGGGGACGCGAACGAGTCGACCATTGGCGCTCCGGCGAAGACTCCGACCCCGCGGGTCGTAGGATAGAGACCGAGGAACCGCCCAGCGCCCCACCACTCGACGAAGGTCTCTGGAGGGCAGACGTCGTTTGGCGCCCACCACATCCACCCGCCCCAACCGGTGTCGAACCGGGGCTGATCTCCGAAGGCGAGCCGGCGCACGGTCGAGCCCATGCCGTCGGCGCCAACGACGAGATCGAACTTCTCCGTGCGGCCGTCGTCGAACGTGACGCCAACCTCGTCGTCCGCGGCGGCGTCCAGCGCCTGGATGCTTCGACCAAAGCGGATTTCGGTCTCCCCTAGGCCTCCCCGCAGGAGCTCGACGAGCTGCGGGCGCGTGCACGAGAGGAGAGGACCGTACTTCCCCGCGATCGGTTCAAGCGACCACTCCGAGATGCGTTCGCCGTGGTGGTCGTACGAGATGTAGTGCTTGCACTCGACGCTCTCGGCGACGAACCGTTCGTACAGACCGAGGCCGTGGAGAACACGGTGGCCGAGCGCGTACAGACCGAGCATGTGACCGGACTGTGCCGAGCTCGAAGAGCGCTCGATCACGGTCGCTCGCGCGCCCCGACGGTCGAGGAGCGCCGCGAGCGTCATGCCGCCGATGCCCGCGCCTACGATGAGGATCTTCATCGAACGGATCCTACGCGCTCCGCGCATCGCGGAGAAAGAGACAGAGTGCGGCGTCAGAACGCGGGTAGCGGGCCGCTGCCGACTTGCTCTTGCAGGATCGCGCCCGCGATCGCGCCCATTGCATTCGACCGCCCGCGACGGCCACGCGATCGCTCTTCACGCATTGACCCGCCCGAGCGCACGCTCCATCGTCACATTGATCTGACGCCCCCCGACCTCCCCATCCACGCCCTGCGCGCCGAGTTCGATCGCCGTCGCGGCGACCCGCGCCTCGTCGTGAGCGCGCCCACGGGCTCCGGCAAGTCGACCGAGATCCCGCGCTGGTGCGACGGGCGCGTCCTCGTCGTCGAGCCGCGTCGCGTCGCGTGCCGTGCGCTCGCGCAGCGCGTGGCGGAGCTCGAAGGCACGTCGCTCGGCGGAGCGGTCGGCTACCGCGTGAAGGACGAGCGGCGCGCGACCGACGACACGCGGATCGTCTTCGCGACGCCGGGGCTCGTGCTCCGCGCGTGGTCCGAGGTCGCGCGCTTCGACACGCTCGTGATCGACGAGCTGCACGAGCGGAGCCTCGACGTCGATCTGCTCCTCGGCCTCGCGATGCAGCGCTTCGCGGGGCGCCTCATCGTGATGTCCGCCACCGTCGACGGCGATCGCGTCGGCGCGCACCTCGGCGCGCATCACCTCCGCGGCGAGGGGCGCGTCTACCCGCTCACGATCCGTCACCTCGGCACCGAGCCGCTCCTCCCCGATCCGCGCGGGCTCGAGTCGCGCATCGCGCAGGCGCTCGACGCGTGCCGCGACGCGCCCGGCGACGTGCTCGTGTTTCTGCCCGGCAAGGCGGAGATCGCGGAGTGTGCGCGCGCGCTCGGCGGGAGGCGCGACGTCGACGTCGTCCTCTTGCACGGCGAGCTCGCGCTCGACGATCAGCGCCGGGCGTTCGACGCGTCGGCGCGCCGCAAGGTCATCCTCTCGACCAACGTCGCCGAGACGTCGCTCACCATCCCCGGCGTCGGCGTCGTCATCGACGCGGGTCTCGTGCGCCAGACGCGCTACCACCAAGGGCGCGGCTTCTTGACGCTCGTGCCGATCGCCGACGACAGCGCAGCGCAACGCGCCGGACGCGCGGGCCGCACGGGGCCGGGCCTCGTGATTCGCCTGTGGAGCGCGGCGGCTCGGCTCGCGGCGGTCACGCTCCCCGAGGTGCACCGCGAGTCGCTCGTGCCGATGGTGCTCGGCGCGGCGGCGTGCGGCGTGACGCTCGGCGATCTGCCGCTGCTCGATCGACCCAAGGACGCGGCGCTCGCGGCGGCGAAGGACGAGCTCGTCGCGCTCGGCGCGCTCGACGTCGATGGCGTCATCACCGAACGCGGTCGCGAGCTCTTCGGATTGCCTCTCGACGCGCCCCTCGGCCGCCTGTTGATCGAGGCGCGCACGGCAGGCTGCCTCGACGACGCGATCGATCTCGTCGCCGTGCTGACCGTGAATCGTCCGCTCTTCTTCGCAGGCGAACGCCCACCCATCGGCGACGATCTGCGCGCGGCGGAGTGCGACGTGACCGCGTGCATCCGCGCGGTGCGCGAGGGGAGCCCCGAGACGCACCGATTGAATCGCATCACGCTCGATCTCGCGCGCGCGGCCGCGAAGCGCCTTCGCCGCGCGCATGGGCTCGCCGAGCGGGTCGATGCGTCCGCGACGATCGATCGCGAGCGCCTCGTGCGCGCCGCCATCGCCGCCGATCCGCGCTGCGTGCACGTCGCGCGCGCCCGCGGTCGCGTGGTCGCATGGAGCAACGGCGGCACCGAGATCGAGCTCGGGCGCGAGAGCGCCGTCACCGACGCAAAGAACGTGGAGGCCATCGCGGTCTTCGCGACGCGCGCGCTCGGCCTCGGTCAAGGGGACACGACGGTGCTCGTCACCTGCGCGACGCCGGTGCCATTGAAGCTCCTCGCCAAGCTCGGGCTCGGGCGCGATCGGCTCGCCGCCGTCAGCGTCGAAGGAAGCGCGCGCATCGTGGCGACCGTCGAGCGCGTCTACGCGCGACGCGTCCTCGAGGCGCGCGACGAGGTCCCGCACGGCGCGGTCGCGCGCGAGGCGATGGCGACGTTGCTCCTGCGCGGCTCGCTCTTTCGCGCGGCGATGAGCGCGACGCGCGAGCGTCTCGTCGTCGCGCAGCTATGGAGCGGCCTCGCGACGACAGGTATCGCGGACGGCGTCCTCGAGCTCGACGGGGCCCCCACCGACGCGACCGCCGTCGAGCCCTGGGTGCGCGCGCGTATCGACGCGCTCGGCGTGGAGAGCGGCGACGACGTCGCGCTCCTCTCGCCGAGCGACTTCGAAGCGCCCGACGTCCCCGCCCACGTTCGCGCGTACCTCGACAAGCTGTACCCGCGCACGGTCGTCGCCGGCGACGCGACCTACGAGGCCGAGTACGCCATGAGCGCGCGAACGGTCACGCTCCGCATGACGCGCGGATCGCGCCGCGAGCCGCCGCCTCCCGGATACCTCCCGCGCTTCCCGGGCCTTCGCGTCGTCGTCGAGACCGGTCGAACCGTTCGCGTGGTTCGCGAACGCGGTTGACGCGCGCCGCGAGCGGCGGGATGCGCGCGCCGATGGTATGTTGGGTTTGCGATGCGAACCGCCTCTCTCGCGTTCGTCTCGGCGTTCCTCGTGCTCGGTTGCGGATCGAGTGACTCTGCTGCGGATGGCGGCTCGATGGACGCAGGCTCGTCGGACGGAGCGATGCCGATCGACGCGTCGGGCGACGTCGCGTCGAACGGCGACGGCGGCCGCTCGGACGCGGACGCCAGCGCGACCGGCCCGACGATGGGTGGCTGTCCGATGTTCCCGCCGGACTACCCGTACAACCAAGACGTCTCGCACGCGCCGCTCGATCCCAGCTCAGCGATCATCATCTCGAAGCTCAAGGCGCGCGCGGGCGCGATCGTCGCCGAGTACCCGGGCGACGAGTACCTCAACATCGTCCCAGCGTCGCAAGCGAAGGTCTCCGTTCAAACGACCGCGTCGTACGGCTTCGATCCAAACGACGCGTTCTTCCAAAACGGCGGCGCAGGCGCGACGGCGCCGATCCCGAGCGGCGTTCGGTACGAGAACTCGAGCAATCCGAATTCGGATCATCACATGCTCGTCCTCGAGCAGGGCTCGTGTCGCTTGTACGAGCTCTACGCGTGGAACCCGTCGAGCGCGACGACCGGCTGGCAAGCGCTCGTGACGTGGAACCTGACCAAGAACGAGCAGCTGCCCGACGGATGGGGGAGCACGACCGCGGCAGGGACGCCGCTCTTGCCCGGCGTCATTTGGTACAGCGAGGTCGCCGCGGGAGAGATCCAGCACGCCGTCGACATCGTCATTCCCGGCGCGGCGATCGCCCAATACGAATACGCCAAACCCGCCGCGCGCAGTGGCGGCGCGTGCGGAAGCCCGTATCCGGCCGATGGGTTTCCGTACGGCGGACGGCTGCGCCTCAAGGCGAGCTACGACGCGTCGGCGTTCACGGGAACCGAGGCGAAGGTCGTGATCGCCGCGCTGAAGAAGTACGGCATGTTCAACACCGACGCGAGCGGCGAGACGCGCTCGTCGTTCCGCCTCGGCGACGGCAACAAACTGAACCAGACCGACATGGCGCAATTGAACCGGCTCACGTGGGACGACTTCGAGGTCCCGACGATGACCGTCGTCCAGAGCCGCGCGTGCAACTGAGCGCGACGCGGGCCCGGTCAGCGCTACGTCTGACGCGCGAGGAGGCTCGCGATCGGTCCGGTGAGCTTCTCGAAGAGGCCGCGCCTCTTCCAGTCTTCGTACGTGACGGCGCGACTCGCGGCCGCGTCACTCGCGAAGTCGTCGAGCAAGCGCGTCGCGATCGCGTCGCTCGAGAGGACCAGGTTCACCTCGTCGTTGAGGCTCGCCGAGCGGTTGTCCCAGTTGGACGAGCCGACGACCGACACGTGTCCGTCGACGACCATTGTCTTGGTGTGATTCATCGACGGCGCGTACTCGAGAATCTTCACGCCCCCGCGGAGTAAATCGCCGTACCGCGCGCGGCTCGCGAGGCGCGTGACCTTGTGGTTGTTCCAAGGGCCGACCACCACGATGGCGACGTCGACACCGCGCTCCACGGCGCGCAGGAGCTCGCGTCGTGCGCTCCGATCCGGGACGAAGTACGGCGTCTGGATGCGAAGCGACGTGCGAGCCGACGCGACGAGCGCCTGAAAGAGGAGGCGTGCGCGCGTGACCCGCGCCTCCGACGGGGTGCTCGGCACGAGAAAACCGAGCGGAGCGCTCGGGTCGGCGCGTTCGCCGCGCGCGCGGGCGACCGTGGGGTCCTCGTCCCCAAAGAGGATCTCCCCAGATGCCGCGAGCCAGTTCTCGACGAACACCGCCTGCAACGCGGGCACGAGCTCGCCGTGAAAGCGGAGCACGGTGTCGCGCCATGGAGGCTTTCCGCCGTCGCCGATCCACCAATCCGCGATCCCCGCGCCGCCGATGAACGCGACGTCGCCGTCGATGACGACGAGCTCGCGGTGCGTCCGGTTGTTCAGCCGCTTCAGCGTGTACCACCGCAACGGCTGGTAGAAAGCGACCTGGCCGCCCGCGTCGCAGAGCTGTCGAAAATAGCTGCGCCGCGTGAAGACGTTGCCAAAGGCGTCGAGCACGAGGCGCACCTTCACGCCGGCGCGCGCGCGTTCGGTGAGCGCTTCGACGAACCGCGCGGCGATCCGTCCCTCGTGGAAGATGTACGCCTCGATGTGAATCGAGCGCGTCGCCGCGGCGATCGCGGACAGCTGCGCGTCGTAGAACGCTTCTCCGCGCGAGATGACCTCGATGCCGCGCACCGGGCGCTGCGCCGATCCGCACAGCGTCGCCAAGAGCTCGCCGAACGCCGCGTCGCGCGGCGCCACCGACGGCGACTCGATCCGATACGCGACGCTCGGCTCGAAGAGCGAAAGGAGGACGATCGTCAGGACGACGAAGAGCGACAGCGGCACGACGACGAACGCGAAGAGCTCGGTCAACATGGCGCGACCGAGCGTACGCCGCTTCGCAACGAATCCCCGCGCCGCGTGTCGTCGATGCGGAGCATCCACGCGGCTACCTTGCTCCCGTTCATCGTCGCGCATCCCGGGCGGCCGCTGACCTCGTCGCTCCTCGGCGGGGATTCGGTCGTCGCGCGCGATTTGTCGGTTAGCTCCGGGCTCGCCGTCGCGAACTTCTCCTCGAACCAAAAGCCACCCTCGAGGAAACGACCATGGCACTTCGCACCCGCACGACTCTCGTCTCTCTCAGCGCGCTCCCGCTCCTCGCGCTCGTCGCGTTCGCCCCCGCGTGCAGCTCCGCGCCCGCCGACGACGGCGCCATGTCGACCGAAAGCGCCGAGACGATCGGCGGGCGATCGATCGGGCAGCCCAGCGTCTGGGGCAACGGCACCCAGCACGCGCTCGTCGTCGGCACGGACTACGGCATCTATTACCAGCGTCACCTCGAGACGGGATGGACCGGGTGGCGGAGAATCGGAGGCATCACCGCCGGGCCCGACGCACACGTCTTGGTCACCGGCATCGGCTCGACGATCCACGCGTTCGTCCGCGGCAGCGACATGCATCTCTGGCACGCGAGCTCGGTCGACAACGGCGTGTCGTGGGGCGGCTGGGAGTTCATCGGCGGCAACATCGCGCCCGATCCGATCGCGTACTCGAAGGGCTTCGAGTGGAAGGTGGACTCCACGCGCTTCGACATCGTCACGCGCACCAACGACGGACGGGTGTGGCATCGCTCGAACGTCGGCAACGTCTGGGCGCCGTCGTGGGATCTCGTCGGCACGTCCGCCGCGCCCGTGTCACTGCTCGCGCTGCACGGTCGCATGGAGGTCGCGTCGGTGAGCGCCGCCGGCTCGCTCGTGACGAAGCACTTCGTCGATCCGGCGTACGCGCCGCCGCCTCCTCCCGGAACGAGCAGCGGGATTTCGGTCGGAGTCCTGACGTCGCTGCCGTCGCTCGACATCACGCTCGCGTGGTCGGAGTGGCGAAGCGGCGACGGCGGGAACATCGATCCGTCGCAGCCGCCCGTTCTCGTCGGCTGGGACTACGGTAAGTACGACGTCTTCGTCATCACGCGCGATCACATCGTCTACCAGCGCTCGTTCCGCGCGCCGTCTACCAACGCGGGCTGGGTCACGGGATGGACGCCGATCCTATGGGACGCGGCGACGACGCCGATGATTCTGCCGTTCAGCGAAGGGATGCAAGCGG
This sequence comes from Polyangiales bacterium, assembly GCA_038209335.1. Lineage (GTDB taxonomy): Bacteria > Myxococcota_A > Polyangia > Polyangiales > Polyangiaceae > JBBQXV01. The sequence goes on along the minus strand of JBBQXV010000127.1, from coordinate 5,818 downwards.
TCGCAGTTCGAAACTCGGATCGGCGCGTCGTGTGGCGCGCGCTCACCGGCGCGCCCACGCACGGTCCGGCGGACTGGACGTGCATCGGCGGTCCGGTCTCCGCGAACGTCGGATTCGGCATGTCGAGCTCCGGCCCCGACTTCATCCGCGTCGGCGTCGTCGCGACCGGCACGGCCAACGAGATCTACGGCGGCACGATGGACGCCACGAACGGGAAGCTCCTCGACATGTTCGGCGACAAGTGCGGCAGTGCGCCGCCCCCGCCTCCGCCTCCGCCGCCGCCTCCGGGATGCACGAAGTCGACGTACGATTTCTGCTGCAACGGCACGACGAACGTCAGCGGCACGGGATGCGACGTCGGCACCGCGGAGAAGGACGCGGAGACGCACGTCTGGGGGAGCTGCGCGTGGACGGTCGGCAAGTGCGCGCCGACCGCGTGCACCAAGTTCACGTGGGAGTTCTGTTGCTCGACCTCCGGCACGACGACGTACGGCGTCGCGTGCACGCAAGACGACGCGCGGAAGATCGGGCACGCGGTCCTTCCGTACTGCGACTCGTGGCACGACGAACCGTGCGCGGCGGGCGAAGGCTTTTAGTCTCGTCGCACCCGACGACCTGGACGCTACTTCGACGCGTCGACGCGAAGGCAATCCGTGGCAAACCGCGTGGGCGAGGTTGTCGTTCTTCGACGCGAGATCCCCGGAGAAGACGATCGCGTGCCCGAGGTACTCCACGCGATACGCGACCGCGGGGACATCGCCATGATCCACCGCGATGGATGTGACGTGGAGATCGCCGTCTCGAAGGACGTCGCTGGCGGGTGCATCCTGCGCGATGGGCAGATCCGTGACGTCGAGACGGAGCTCGTTGCGAAACGTCGAGGAGGGACCAACCTGCGATCCGCACGGGGTGGACGCCGAGCAAGCATGCGAATCGGTACTTCATGTGCCACGTTCCTTGTTTGCTTTTTCGTCATCGAGCGCAGGGCGCGCACCGATTGAGTGCATGCAGGACGCGTTAGATCCGGCGCCGTCACCGCGTAAACCTTTCATGAACGCCGCTTCGACCCATCCGCGCCGCGCGCGCACGCTCCGCTTTTCGCTCCTCGCCGTGCTGACCGCGATCGCCGCGCCGAACGCCGTCGGCTGCTCGAGCACGCCTTCGGAGGACGCGAACGGCGAGAGCGCCCAGGACTGGACCGTCCTTCCTCCCAATCTCCCGCCGCTCGATCTTCGGCGCGACGTCCTCACGCAACACAACAACGCGAACCGCACCGGCGCGACGCTCGTCGAGAGCGATCTCACGCCTGCGACCGTCAGGAGCGGGTTCGGCCGTCTCTACACGCGCGCCGTCGACGGTCAGATTTTCGCGCAGCCGCTCTACGCCGACGGCGTCGACGTCCACGATCGCGGCGCGATGAACCTCGTGCTCGTCGCGACGCTCGCGAACACGGTCTACGCGTTCGACGCGGACGATCTCGCGGGCACGTCTCCGCCAGTGGGAAGCTGGTCGCTCGGTGCGCCGGCGGCGATCCACGGGCGCAACTTCGATTCGTCCGTCGGCATTCTCTCGACGCCCGTTTTCGACCGCGCGACCGAGACGCTGTACGTCGTCGCGCGCGTGGCGACGGAGCTCGGCGTCGTCTTCCAGCTGTCGTCCATCGCGATCGCGAAAGGCCGCCTCGCCACCCCGGTGACGGTGACGATCTCGACGACGGGCTTCCTCCCGGACCATCAGCTTCAACGGCCGGGCCTCTTGCTTCGCAACGGCGTGGTCTACATCGCGTTCGGCTCGATGACGGACTGGCCGCCGTACCACGGTTACGTCTTCGCCTACGACGCGGCGACGCTCACACAGAAGGCGGTGTTCAACACGACGCCGGGCGACGAAGGCGGCGGCATCTGGCAAGCGGGCACCGGTCTCTCCGCGGACGGGAACGGCATTTACTTTCTCAGCGCCAATTCGACGAGCCCGGCGACGACGCGCGTCAACTACGAAGACAGCATGGTTCGGCTACAACCCGGCACGCTGTCGCCGCTCGGATCGTTCTCGCCGGACAACGTCTACGATCCGTTCTGGACTCGAAAGCGGGCCGACATGGACCTCGGCTCGTCGGGTGCGCTCCTCATTCCAGGGACGAACACGTTGGTTGGCGGCGGGAAGACTGGGCGCTTCTATCTTCTCGATCGCTCGTCGATGACGGATCTCCAGGAGTTCCAGGCGGTCCACAACACGTACCGCGAGAAGCTTCCGACCGAGACGCGCCCGCACTGCGATCTCACGAAGGAGCCCACCGTCGATTGCTACGTGACCGTCTGGGACTACCCCCACTCGACGTTCTACGCCCCGCACATTCACGGCGCGCCCGTCTGGTGGCGCGGCGCGAGCACGACGATCGGCAACGTCTACGTCTGGGGCGAGAAGGACTACCTGCGGCGCTACCGGTTCGACCTCAGCACGCAGCGCTTCGTCGCGTCGGACATCACGGCGCCGCTCAAGGGGCCGGTGCGCGCACCGAAGGATTCGATGCCGGGCGGCGTGCTCTCGATCTCCGCGAACGGAAATCGCGCGGGGACGGGGATCGTGTGGGGGACCATTCAGGGCAACGACTCGTACAGCTGCGGCGCGGTGACGTACTGCACCGCCGAGGACGTCACGGTGCCCGGACGCTTCTACGCCTTCGATGCGGAGACGCTCACGCAGCTCTACAAGGACGACATTCCGAAGTACGCGAAGTTCGCGGCGCCGACGATCGCGCGCGGCAAGGTCTTCCTCGCGACGCACGATGGGCTCTACGTGTACGGACGACGCTGATTCGTGCCGAGCGCGGACACGCCGCGAACCGCCGAGACGTGCCCCCTTCGCCCTGCCCGCGGCGATCCAACGGACCCCCTTGTTCCTCGAGATGAGGCGCGGCATCGTACGCCGAGCGCCGCACCGCGTTGACAGCGACGAGATGCTCACCGGGCCGCCCGATGTCCTCGTCGCGCTCTGGCGGGCGAGGTGTCCTTCGTTGCGCGGATTCGCGACACGCGATAAGAACCGCCCGCCCTCGATGAGGGCGAGCCTTTTCGAACAACGGAGACGATGATGATGAAGTCCTTGGCGTGTGCGGTTGCGGGTTTGCTGGTCGTGGGTGGCTGCTCTTCGACGACGACGTCGGGCACGACGGACGACGGAGGCGCGGCGGGCGACAGCAGCGCGCACGACGGCAGCGGCGGACACGACGGCGGCGGTCAGCTCGACGCGGGCACGGGCGACACCTCGACGACGGGCGACAGCGGCGGCGCCACGACGGGATGCCTCGGCCTCCTCCAGTGCGACAACGCTTGTACGACGCAGGCGTGCTCGGACGCATGCAAGGCCAACGCGACGACGCAAGGGAAGTCGCTCTACAAAGCGCTCGGCGACTGCATCGATCTCGCGTGCCCCTCGACCCCCGGCGCGGTCTGCGAGACCAGCGGGGCGGCGTGCGACAAGTGCGTCAACGATTCGCAAGATCCTCCGACGGACGCGGGCGACGCGGGCACCGCCGGCATGTGCTACTCGCAAGACCAAGCGTGCGTCGCCGACACGCCCTGACCTACGCGATGCAGTTCGCGCGCGAGGACGCGATGACGAAAGCCTACGAGCTCCATTACTGGCCGGGCATTCAAGGACGCGGCGAGCTCGTGCGACTCGCGCTCGAAGAGGCGGGCGCGCCGTATGTCGACGTCGCGCGCGGTCCGCGCGGTGTCGCGGCCCTCATGAAGCGCATGAACGCAGCGCTACCGGCGCCGTTCGCGCCGCCGTTCCTCGTCGCGGGGAAGCTCGTCGTCGCGCAGACGGCGAACATTCTTCTCTACCTCGGTCCGCGCCACGGCCTCGTGCCGCGCGGCGACGCGGCGCTCTACACCGCGAACCAACATCAGCTCACGATCGGTGACATCGTCTCGGAGACGCACGATACGCATCACCCGATCGCGACCGGCCTCCGTTACGAAGATCAAAAGCGTGAAGCGAAGAAGCGCGCCGCCGCGTTCACCGCCGAACGCATTCCGAAGTACCTCGGTTACTTCGAGCGCGTCCTCGGCAAGAGCGGCGGCGCGTACTTGCTCGGGCGCGCGCTGTCGTATCCCGACTTGTCGCTCTTCCAAGTGCTCCAAGGTCTCGACTACGCGTTCCCGAAGACGACGTCGCGCGTGCTCCGCGAGTCGCCGCGCTTGCGCGAGCTGCGCGCGCGCGTCGCGGCTCGTCCACGGATCGCGAAGTACCTCGTGTCACCGCGCCGGGTCTCGTTCAACGAGAATGGAATCTTCCGGCGGTATCCCGAGCTGGAGCCGTGACGCGCGCGAACAATCACGCTTTGTCAGGATGCCAACGAGTACCCGCTTCCGCCCACGGCGCCATCTGCGCGACGCGGGGTATGCTGTCTCGCTGAAGCTTCACTGAGCGCAGCGATGCTCCTCGAAGAAGGCACGCTCATCGCGAGCAAGCTCGGCGATGGAGCGTGCGCCGACGCGCGGGCCGCGCTATCTGCTCCCCGTTCGACTTACCGGGGCGAGTCGATCGGGGAAGGCGTGGAGGATTCATGGTGGCGATGACGAGATCTGTGCTCGCTGTGCTGTTCGCGACGGCGTTCGTGGCGACAGCCATCACCGCAGGCTGCGGGAGCAGCGACTCGGCGACCACCGTCGACGCAGGCGACGACGCGACGACCGGCGGCGACGACACGCCCGACGCGATGATCATCGGCGCCGACGGCCCGCCGCAGGTGGGTTGCTCCGGTTACCCCGGACAAGATCCCTCGACCCTCCCCGGCTCCGGCTGCTGCACGAACGGACCGTCGCATTGCGTGCCGAAGGCCTCGATCCCTCCGGCGATCCAAGATCAGTTCACGACGTGCGCGACCGGCCTCTGCGTCCCCGATCCCATCATCACGAAGGGCAGCCAGTACGTCCCGGCGACGTGCACGACGACGCTCATCGCGAAGACGCTCGCGGGCGTCTGCCTCAGCAAGTGCATCAACAAGGTCTCCGGCGATCCGAGCGTGGCGCTCTTGAAGCCGGAGACGTGCGGACAGGGCGAGCTGTGCGTCCCGTGCATCAACCCGCTGACGAGCATGCCGACCGGCGCGTGCAGCCTCTCGACGTTGGTGTGCGGCGGCGACGCCGGCCTCGTCGACGGCGCGACCGACGGCAGCGGCGGGCCGACGTGTCCGTACACGGGACCGCCGCTCCTCGATCCGACGACGTTCTCGGCGTGCGGCCCCGCGTGCAACGGCGCGCACTGTTTGCCCGCGGGCCTCGTGCCGACGGCGGTGCAGAGCCAGCTCGCGTCGTGCATGGCGATGGGGGCGCCGGGGTTCTGCGCGCCGGACAGCTTCATCGCGTCGGCGGGCGCAGGGCTTCCGAAGTCGTGCACGTCGGTGGCGGGCTCCGAGGGGCGATGCCTCTCGACGTGCCTGCCCGCGGTCGCGGCCCAAGCGAGCCTCTTGCCGCAAGACGTCTGCGCGGCCGGCGAGAAGTGCTCGCCGTGTTTCAATCCGGTCGCCACCGATCCGATGATGCCGACGGGCGCGTGCGGCCTCGCGTGCGATCACCCCGCGCATCCCCCGACTGTATTGACGTGCCCGTGGACCGGGCCCGACGTCATCAATCCCAGCACGCTCCCCGCGTGCGACAACGGCGGCTGCAGCGGCTCGCACTGCTTGCCCGCCGCGGAGGTCCCCGTTTCGGTGCAGTCGCAGCTCGCGCACTGCGCGAACAACACCGGCTTCTGCGCGCCGGACGCGATCATCAAGACAGGCAACAACTCGATCCCGACGACGTGCACGTCG